>JADHXR010000161.1 GCA_016782865.1 Phycisphaerae bacterium
GGGACGAGCTTGCCCCTGCGGAAGCAGGGGACGCCTGACGCTCGGCAACCATCCCGGCGGCTTCGGCGAGCATCTTGCTGTCTACGTCGCACAACGAGACGACCTCGACCGGTTCGATCTGAAGCAGGCGAAAGTGGGCGGCCTTGCCGTACCACCCGCAGCCGATCAGCCCGACGCGCCTGCGCCTCTGGTTGGCCGATTCTGCGATGTAATTGCCAACGGTTGACAATGCCATCCCGGCGACGCCGGCTCTGAGAAAATCACGACGATCCATAATATTCCTCCCGAAAAAATCCAAGGACAATTCCAAAATCAAGCTGAATTATACCCGCCTGGGAAATCGTCTGCAAGTGCTTACTCGCGTGACGCACCCAACGATGCTCACGTCGCGGCAGGGCCGACCGGGGCCGCCGCGAAAATGCACACCGTCCCAGCCACCGGTGAATTTGACATTACTGATGTCCACCGCGTCGCTGATTTGGAAAAGGATGGCGTAGTTGGCCGAGTCCACAAGGGAAACATTGCACTCGTCAAGAAATCTCACGTACCCACTTGCCAACGCGGCCCAATGTGGTATAATACAAGCGTTTCCTATATCATCATTCTATCTCGGTAGGAATTCGTAAGGAACCTTTCGATGGCCGACACGACTACGGGAATATTGAAACGTCTGAGCAAACAGCAATTTGCGGTCAGAACCGCCAAGCGGTCGTATCGGCCGGTGGGTAGTGAAATCATGGTCCATCCGGATATAGCTCGCCGCTTTGTTCTTGCCCAGGGAGCAACCGTCACCGGTCAGACCGAGCGAAGGAAGGGCAGGACTCGGTTGGTATCCATAGAGTCTGTGGGAGGCATGCCGCCGGAGGACTTCGGCAAACGCCCGCGATTTACGGATCTGGTGGCGATCGATCCGCACGAACGGTTCGATCTGGGAGCTTCGGGCGCCGAGAGCATGCGCATCGTGGACCTCATCGCACCTATAGGCAAGGGTTCGCGTCAACTGATCGTATCCCCGCCCAAGGCCGGAAAGACCGTTCTCCTGGAACATATGGTCCGGGCGATAGGCCAATGTTCGCCAGAGAGCAGAGTTATTGTGCTGCTGGTGGACGAGCGGCCCGAGGAGGTCACGCAGTTTCGCAGGTCTGTCGAGGGCGCTGAGGTCGTGGCCAGCACGAGCGACCACAGCGCCAACGAGCACGTCGAACTTGCCGAGCTGATGCTCGCCCACGTGCAGATGGAGCTGGAATGCGGGCGCGAGATAGTCCTGTTGATAGACAGTCTCACCAGGGTCGGAAGGGCATTTAACAACAAGACTCGGGGTCGGGGGGCGCCACGCCGTCAGACCATGAGCGGCGGGCTGGAAGCCGGAATCCTGGAAATACCCCGCCGTCTGTTTGGATTGGCGCGAAACGTCGAAAACGGAGGCTCGGTCACCATCATCGCTACGTGCCTGATCAACACCGGCTCTAGAATGGACCAACTGATCTTCGAGGAGTTCAAAGGCACGGGTAACAGCGAGATCGTTCTCGACCGGTCGATGGCTGAAGCCAGGATATTTCCTGCGATCGACATCCCGGCCAGCGGCACGCGGAAGGAAGCCAAACTCTACGGTGACGACCATACCCGCGGCCTGGCGACGCTGCGCCGAGTACTGTCGAACTACGGCACGCGAGATGCCATGGGTTCTCTGTTCAAGCTGCTCAAGAAATATCCCAACAACGCCGAGTTCCTTGAGAGCATGTGCGCCGGCGGTTGATAAGTCGGACCTGTCTGCAAAAAAAAACTGCTGAAAGAAGTCTGCTGTCTTTTCTGTGAGGAATGGCATTATGGAAGAACGCGAGGCGAATACAGGCAAATGTGATCCGGTGATTTCCAGGCGAGCTTTGATTGGCGTCTCCGCTGCGGCGGCAGCGATTAGCATCGTGCCGAGGCATGTCCTGGGAGGTCCGGGCCGGACGCCACCGAGCGAAAAGCTCAACGTTGCCGGCATCGGAGTGGGCGGCCAGGGAGCAGGGGACCTTGACAATGTCAGCAGCGAAAATATTGTGGCGTTGTGCGACGTGGATCAGGCCCGGGCGGCAGGCACCTTCAAGCGTTATCCAAAAGCCAAAAGGTACCGCGATTTCCGCGTAATGCTTGAAAAGGAAAAACAAATCGATGCCGTGGTGGTTGCCACGCCCGATCACGTTCACGCGGTCGCCACGATGACGGCTATCAAGATGGGAAAGCATGTCTATTGTGAGAAACCGCTGACTCGCACAGTTTACGAGGCACGCGCAATAGCCAAGGCGGCTCGCGAAGCCGGCGTTGCAACTCAGATGGGCAACCAGGGCATGGCATTCGAAGGCAACCGCTTGATAAACGAGTGGATTTCCGACGGCGCCATCGGTGACGTCCGAGAGGTGCACGCCTGGTCCGACAGACCTACGCATAACGGCAAACTCTTCTGGGCCCAGGGAGTTGATCGTCCGAGAGAGACCCCGTCGGTGCCTTCGACGTTAGACTGGGATCTGTGGCTCGGCCCGGCCCCGTACAGACCTTATCACCCGGCTTATGTGCCGTTTGCATGGCGCGGCTGGTGGGATTTCGGATCGGGCGGCCTCGGTGATATGGGGATCCATAATCTGGCGCCGGTCTTTTCCGCCCTGAAACTGGGTGCTCCGACCAGCGTGCACGCAAGCTCGACCCTGGTTAAGAAGGAGACTTTGCCGCTGGCCTCGGTGGTTCACTATCAGTTCGACGCCCGCGCCGGTATGCCGCCGGTCAAGCTTCACTGGTATGACGGCGGCATGCTGCCCACCCGTCCGGACGAGTTGGGAGACGACCGTGAGCTGTCCCGTGAAGACGGTCTGATATTCGTGGGCGACAAAGGCAAAATGTACGTGGAAGGCTGGGGCGGCCACAGTCCTCGATTGATACCCCAGGAACGGATGAAGGCGTACAAGAGGCCGGCCAAGACCCTGCCCCGCTCGATTGGTCATCACGCCGAGTGGATCCTGGCCTGCAAGACCGGCAGTTCTACTCGCTCGGATTTCGATTTCGCGGGGCCTCTGACAGAGGCGCTCTTGCTGGGGACGGTTTGCGTCCGGATGGGCGGCGGCAGACTCTCCTGGGACAGCGAAAACATGAAGGTGACAAATCTACCCGAGGCAAACAAGTATCTGCATTATGAATATCGCGCGGGATGGGCTCTGTAGGAATCTGCGACAGTCTGGACGATAAGGAGGTTTATTCACCATGACAAGCAAGGGAAGAGTCAAAGTTGGGATCATTGGGTCAAGGTTCGAAGGGGATATCCACGCCGCATCGTTTCAAATGGTTCCTGACGCGGCAGAAGTGGTCGCGATTGCCTCTCCCACGCCGGGCAACGCCCAAAAGTTGGCGGACAGATACGGCATCGCCCGCGTCTTTACCGACTACAGGCAGATGCTCGCCGAGAAGGATATCGAGATGGTGACGATCACGGCGCCGAATTACCTGCACGCACAGATGACCGTCGATATCGCCAATGCGGGCAAGCACGTGGTGTGCGAAAAGCCCCTGTGCATGACGATGGAAGAGGCGGACCTGATGATCGACACATGCCGGAAGAAGGGCGTGCTGCTGATGTATGCCGAGGAGTTGTTCTTCACGCCGAAGTACGTCAAGGCCAAAGAAATGGCCGATCAGGGTGCGTTTGGCAAGGTGTACCGGGTGAAGCAGGCGGAGAAGCATTTCGGACCGCACGCCGACTGGTTCTGGGATGTCGAAAAGTCCGGCGGCGGCGTTTTCATGGACATGGGTTGTCACGGGATAGCCTTTTGCTACTGGTTCCTGGGCCGGCCCAAGATCAAGACCGTATATTGCCAGATGGCGACTCACGTTCACACCGACAAGACCAGGGGCGAGGACGATTCGGTTTGTGTCCTCGAATTCGCCGGCGGGGCGGTGGGATTGGTTGAGAATAGCTGGGCCCGTCGAGGCGGTATGGAGGACCGCATTGAGATTTATGGAGAAGGCGGCCTCACGTACGCCGACCTGCACATGGGCAACGCTCTGCCCACCTATAGCGAATACGGCTACGGCTACGCAGTCGAGAAAGCCCCTACGACCAAGGGATGGACCTATCCGGTCTTCGATGAGTTGTGGAACTATGGATTCCCGCAGGAGATGCGTCATTTTGCCCGCTGCGTACGAGGCAAGGCCGAGCCCCGGGCGACGGGCGAGGATGGCCGGGTTGTGCAGGAAGTCCTCAACGCCGGCTATCACTCGGCGCGAACCGGACAGAAAGTGGCGTTGCCGTATCGACCAAAAGGTCTGCGGGTGCCGATAGACCTGTGGCTCAAGGGCGAGACAAAACCATAGAGTGGCCCGGCGCCGGAGAAAAGAGAGAAGGGCCCATGCGAGATATAAATGTTCGAGTTCTGTCTGAGGAAGAAATAGGGGCCATTCACGACGGCACGATCCGGATACTGCGCGATACGGGTGTGATGGTGCATCACGATGAAGCGCTGGAACTTCTCGCCCAGGCGGGGGCCGGTGTGGACAAGAATTCGAAGATTGCCCGGCTGGGCGAGGAGCTTGTCACCGACAGTATCGAGCAGGCGGGCAAGAAGTATGTTCTTTACGGCCGTGATCCGCAGCGGACAGCGAGGTTTGGCTACGGTGATTTCGTACTCATGAGCAGCCCCGGGCAGTATAGTTGGATCGATACCGACAGCGGCGAGCGTCGGCCGGCCACGGTCGCCGACGCGCTGGAGGCTATCAGGCTCGGCGATGCGCTCGATAACATCACGATTGTCGGATCGATGGCGCAGCCTGAGGAGATATCCGAGGCCTGGCGGGATGTCTTTCTCACCGGAGAACTCGTCAAGACCACCGGCAAGCCGACCCGTTGTTGGGTAAAGAACGGCAAGACCGCACGATACATCCTCGAGATATATCGTGCGGTCGCCGGCGGCGCCGAGGCGCTGCGAAAACGGCCGATGGTGGAGGCGTTTCTCGAACCCATCAGCCCCCTGCAATTGCCAAAGGACGGGTTGGATATCGTTCGGGAATTTGCACGGGCCGGTCAGCCTGTCAGTATCAGCCCGATGGCAATGACGTGCGCGACGGCGCCGGGGACATTGGCGGGGACGTTAGCACAGGAAAATGCGGAGATAATTGCCGGGATTGTGGTCACCCAGTTATTTGCGCCTGGGACACCGGTAATGTACGGAGGCATACCGCATATTATGGATCCGCGGACGAGCATCTGTTCGTTTGGCTCACCCGAGCAGGGGCTGATGGCGGCGGCGATGGTTCAAATGGCCAGGCACTACGGATTTCCCGCCTACGTAAACGTCGGACTCACCGACGCCAAGCTGCCGGACGCACAGGCTGGGGCCGAGAAGGCCGCCAGCCTGCTCTTGGCGGCCCTTGCCGGGGCCGACACATTCGGACATTGCGGGATATGCGGGACAGATCACGCCGCAAGTTTACTCTGGCTTTCTCTCGACAATGAATTAGCAGATTATGTCAAGAGGATAGCACGGGGCTTTGAAGTTGATGCCGAGAAAGTGGCGGCCGAGATCGTTCACAAGGTAGGACCGGGCGGCAATTTCCTGGCCGCCGAGCACACGGTGCGGAACTTCCGCCAGGAATTGTGGCTACCTCGGCCGGCATGGACCAGGCAGAGCTGGGATGGATGGGCCGACAGCGGCAGGCTCTCGATGGCCGAGCGAATAACCGAACAAGTCAAACAAATCCTGGACGCTCACGAGCCAAAACCGCTGGAGACCGAGTTGGCCAGGCAAGTGGATGCAATCGTAGAGACTGCGAGACGAGAGCTTGGATGAGCCAACAGTGGTGTTGCGCTGTGCTCCCCTGACCGAAAATATCAGCTCGGCTGGCCCGTACCAAACAGGGCGAAGCTTCGCTGGCCGGATGTCCGACTTTCTTCAAAATAGCAACCGGAATTGCTGCGACCGCTGCGGTCGTGTTTGTCGCGGTCGTGCTTAGAATGCACAGACCTTCGATGTCCGATCAGAGCGTTTGTAACTCTTTATGCTATAAGTATTAACACCTGACACAAAAAGACTTATGAGATCAACCGAAGATCAACCGAAGACCAGCCGTAGACCAACGGAAGATGTTTGGCACAAGGATTTGGCACAAATGGCTTCGGCCCGTTTAACTTCATGAACTGGTAAGATCGATCCTACATATCGTTTCTGACCCTAAGAAGAATCGAAACCGTACAATAGAATACACCTGCGATGCCGAAAGAATTGGCACAAATCAGTTCTCAGGAATCAGTTCCCACCACAACCTTGGATAGTCTTGGCCTTCGAGAATCCACCAGATAGCCACCATAGCCAAGGCAGATCGTACTGCTACTGTCCGGGAGCGGTCAACCTGCATCCAGATACGTCTTGATATCCTTCATCTTGGGCGTCTCTGCCTCCGCCGTTTCCAAAAACTCTTGACATATTGTGAATTATTATTCATAATATGAATGCTAATATTCCGATAAGAATACACGTTCGAGATTCTTGGACTTTGAACATTAGGAGAAAACGATGGCTACGGCGAGCCTATCGCGAAAAGAGAGAGAAAGGCTAAGGCATAAAGAAGAGATTCTTGCAGTCGCACTGAAATTGTTTTCTGAAAAGGGCTTTCACAATGTTTCTATGCAGGAGATTGCAGAGGAATCAGAGTTCGCTGTCGGTACTCTGTACAAGTTCTTTGAGGGCAAAGAGTCACTTTTCGCTGCATTGATGGGGTCTTGTGCCGGTAGGATTTCTGACATCCTCATGCCGATTTTGGAGGAGGAAGTTGATGAGAGAAAGAGGATAAGCAACTACATCAAAGCCCACGAGCAGATCATCGCAGACCATGTTCCAACCATCAGATTATATTTGTCGGAGAACCTCTCATCTGCCCTGACTGTACGTCCCGATGTTGAGCCCGAGACTGATGCGGTTAGAGAAATTATCCACCAAAAACTCTCGGATATTTTCAAATCAGGGATGCGAAAAGGCATCTTCAAGGATGCTGGTCCTTGGATGGCAACGTTATCGCTTTCTGCGATGTTGGAGTCGTTCGTTTTTGCAGTAATCAAGAGTCCGGGGCAGATATCCGTTGAGGATGGACTATCAAGAGTTGAGGAGATCTTTTTCAAGGGGAGTCTGAGGCATTCCAGCGCCTGATATCATGCACGAGAAGAAGCTTACATTACTGACTGTTCTACTTTCCGCAACTTTCCTCTTCGGTGGCTGCGATTCGTTCGATGGTGATCAGGCTCGCACAAAGCATGCAGCCGTGTTTGAGCAATCCCTGGCAGAGAAGACAGCAAAGGTTCTGATGGAAGACAGGCCTTTGCGCCTTGAAGACTGTACCCGGATAGCACTGCAAAACAATCTTGCCGTCAAGAGCTCCGAAGTCCAAACACGAATCGCCAAACTGGAACGCAAGATATCGTTTGGCAACTTCCTGCCGGTCTTGGACCTGAATTATCAACATACGAGCTTCGATCCTCAGATAAAGAGGAAGTTCGGTACTATGGAAGTGGCATTAAGTGACCGGAAGGTTCAGGAGATTACGTGGCAGGCCCAGATGTCGATTTTCAATCCGCTGACGTGGCTCTTGTACTCCATGCATGTCCGGGGCGAGGAGATCGCAAATATAGCCCATGAGTATACCAGGCAGATGACAGTCTTGCAGGTTACGATCCTATACTTTCATTGTCTGTCTTTGCAGGAGGTCAAATCTGCCCTGGAGAGTCAAGTTGCGTCTGCCTCGGCACTCGAAGAAGAACTGCGGGCTTTTGAGGAGGAAGGCCTGATCGCCGAGTGGCAGGCTGAACAAGCAGGAGTGATGGTGCTGGCAAGAAAGACCGATATCCAACGGGTACAACGTGCCATCTGTCAAGTGAAGGCAGATCTTCTCTCCGCCATGGGGCTTGCACCTCTATCCGACTTATCCTTGGAAATGGACATGCCCTTGCAGCCCCCGCAAGAGCCTTTGGAGAGCCTCATTACCGAGGCCCTCATCTCACATCCCGAAGTCCATATTGCGGATAGGAAAGTAGCTATTGAGGAACGAAAGGTTGAACTGTCCGTATCTGTCTTTCTGCCAACAGTCATGGGCTTTGCCAGCTATGTAGACTCATCTGACTCGTTTCTGAAGTACTCAAACTACTGGATGACCGGATTAGCTGGCACACTGAGAGTTTTTGACGGCTTTGCCAACATTAATGCGTACAAACTCGTCAGAGAGCAACGAAAAGACGCTTACATAAGGCGAGAACAGACCTCACTGGCTCTGATGATTAAAGTCGTGAAGGCCTACCTGAATATGACCAACGCAGAAGCAGAAATGGTATTGGCAGAAAAGTTTCAGGGCGTAGCGTCAAAGCGTTTCGCAGAGATTGAGGAGAAATGGCGTGAGGGACTGGTCAATTCCTCTGAAATGCTAAGTGTTACCGCCGAACGGGACAGTGCTCAGATGCAGAAAATGGCTGCGCAATTCCAGCATCAGATCAGTATTGCCACGCTAATAAACGCCATGGGAAAGACCGACACGTCGGTTAAGGAACAGAATAATGAAGACTAAACACAAGAACGATCAAACAGGAGACAAAGGTCGGGACCGCAAAGCCAAACTCGTTGTGCGTCTATTCCTTGTCCTCGCTCTCATTGGGATTGCATATGGAATCTATTGGAGCCTTCCGGACAAGGCTGAATCGGCTATCGATGAGTTTGCTGAGACAAAGCTCATACCTGTCGTTGTCAAGTCGCCTGTTCTAAGAGACTTTGAACGGCGGCTTGTTGTTCAGGGTAATCTCGAAGCGGCGGAATATGCAATTGTTTCGCCTCGAATCCAGGGCACCATAGACGCTATCTTCGTCGATGAAGGTGCTTCGGTCGTAGCAGGCGAGACGATGCTGTTTCAAATCGACAAGCTTAACCTTGAGAAGGCGGTAACACTGCGACGGCATGATCTGGAAGTGGCGAAGCACGCAAAACGCGAGCGAGCCGCAAACCTCAAAAGGGTCCAGGCAGATTTTGAGAAGACAGAATTGGATTACAATCGCTATGAGCGTCTCTTCGACAAAGAGGCTGTTACGCCCGATGCGTTTGAGCGTCAGGAGTCAATTTACAAACAGGCCAAGGCTATGCTCGAACACGCTCAGGCATTGGTGGACCTTGCAGACGAACAGGAAAAGCAGGCAGAAGTTGCCTTGGCTATGTCTGAGAAGGACTTGGATGATGCGGTTATCAATGCTCCCATCAGTGGCAAAATCAGTGAGCGGTTGCAGGAGCCGGGTGAAATGGGTAAACCCGGTCAGCCGGTTGTCCGGATTGACAACACTTCGGTGATAGAAGCCTCTGCATATCTGCCATCACAGTATTATTCCAAGATAATTCCAGGTGAGACTCGCATGAACATCGAAGTTTCGGGAATTGATGTTGGCCAGCAGGTCGTGTCTTATAGAAGTCCCACGATAGATCATAGGCTGCGGACGTTCGAAGTAAAGTGTGTCTTGAAATCTCCTCCTGAAGGCGTTGTTCCAGGTGCGATGGCCCACATAGTAATCGTTCTGGAGAGCAGGACAGGGCTGGGCGTGCCTTCCGAAGCGATCCAGGAACGCGGGGGTCGTTCTATCGTGTTTGTTGTCAGGGATGGAACTTCACATGAGGTTTCAGTCACAAAAGGGCTTGAAACCGCTGGTTGGACAGAAATACTCGATAGCGACCTGAATGAAGAGGCCTCCGTCGTTACTATGGGACAACAAATGATTGACGAAGGCATTCGGGTCTCCGTGCAAAAGGAGTAAAATCAATGTTTCTATCAGATGCATCAGTTCGCAGGCCAGTAGCGTTGAGTTGTCTGATTATTGGCCTGACACTACTTGGCTTCAACGCCTATCGCAAGATGGGCCTTGAACTGATGCCGAGGACAGATCTGCCCTTTATCACCGTGGTGACGATCTATCCCGGAGCAAGCCCCGAGCAGATTGAGACGGACATCGCAAAACGCATTGAAGACCAGATGGTTACGATTGACGGCCTCAAACATGTCAGTTCGTCCTGCATGGAAAACGTCTGTCAAACGCTACTTGAGTTTAACTTAGGTGTAAACGTAGATATAGCCGCCACAGATGTGCGTGAGAAACTCGACTTGATCAGGGCAGATTTTCCGGTGGACGCAGAAGACCCTAAGATCATGAAGTTCGACATAAATGCCATGCCCATCATCACCCTTGCTCTGACCGGGAACGCATCGCTTGAAGAGTTGTATGATTATGCAGACAACACTCTGAGAGATCGCATAACGGTTATTTCCGGTGTGGCTGACGTCGAATTGGTTGGAGGTGCTGAACGAGAAGTTCATGTGATGCTTGACAGGCAGAAGCTGGCGGCAAGAGGACTGTCGAGCATGGATGTGGTGCAGGCGGTACAACAAGGAATAGGAACCATTCCTTCGGGACGCGTAACGGAAGGATCAACAGAGTATTCGGTGAAGCTCGATGCCGAGTACGAGAACATTGAGGATATTGCCAGCCTTGAGGTTCTCAATGATAATGGTCGGCGGTGTTATGTCCATGACGTTGGTTATGTTGAGATGACGACCGAGGAGCTTCGTCAGAAGGCCAGTGTTGACGGCCGTGATTGCATTGCTATCAAGGTTGTCAAGAAGGCCGAAGCAAACGCCGTGCAGGTCGTCAGCAACGTCAGAGACGCCATGACAAAGCTTAATCGGGAACTGCCCGGAGGAATGGAACTGGTCTGGGTGGACGATGACGGTCGATTTATTGAGGCGACGGTTGAAAGTGCCTGGATCAATGTAGGACAGGGTATCGCGTTAACAGCCCTCGTTCTTTTCTTCTTCCTCTATAACCTCCGAGCTACGCTGATTATTTCGATAACGATGCCTCTGACTATTGTCATTGGCCTGTTCTTTATGCAATTCCTGGAGTACACACTTAACACATCCACCCTGATAGCGATTGGAATGTCCGTCGGAATCCTGGTAACAAACTCTATCGTTGTCATGGAAGCCATCGTGAAAAGAGTCGATCTGACGGGAAATGTCAAAGAGTCTGCCCGTGTGGGGGCCAGCGAAATATTCGATGCAATCCTGGCCAGCGCAGGCACAAATGTGGTTGTCCTTTTCCCCATTGCCATGATGGGCAGTCTGATAGGGGCATTCATGAGACCACTGGCGACAACGATGATTATCATGACGGCAGTCTCGCTGTTTATATCTTTTACCTTAACGCCTATGCTTTGTTCCATACTGCTCAAGTCAAGGAAAGCCAATTCCTCCTCTTTGCTGGCCAAAATGGAACGTGCATGGAACACCATGTTCGACCGGATTCGAGACGGTTATCGCGGAGTCCTTGCATTCAATGAGAAGCACTGGCTCTCGGCCGTATTGATTCTGTTCGCAGTCTTAGTTGTGTTCGTCCACTCGTTATCATTGGCGAAGAAAGTGGGCTTTGGCTTTTTTGCTGATTCCGATAAAGGCCAGATCGCCGTCAAGCTGGAATACCCCACACGATACGGTCTGAAACAGACTCAGCTTCGTGTGCGGCAGGTGGAGGAAAGACTCAAAGACCTACCTGAGCTGAAACATGTTCTGAGCACGATTGGCAAGGTTGAAGGGATCATCGGACAAGCCTCGGAGGGAGTTTATCTGGCCCAGATTCTATTGAAATTCTCTGAGCGTGATGAGCGAGATTTGACCATCGATACTCTCGAAACTGAAGTGCGTAAACGCATGGCTGAGTATCCGGAGTGCATCGTCACTGTGAGCTTGCCCAAGATCATCGGCGGCCAGGCATCGGATATCGAGTTTGAAATATCAGGCGATGAGCTTGGCGCCTTGGACCAACTTGCATTAAAGAGCCAAGAGCTTGCCGATAAGATAGATGGATTCCGGGACTCGGACACAACTGTTCGTATCGGTAAGCCGGAACTGCTGATTCGTCCTCGACGCGCCGTTCTGGCCGATCTTGGTGTGCCGGCTGTCGGACTGGGAATTGCCCTGCGTGCTAATCTGGAGGGTCTGGAGGCAGGCGTCTTCAAGAAAGGAGCACGCAATTACGACATTGTGGTCGAGTTTATTGAGGAAGAAGGCAAAGACCAGGTTCAGGAATTCCTTTTTCCTGGAGCACCCGGACATCCTTTACTTCTGTCAAACCTTGGAGACGTAGAGGAGAGACTTGCTCCGATTCAGATCACCCGAAAGGACAAACGCCGAATATCCAAGCTACTGGCAAATATTGAAAGCAAGAAACCTCTGGGCACTGCCGTCGATGAGCTTAGTGCAGCCGTGGATGAAAAAGCTGGCCTGCCGCCTGGGTATGAATATTTCTTTGCTGGGATGACAGAAAGAATGAAGGAAGCTCAGGCAGAATTTGGAGAGGCGGGCCTTGTGGCGATTGTACTGGTCATTCTCACACTTGCCGCTATTCTGGAATCGTTCAAACAGCCATGGCTTATTCTTGTAACGCTGCCGTTGGCTTTAATAGGTGTCTTCTGGGCCCTGGCCATTGGGGGAGAAAGCATTTCTATGTTCGTCTTGATGAGCATCGTCATGATGATCGGAATCGTTGTCAACAATGCAATCCTGATCATGGATCAGTTCAACATTCACGTCAAGGAAGGTATCCCGCGTCACAAAGCAATGGTTGCTGCGGCCAGCGAGAGATTTCGCCCGATAGTCATGATTACAATCGCTGCCGTTTTGGGCATGCTCCCCCTTGCTCTCGGACAGGGGATAGGGGCTGAGATGCGCAACGGCGTCGGAATAGCCGCCGTAGGAGGTATTGCTGTTTCAGGTGTGCTGACTTTGGTGGTCATGCCCATACTGTACGATTTGTTCACTCGCAAGGATAGGAGAGAATAAAGAATCAGGTTCGCAGGCAAGTTCCGAAGGCTTTTGTGTGATAGATCGATGAAGTAATCCAATATCAAGAGAGGCGGTGCTCTTATGAAGAAGAATCTGTCTTTAACCAGCCTTGAGCCTTTCATTCATTTTGAAATACGGGAGGGAGTCGCTGTATTCAGACTCACAGATGACATCATAGATATGGTCCTTGACCTGAAAGCGATGGTAAAGTTCTTGGACACTTTTGAGGCAGCTGAAAAATCCTCTGAAGTCACCGCTATGTTATTCCTGAGCAGCAAATCCTGCTTCAGTCCTGGGCATGCAGACATGTTCCTGGAGAAACTGAAGAGACATCAGGGATCTGAGTATTTGACCGAAGGGCAAAAACAGGGCGTCATCTTAGAAGAAAATGCAATGTGGCGTTTTATCAGGAAAGTAAGGGGATGTTCCAAACTCGTGCTCATCGCCTTACAAGGTGACGTGGCAACAGCATTCTTGGGGACCAGCCTTGCATATGACCTCAGGATAGTAGGCGAGGATACCGTGTTCCATATTCGATGCCACGAGTCAGGCCTGCCGCCAATTGGAGGTTTGGCGTATTTTCTGCCTCTATACCTGGGATGGGGCAGGGCCAATCGTATTCTTCTGGAAACGACGAAAATCGATGCGAAGCAAGCTTTCGATCTAGGACTTGTGGACGACGTAGTCGCAACAGATGACCTTGCGGAAATATCATTGACTCGTGCCCGAGAACTTGCCCACACACCTCCTGAGAGTATTCGTGGTGTCAAGAGCCTCCTCAATATGCATTTGCCCCATTTGGAGGCGAGTTTCGACGCCGAAAGCAAGATCATTGCCACAGCGTTGAACAGATTTAGACTTAGAAAGCCAGAGTGAGATTTGTCGTGCTTTTACGGCAAATCCCGGTGATTTAGACGGCATGGGAGAATACGTAATCTGTTCGGGTCGCCGAGCGATGCAAGCGTGCCAATCCTGAGAGCCCTTACATGAAGCAGTCAGAGGAACATAAGAAGGCCGAGAAGGCACAAAGCACCCTCCGTGAAAAGATTCTCGATGTGGCGGAGGGGCTTTTTGCTGAGAAAGGCTACGTGCAGACTTCCATACGGGAGATCACAAAACGGGCACACTGCAATATTGCCTCTGTTAACTACCATTTTCATGGCAAGGAAAACCTCTACATTGAGGTCTTCCGCCTCCACATGAATGACCTAAGAGACCGAAGGATTGATGCTATCCGCGAGTTCATGTCGGACAAACGAGAACGCGGGACTTTGGAGGAACTGATTCACCGCTTTGCTGAAGCGTTCCTGGAACCATTTCTGAACGACGGCATTGGTCAGAGGCTCATGGTGTTAATGATGAGGGAGCGTAACGACCCACACTTACCACGACACATGTTCATAGAAGAGCTTGTTCAGCCTGTGAAGAGCATCATGAAGGAGGCCCTGTTACAGATTTGTCCTCGGTTGAGGGATACGGCGGCAGAACTCTGCATCCATTCGATAGTGGGACAACTTGTTCATGTCATACAGGCCCAAGAGTTATTTGAAGGGATGGATAAAGCTACTTTGCCAGTGCTAGATTTGCCCAAGGTGGTAAAACATGTTGTAAGATTCTGTCTTGGCGGCATTAAGGAGTGCATGAATATGGGGCCACAGCGCCCACCGGCTCAGGCGACGTAAGCCAATAAGACCTACGGATTCACAATCCGAAGCTCCATACAATTCGTTGACGCCCGTCCAGCCAATGGTTATGTCGGGTGTCCCAACTGCCGAGAAAAATCGTCCGGGGCCCCAGAGGCTCAAATTTCCCCCCCGTATCCCAAATTTCAACCTCTGCCCAAACGATTTTTCTCTCGCAATAATGATTGTAACAACAATATTGTTTCTGACAAATCGAAATTTGTCTGGACCTACTCTTGTTTCGTATCGATATAGACCACAGCCTTTTGCCTCATATGATCTGCGATCAAACTGATCTTCGCTGTCTCAGGAGCATCAATGACGCGGACAGCTTTAGACCATGTAGATACTTCCGGAAGGAAGGCATCCAAGCGGTTTGGCAACTCGTTTAAGAGGTCTTGATTGAGTATGTTTTGTTTCTTTGACGCAGAGAAACCAATATAGAGCATGTCTCTTTCCACAAAATCATTGAAGAAGTGTGTTCCAACTGAAAGATCCGGCGTCAACCCTTCGTGCATTGTGTCTATCTCACAAAGTACAGAGACCGTGTTAATCTCAGAAAAGGACACTGGTACTCCCAGAGAAGGTGTGCTCGTCCCCCAGCGGCCCGGCCCAAGAAGCAGGATGGTTTTTGCTTTCCCCCGCTTTTCCGGATGGGTCAGTCTCCCAATCAAACGAGCGACGGAGTAGCGATCTCTTTGGGGCAGATGTCCATAGACTGATGGAATTACGTAGATGATCTGGTCAATGGTTAACATCCTGCTCTGGCCAACAATACCGCCGTGTGCCTCCATAATTAAGTTCTCTTTCTTGACAGGAGGAATAGAACCAACGATAGGTTTACCTTCCCTAATTTGAAGGGGCCGGCACTGGAGCAGGTTAATCTTGTAGCTATTGTCACTTGAGAAGTTCGCGGTGAATTCTATATCGACATGGCAACCATACGTTTTTTTTAGAATCTTGAGCAGCTCGCGCATGTCCTTTACAAATGGCGTCTTCGACAATACTTTGTCAAAGGTTAACACCCAGTGACGTGTACCGCTGCCTCGACTGCGCTGGAGACTCCGTTCTATACCTCTATCAGGGGAGGCAAACATCTCCACCGGCAGTTCCGGGCTCTGCTTGGCAACATCGACAAAGTAGCCGGAAGCAAAACGGTTTTCCTCCAGATCTAGCATATCCATCCGTCTTTGTGCGTGCTGTGCTACTTCGTCAAAACCTGCCTCAGGGCGCTTGTCAGGAGCGTTCAAAGCAACCACACGTGTATAATCGTCATCAGACCGATTGACCGCTCTTGTGCCAAGCCCAAAAACCAATCGCAAGATTCCCGCTTCGGGATCGATACTTTCGTCCCAAACATAAGGATTATAGGAAAGACCAACACCGGCAAGCTGAGGAAAGAAGAGATTCTTGTACGGCTTGCCCGATACTCGCTGGACCAGTAGAGCCATCTGTTCGTCCTGTTCAAGAATGTTTCGCTCAGCCCGATAGACAAGTGCCTCTTCACTCATACTACTGGCATAAATGAACCGCACTGCATTGGTAAACTCTGCAAGACGGTTCTGCTGCGTTCCCTGGTTGGCGCAGAAAACGCTTTCGTATTTACCGGAAAAACTATTGCCGAAATTGTCCTCCAAAAGGCTGCTGGATCGAACGATAATAGGGGATTGGCCAAAGTAATCCAGCATATCTGAAAATCTCGCGGTAATATAGTCAGGGAAGTTCCCGCGAAGGATACGCTGCCGGGCTTCTTCGGCGCCATCAAGCAAAGTGGTAGGATCCTTTTGATTCTGTCGTATCTGCCAGCAATCATTCTCAACCAGGTAAGAATAAAAAATGTCTGAGCCGATAAAGAAGGAATCATGAGCCTCAAGTAATTCAGCCCACCGGGCATCGCTCTTCTCGAGAATAGCACGACCAAGTAGCATGCCGACAACCTTTCCTCCCACCAATCCCGAGCCAATTAAGCGCTTCCATAGGTGGATGATGTCTGAAAGAGATAAATACTTCTCTGCCAGGGCGAGAATTCGCTCATCACGGGAAATTAACTGCCTCAGTTGACGATGGAACACCTTATCGATTGTTTCCTTGGAACATTCGCCGAGATCATGGGACTTCAGAAGTTCCTCTGCCTGCATAAACCTGCGATCCCACATGCCTACCATCCGATAGGAGGCAGACTGCAATCCGGGCCACGGTGCCGATGTCAGTATATCCGAAGTAGCGGAGCTTTCCGTGACTGGAACAAAATCGTCGCCTTCCCAGGCATGGAGCACGAACATGGTGGCTGAATGCCGCTGATGGACTTTCAGAGGATGAACGTACGTCTTCCCTTTATGCCGATAGACATCGAGAAGAAGCTGCGTCGTCTGTGCAATCGGCAATGCTGCGTGGTAAGAATGATAATCCCTCAGTACGGCAAAATAAGCGACCGTCTCAAGCTCGCTGAGGTAGGGACACGTGAGTCTGAAAAAGTTGCCGAGCATGCGCTCGCTGTAGCATTCCATGGCCAATTCAGAGAGGGAATCAAAGACGTAGTATCCGCCCCGGCCGGTCCGCTTGATTACCTCGTGAATTCTACCGATGAATGCTTCGAATCCGGCTTCGGGACAAAGGTAATGGATTTGTGCACCCGTATCTTTACGAACGAGTTCGGCGTGTTTGGCAAAACGAAAATAGACGAGTTTTGCCCCCCTGAACTTCGCGTTTGCTATGAGCAACTCCACGAAGGGGATGTAATCATCTATGGAATCCACCTGCCATACAATGTTATCTCCTGGCCTGATGCCGTGGAGTATTCTATCCAGTGCTGGTAGCCCTGTACTTACTTGCATACTCTTTTTGTCTGTCATCAATTTCAACTCAGCAGGAGGAACTCCGACGAGAGCCCGGCTTCCTTCATTATCTTTGTACCGTAGTCGTTATGATCTGTCAAACCCCTACCATAAACAGTTTACCTGCGGGGGGACCATTGGGGCCCTTAAGTTGACCACTCATTTCCCTCCTCATTTCCCCTCACACAAAGCCACCAAGAACACAGAGATTTGTAGGTATAAATGAGTTACTCTCTGTGTCTCTGCGTCTCTGTGAGAGATAGATTGGATGCGGCCGAAGGCTGCGCCGCGTGCGTTGGGGAC
>JADHXR010000036.1 GCA_016782865.1 Phycisphaerae bacterium
TTACCGCCGAGACGAAGACCATCCGAGTCAAAATAGCGGCGGAGGATGATTTTAATCCTCACACTGACATTGATTTAGATTCGCTACGATTTGGTGCTTGCGAAGAGGTGAACTTCGGCAGGGGCTGCAAAGTGATCAAAACGGAACGCTCGGGTGATGATTTGACTGTCACTTTTGACGGAACCGGCAATGGCATCACCGAAAACAATTTCGCGGCCAAGCTGTTAGGAAGAAACAGCAATGGAAAACTGCTTTATGGTTATGCCCGCCTGCCGTGGCTGAACTATTTGGAGCCTGCCCTGTCGGCCTGTATGCCAAAAATTGACAAAAAAGAAGATGGCTTCAATATAGCCGTTGAGGTCCAGAACTTTGGTCAGGTCTCGTCAGAACCTGCGGATATCAAAATCGTGTATAGCACAGATGATCAGGTTGTGGAGGTTGCCGCCGGCACGGTTCGGTCGCTCAAACCCTTTCAAAAGACGACTATCGAGCTTACATGCGGCAAGATCTTCGAAGCAGCAGTTGCATACGCTCTCAAAGTTATTATCAATCCTAACGCTCGGCACCCAGTAACATTAGAGAGACAGATAACTCCGGTGCCAAAGCTCATAAAAAAAGGTTGAGGACAAGCAATTGGCTGGAGAATCTTGACGGGAAAATCAAGAAACGCACCTCGGTCGTCGGCCTGTTCCCCAGCGTAGAGTCGGTATTGCGATTGGTCTGAGAACATCACGTGGAAACTGGATCTGCCCATTCCAATCCAGCAAGGGCAAGGGACGCCGCACTCAGGTCCGCTGCCCACAGTCAATTCTTCTCGATACGCCTGGCGAGCTGATCGGCGCCCGGCGTGAGGTTGGCAAGGTGAAGTGCGACTTCCTTTTTGATATCTCTGATGACCTCCGGATGGTCCTCGGCTATGTCGTATTTCTCCGAAGGATCATTACCCAGATGGTAGAGCAGCGGCGTGAGGTGGCTTTCTTCTTTGTCTTCGCCGTAGGCCGACCTGGTGAAGAAATGTGCCTTGTATTGTCCCTTGCGCACGGCGTATATCTTTGCGCCGCGATAGTAGAACATGGTATTGCGAGGGCCAGGTCCCGTCCCGAACAGAACGGGTGACAGGTCAAGGCCGTCGACGACCCTGTCAGCAGGCACCTTCGCCCCGGCTAACGTGAGAATCGTCGTGTAAACATCCATCGTGGCGCCCATATCGTTGACGACACCTGGCTTGATCGTAGCCGGCCACCACGTGATGCAGGGCTCGCGCATGCCGCCTTCGAAGGTGCAGCCCTTGCCTTCTCGCAGCAATCCTGCCGAGCCGCCCTGTTCGTTGAAGATCAGCCAGGGCCCGTTGTCGGAGGTGAAGACTACGAACGTGCTCTCGGCCAAGCCCTCGCTCCGAAGGGTATCGAGCACTCGTCCGACGCCGGAGTCTATCTCTTCGATGACGTCGCCGTACAGGCCCCGCAGGCTCTTGCCTCGGAAATTCTGCGAGACAAACAACGGGACATGAGGAAGGCTGTTGGCCAGGTAGAGGAAGAAGGGCCTGTTCTTGTTCTTCTTGATGAACTTGACTGACTCGGCGGCGTAGCGTTTTGTTATGGTGTTCTGGTCGGCCGGTCGCTCGACGATTTTCTCATCCCGCATCAGGGGCACATTCCAGTATTCGATTTTCGGTTCGAGAAACGCCTGACGCCCTTCGCCTGCGACCCTGTCCATATCGTTGCTGTAGGGGATGCCGAAGTAGGAATCGAAGCCGTTGTTGGTCGGCAGATACGGCGGCAGATGCCCCAAATGCCATTTGCCGACACAGGCGGTGACATAACCCTGGGGCTTGAGAGCCTCGGCGATTGTGATTTCGCCTTCAGGCAGGCCCGACGCCGAATCGGGGAACAACACCCGCCGCTTATTGCTGCACATGCCGTTGCGAATCGGGAGCCTTCCCGTCAGCAGGGCCGCCCGGCTGGGGGTACACACCGAAGCGCCAACGTAGAAGTTCGTCCATTTCTGACCCTCGGCGGCCATCCGGTCCAGGTTGGGCGTGCGAATCGTCGGATGGCCATAGCAGCCAAGGTCGCCGTAGCCAAGATCGTCACAAAATATGATTACGAAGTTCGGCTTTCTTGACGACGGCTTGCTGTTGTTTAAGTCACCGGCACCGCCACAACCCGGCAGTGCGAGTGCCCCGGCGCCCAGACCCAAAACCTTGATGAACTGGCGGCGATTCATTTTGACTCTCATAGAAGAACTCCTAACATGCCCTTATTGCATACCCAAACTGGGTTTTGTGCTATAATATCTTCTCGGCGATAATCTTGCAAGCGTTCAGGCGAGCGCATCATTTGTATGGAGTTTTACTCATGTACCATGCTAAGGTCGTACCTCTGGATGTCGCGCAGCCTGTCGATGAAAATGCGGTTGGGCCAAAAGCCATGAGCCTTGTCCGCATGAGCCGGGCCGGCCTTACGGTCCCTGCCGGCTTTTGCGTCACCGAGCCGGTCCTGTGTGAACACCTGGAGCAGAACGATCTTGTCGACCATCTCAAATCGGTTGTGGATGAACTTGCAGAAGCCATGCCGGATGCCAGAGGGGCTCTTCTTTCGAATTGGCGGCAGGTTATCACAGAGGCGCCTCTGGCAGAGCAGGCTCAACAGGAAATAGAAAATCATTACCGCAAACTCGGTGCCGAGCGCGTCGCGGTCCGCTCGTCGGGGACCGCCGAGGATTTGCCGGGTCATTCCTTCGCCGGTCAACATGACAGCTACCTGGGTATAGCCAGCCTCGAAGACTGCATGGAAGCCGTCAAGAAATGCTGGGCCTCACTTTGGACGCTGCGCGCTTACGAATACCGAGAAAGAAACGGCTTTGACCATCTCAAGATCGGCATGGCGGTAATCGTCCAGAGGCTCGTCACCTCAGATACCTCGGGCGTCATCTTCACCGCCGATCCTCTTACCGGTGCGGGCGGCAACATCGTCATCGAGGCGTGTTTTGGTTTGGGACAAGCCTTGGTCTCGGGCAAAGTAACACCTGATCGATTCGTTGTTCGCAAGAACAAACTGAAGCTGTGGTCTCGCACGATATCAGAGAAGAAAACCGAGTGCGTTCTCGACGAACACGGATCGGTTGAAGAACGGGTCGCTCCAAAGAACAGATCGATTGCCCCGACTCTGGACAAGCGGCAAATGAGGCGATTGGCAAAGCTCGCGATAAGAATAGAGACGGAGTTCGGCTGTCCGCAAGACATCGAGTGGGCGATATGTGGTAAGAAGATTCATCTGCTGCAATCCAGGCCCATAACTGCTTTGCCGCCGGAGAAGTCTTGGGAGGATCGCCAGATCTGGTGCGGCAGTCCCGTCAGAGAGGTCATGCCCGACGTTGTCACACCTGTGACAGTTTCCATGATTGAGGAAATGTTGGCCGGCTTCTTCGATCCGATCTTCCGCTTGCTTTGTCTCGACCGAGGCGACCATCCTGCGTTCGAGATAATCGCCGGGCGGGTCTACTTCAATGCGAACATCTGGGCCTCCGTCATAGGCTGCCTGCCCGGCACTGGCAATCTTGATGGCATGGCGCTTGCGGGTAGCCATAGAGGCCTCCAGGAGGTCACACGGAGGTTGCAAGTCGCAACCGAAGAGGACCTGCCTGACATGAAGCATAAGCGGTTTCAATTCTATCTCAAACTCCCATTAATCCTCGTCGGCTCGCTTCGCAACACGCCCGCCAGAGGCCGGCGCATTCTTGCGGAAATGGGCGCCGAGACCGACAGATGGTCCCGTCTGGATGTAACAAGTCTGTCCTGCGAGCAAATAACAGAATGCCTCGAGCAACTCATGACGCAGTTCAGTGAACTGCTGGGCCACGTGCTTTATCTCTTCGGGATGTTGTCGGCATATCCGGCTCTTCATTGGGTTTGCACGAAATGGCTCTCCGACGACCGCTCCTGCGCCCCCCAACTGCTGGCAGGCGTCGGTGACATGGTCGACGCGGTAGCAGGTTTGGATCTCTGGCGGTTGGCTGCCGCAGCAGACAAGAGCAACGAGGTTAGAGTTCTCATACTGTCCGACGACGATTGGGATACGCTCGAAGGCAAGTTGTCGCAGTCTGATGCGGGCAGAGAGTTTCTCAGGAGCTGGCGCCAGTTCATGCACAATCACGGGCACCACTGTCGCGGCGAACTCGAATTGTACAACCGACGCTGGTTCGAAACGCCCGATTACATTCTGAAACTCGTTCGCGGCTACATGTCTCAGGTCGACAAGATCGATCCGGTTAGCAACCACGCCGAGTGTGCGGAGCAGCGACGGCAACTGGAGCAGCGGTGTCGCCGGCAACTCAGCAATCCCATAAAGCGGCTTGTTTTCAATCGCCTTGTCGTTCATTCTCAACAGGGCTCCGTCTTTCGCGAGAACGTCAAGAGCGAAGTTGTCAAGCTGCTTACAGCGATGCGAAGACTGCTCCTTGAGCTTGGCAAGAAACTCGCCGACAAGGATGTGCTCTCCGCCCAAGACGACATCTTCTTCCTGCGACTCGACGAGATGTCGCCTGTCATGCAGGGCAACGCGAGCTTCGACGCCAATAAGGTCGTTGCCGCTCGTCGGGCCGAGTATGACAAGGACAGCTTGATCACCCCGCCCGACGTCATTTTCGGCAAGTTCGATCCCGCCACGTGCATCTCTCCCGAGCCGGACGAGCAAGCCGGAGTCTTGAATGGCCTGGCCGTCAGCCCCGGCGTCGTAACGGGCAAAGCTCGCGTTATCCTGCGGGCAGACGCCGACGAACATCTGCTTGCCGACGAAATCCTCGTTGCGCCGTTTACCGATCCCGGCTGGACTCCTTATTTTGTGCCGGCCTCTGCAATAGTCATGGATGAGGGTGGAATGATATCGCACGGCAGCATCATCGCCCGCGAGTACGGCATCCCCGCCGTGGTCAACGTAGGAGGCGCCACCCGGATCATCAAAACGGGCCAGACTATACAGGTGGACGGCAATCGCGGCATTGTCACGATACTCCAATAGCCGGCACTGACCGATTGTGGGCCCGGCCCTACTTCAGCAACCACTGATGAACGAACGCCGCGGCGAGCCAGACCGCCGAGCCGGCGCATAGCACAATCCACAGCGGCAGGCGCTTGTGAAAACACACAAAAGCCACGAGGAAAAACAATATGCTGGGCACAATACCGAACACGGCGCCCTTGCTGTAATCGACCATCAGGTTCAAATTACCCGGATTGTCCAGGTACAGCCAGATGAGCACGATCAGCCCCGTCAGGGGCATCACGCCGATAAGACCGGCCAGCGTCGGCCGATTGCGACCGATCGCAGCGCATAAGCTTATAACGCACACACTAATCAACAATTTGACAGCGAATCGCATATTCAACTCGGAATTTCATTCGGCCTGATCACTTTATGAACCGGATGCTCAGTGGATATCGATAATGTTCGCCGTTGTTGGCCTTGATGGCGGCAATAATCAGAAAGATGAGGTTGACAAGGTAGACAGCACCAACAACAAACGGTATCAGGACCACTCCGATGCACGTTATGAAACACGCGGCGGTGCCTATCATCGCATACAGAGGCATGGATATTTGGAAGTTCAGCGCCTCCTTGCCGTGTTCATCTATGAACGGATGCTCGTCCTTCTTCATCTGCCAGACTATCAAGGGCGCAATTATCCCGGAAAGAACGACAGGTATTACGAATCCGGCGAGCCCCGCCAGGTGACAGAACATCGCCCACGTCCGAGCGTCGTTGTTTGGCTGTTCATTGGTTTCTACCACAATCCAACTCCTTAAAACTTGTCATCTCCGGATCGATAAGGGCGGTTCCTATTTTAGACAAAGTCGCGTCAAAAGCCAAATCACAGATCAATAATTATGCGTTTTCATTCTTGCATTTTGGTTTTTCTTCGGCCGGCGTCCCTTACGTCGATCGGTTTTATGCCGAGCTTGAAGACAGGTGAATCGCCGGCAAAGGTCACCACGCCTCTGTCAAACTCTACCAGGAGCGGATCGGCCAACACGTTCTCGTCGTCGCCCTCAAAAGCAACGACACCCGTCTGGCTGTAGTTCTTGAGCTTCTTGAACTGAACCTTGCCTTTTGCGCCAAACAGCACATTGTTTCTAAGTGTCGTAATCGCATCCGGATTCTCGAACAGGATCTTGCCCCTGGCGTAGATGACATTGTCCTCAAAGACGTAGTTCGACGATTTTGGAAACGTAATCCTGGCGTCACTATTACAGACAAAAACGTTGCCTCGCATCGTATTGTTCTTGGCCATGTGGTTGTGAGAAGGCCGGGCGATGCCGACCGAAAGATTTCCCTCGACCAGGCAGTTTTCAGATCTCTCATCAAGGTAGTAAGCCGAGGCGCCATAGCCGCCGCTGTCGATAATGTCGCGGATGTAATTGCCTTTAAGCACAAGCTCCTTGCCGGCGAAACAGTAAATGCCGCCGCCGTCGTGCAGCTCTTTCATTGCGCGGTAAATCAGATTGCCCACGATCCAGTTTCTTTCGCCGCCGCAGTTGATGGCGGTATAGGGACAATCGTGAATCTCGTTGTGGCTTATCAGACAATCCTTGCCGCCTCCCTGCAGAGCGATGGCGCTGGGATATGTAAGCCCCACGTGGCTGATGCGGTTGTCGGCGACGACACATCCGGTTCCGCGGCATGTGACACCGCAGGCGCCCGTGTAATGGACGTAACATCTTTCGACGCGCAGGCCGTTGCCGGAAGCTTTGATTCCCTGGCCGCCGACGTTGGAGATGTCCAGGCCCGTCAGCCGGCAGTTCTCGGCATTTGTTATGGAAACCGCTCCGTCGAATTTACCCGCGCCGAAGCCGCCCGCCATCAGAGGCGTGGTTGTGACCGAAAGCTTCAGGCCGCGGACCGTTATGTCCCTGGCTGGGCTTTCTTTAGTCCCTTCGATGCGAATGATCGATTCGATGGTCGGGGCGAAGACCTCCGCCTCGCTCATGTCCTCTCCAGGCAACGGCCAGTAGACAAGCTTGCCCGCCGTGCGGTCGAGATAGAACTGTCCCGGCTGTGTCATCCCCTCACGGACGTTCCAGAGAACGTACCTGTCGACTCCGAATGCCCCGGGCGGATGACTCGACGGACTGGAAAAAGTGAGCGTTCGGGACTCGGCATCCATAGCGGCCAGGCCGACGAGCGACTCGTCCCACATGTGATAGACGGCGACCTCCGCATTGTTGACATCCAGCCAGGGGCCGAGATCCTCCTGGCGGTATTTCAACGTGCTGAGTTCCTCTTTCGTCGGCTTGCGTTTCCATCCGCCGCCTGTCGTGCTCATCCAGGGCACCTTGAAGGTGCTGAGATGTTTGAAAAAGCCCTCCCGTGGCAGCCGGGCACGCTCGCAGAAGCACCCATCGACGACCAAGGCCCGGAAGTCCCATTCTTTCTCTCTGACCCCTGGCAGTGCGACCGAATAGAACTTTTCGCCGTCCTTCGTCCAGCCGGTAATTTTCTTTCCGCCGTAGAGACGAACATCGGAACCCGGCACTGCCTCAATAGTCAGTCCGGCATCGGCGGCGGTAAGTAACAGCGGCTCGCCGATCAGGTACTGCCCCGCCTGAACGACGACCTTTCGCGATTCGCCGGAGCCCTGCCCGCGAGCCGCCCGGCATGCCGCGTCAAGTGTTGCCAGCGGCCCATCCGTCCGCTCTGCGTTGGGCTTGGCCAACAGACCCGACCAGGAATCGGTGCCGTTGACGGCGACATAGACTGTGCCGGCTTTGGCGTTCGCCCCCTGAGCGAACAAACAACTAAACATCAGTGTAAGCGTAAGAACATAACTTCTCGATGACTCGGTCTTCTGCATTTGTTGCTCCTGCGCAAACTCGTCAGAAATCGCTCTTTAGGCTCTGTCTGGTACGGTTAAGGGCCAACGCTGTTTCTAACATGAACCGCTCGAACCAGGCAAGGACAAAAGCTCGACCGGCAACAACTTCACGGCATGCTCTATCCCCTGCTACCCCGCTGGGGGTAGGCGAGACGCTCAAATTTGGCTTTGTTTTGCATAACGGGCTTGACGCCACAAAGCCACGAAGGCATGAAGAAGCACGAAGAAAAACCAAGCAACCGGAAGGCTCGGCGTGATCCGCAGCACATGTGTTGCACTTCGCGTGTTAATCGGCAGCTACTCTGTGAGATTGTGTGGGTTGGATTAGGCAGCGAAGAAAGAGCTGCCAATGATACCATCAGTCACTTGCTCTCACGTGGGCGGTGCAGCATATTTTTGCGGAGCCTTTTATGACGTCGCATCCGGTTTATGAGTCCGCGTGACGCCGCGGTTACTTGGCCTGCCAGAAAAAGTACTGCAAGTAGGACTAATATTCCTTCCATCAAACGTCTTCCTTCCCTGGCAAACGCCTTCCTTCCTTGGCCGAATTATTGTGTTCGCGCCTACACACATGGTTGGTTGTCTGATAGTCCAGTGCCAGCACCCATGCAAGACGTAACGTTCTTTTTCCTTCTGAGAATTCGACCCTGACCCTGATACTGCTTATAGGGGAGGATGATTTTCTTGTTGGCCGCAAGGTCGATGACCGCCCGGCTACAGCCTGAGTTCCTCTGGCCGCTTTTTCGTATCGCTTACGGGACTATGCTGGATTTTGTCCAGAGTGAGTTGATGATACCCACGGTCCGATTGACAAGTACGTCTCCGCCTTCGGGGCCGACCAGGCTGCTGTGGACGACGGCGCTGTAGTGGCCTCCACGAATCGCCTTCTCGGTGGGCAGATAGGTTCCCGGCCCCGCCAATTGCACGACAAATGTCTGAACCGCTTTGCTGCGGGCCTTTATCCGGATCCCATAGTCGCCGAACAGCTCGAAGGAGTTCGTGGCTATGGCGGCATCCCCGATCCGCACGACATGCAGCTCCATCTCATACGTGGGCTCCGGATCGGTCCTCTGTTTGTCAAACCGCTTGACGGTCGTCTCATACCATTTCATCCGCCGATACTCCCGCGCCGCCGCTTCGGGATTCTGCTCGATTTGAGCGGCAGCTTTCTCGACCGCCGCTTTCGCCTCTGCGTATTCCGCTTCGGTGACCAGGCGCATCGGCAGGTGAACTGTCTCTACCTTGTGGATCAGGGGGACATCGGCATGTCGGTCGTTCTTGACGGTTTCATAGGCATCGTCCACAGCCCTCGTGATGCGGCGGGCGATCTCATCCAGACGATTTAGTCCGCGGAGCTTGCGCATTCGCTCGTCGGCCGCCTTTCTGTACATCAAGTGCGGCGATTGATCGCCGGAAGCACCCGTCCAGCCCAACACGCACAACTGCTCGCCATATCGCTTGCGCAAGGCCTCGCGCACCGGATGCCAGAAATCGGCGTTGACGGTTGACCTCGACTCGACCTCCTGCGCCGGACAAGAAACGTTGACTACGGCGCCTGTCAGCTCGCCCGAATCGTTCCAGAAGAACAACGTGTTGACATCGTGATCCTCGTATCCTTCGAGATTCCTAAATGCAGCTACGTCGGTCTTGCCATACATCTGTGCCGAACCGTCAGCGTATACGGCGCGACGGTTGTAGGCCACAACGGCATGACTGAGTCCCCAGGTAACACTTGCCGCGGTTCGGCTGTTCCACGCTTGAACTATCGCATCGGCAACCAGTTCAGCTAGGTCGGATCGATACTGTTTGACCTGCATCACGCCCTCGCGCGGGATGGGGTATTTATCGAGCAGCAACACGGGAGCCGTATGCGTATGCGTGCCACTGAGAAACAGCTTGCGGGTGTCGAAATCGCCCAGACGCTCTCGTACAGCCTTGCGGACAAGCTCCAGAACCTCCGAGGGTATGTACAGCAGGTCGCACGAGACCATGATCGCAACATCACGGGGTAAACCGTCTCCGCGAGACTCCAAAGCAATTACATTTGCTGTGACCGGTGTTTCGACCGTCTTGGCGATTCGCAAATGGAATTGCCCGGAAACGGCAACCGGCTCTGCAGGAGTAATATCAACAACAGCCGTTCCAACCCACAGTTCGGCGGCGGATCCTCCCGGCGGTGACAGAAGAAGGATTACAAGGAATCCGACCATGACAAGAGGTTTGCGAAACATCAGATCGTCCTTTCATATCACAATCCGTTTGGAATTGGTTGTCTCTTTCATCAGCTCGACAACTTTTTCTTCATCAACTTCTATACCCAGGCCGGGACCGTCCGGCACGGCGGCGGAACCGTCTTTGATTGTTAGCGGTTTGGCAAGAACATCGGCAGTGAGAAACTGCGGGCCGTTGAGTGCAACCGGCTTGTTCAGACCAAAGGCGCCGTAGAGCGCCAATGCGGCGGCCATGGATATGTCCGGATCTGTCAGCCCGCTGCCGAGCCACATGAGCCCTGCGTCCAAAATAATCTCAATCTGTTGTTTCGCTACGAAAAGCCCGCCGCAGCGAGAGGGTTTCATTGCCAGCCCGTCGAGCATTTTGAGACGGATGAATTCTGTAAGTTCGACCGGTGAGACAACGCCCTCGTCCATCAGAATAGGCAACGCCCCCTGCCTCTTCAAGGCCTGGTACCCGCTGATTCGATTGGGTCTCAGCGGTGCTTCCAGCACATCGACGCCGGCGTCGGCTAATCTCGGCGCGACCTTCAGAGCCGTCGCCGGGTCGTAGCCGCCGTTGGCATCCGCCCACAGGAATCCATCGGGTGCACATTTGCGAACCAATCCGGCAAGAGCAACGTCGAATTTTGGGTCAGGTGCGACTTTGATATTGAAGTTCGAGTAGCCTCGGCTGTAGCCGTCGTCGATGACCTTCTGGGCCTCATCCAGCGTTCGGGCGTTGACCGTCCAGCTAAGTTTCAGCGGGCCGCCGCGCGGCCGATGCCACATCTGCGATAGCGACTGGTTTCTAAGCTTGCCTGCCAGATCGTGCAGGGCCATGTCCAGCCCCGAGCGAGCTATCGGCATTGCGGTGGAAAAACCCGGCGCCAGGGCACGGTCCATCACCTCATGGGCTCGGTCAATGTCCAACGGATCGTGTCCTCTCAGAGCCGGACCGAGATAATCTCGCATGACAATTGTGGCTGTTTCCAGGGTCTCGTAACTCCACATCGGCGAAGGTATACTCTGTCCCCAGCCGACTGCGCCGCCGCCGGTTGTAATCTTGACGATGACCGCGCCGCGACCGTACGAGCCGCCCGGACCGGTGAAGAACTTGAAGTATCCTTTCGTCGGATAGCGCACGGCGAACAGCTCGATGTGCTCTATTTTCGCACTTGATTGTCCTGCCCAGGCTAGCGCGGTAATGAGTCCCAATGGCGCCACAGCCGAGGTCCGCAGCAATTGACGCCGGCTGAGCCGCCTCGAATCGCCGGACACGACGGAAACAGGTTTTGTCTTGCTCTTCATACGTCACCTCTGGGGCCAACATGTATTCATACATCATCATAGCACACTGAGAGCCGATTCAAAGCGCGATCTCGCGAGATGAAGCCTCTGGGTTGCTTGAGCGTGGACAGTTAACTGAAACTACCCCCAAAATTTTGCACTCTAAAGGGTCACAATATGGCCCCCGCGAGACATTCCTTGCCTGTGGCCGATTCTTTCTATCGGGGTTCAGTGCCTGATATTCCGATCCCTGTTGGGCGGAGGTCGGGCGCGCGACCAGACCGATAAAACGCAACGGAAGTCAAGTTTGCCTGTCCCACACACGATATATAGGATATTATTTACAGGCTTCTTAGCTGAACTGTAAGTCTTGAGAGAAGCCAAGGGACAGCTCGCAATGAATGACAGAATTGATGCGTAAATCGATTGCACACCTTACCATAGGCATCGCCGCGACGGCTGTTGTTATCGGAGCAGGCATTGCCATAACCTTCTGCAGGCGGCCCTACGATGCAGAGTACATATTGGCAATTTATGACAGCGATGCCGAGTACGGTGTGTTAGAGATCCGTTACCCGCTCGACAAAACGATCTTCCCCCCGGAGATCGTGCCTCCCACATTCACCTGGGAAGATGCCGACGCTGACTCTGAGGCCTGGCTCGTAACCGTAGGATTCCAGAACGGCAAGGATGGTATAGAGACCCTGACCCGCGAATGCAGATGGAGACCTGAAGATCAACAGTGGGAGGTCATGAAGAAATGGTCTTCACAGGCGGACGCCCACGTTACCATCCTGGGCATCAAGCGCGGGATACGAACAAAGATTCTCTCCGCGGGGCAAATCTCAATTACTACGTGCAAGGACGTGGTCGGGGCGCCGTTGTTCTACCGGGAAGTGAACCTGCCCTTTGCCGACGCTGTCAAGGATCCCTCACACATCCGCTGGCGGTTTGGCGCCATTTCCTCGCCGCAGCAGCCTCCGATTGTTTTGGAGAATCTGCCGATCTGCGGAAATTGTCACTCGTTTCCTGCGGACGGCAAGACCCTCGCAATGGATGTGGATTATGCCAATAGCAAAGCTTCCTACATTATTACGCAAGTTGCCGAGCAAATGACCCTTGCAACCAGCGACATAATAACGTGGAACGACTACAGGAAAGAGGACGGGCAGCAAACGTTCGGCTTGCTTTCTCAGATATCTCCGGATGGCAGGTTTGTGCTGAGCACAGTCAAAGATGCGTCCGTCTTCGTGCCGAAGCCGGATTTGGCCTTCTCCCAACTCTTCTTTCCCATCAGGGGCATTCTGTGCGTTTACGACAGAAGCGCAGGCACCTTCGCGTCACTGCCGGGAGCAGACGATCAACAGTTTGTTCAGAGCAATCCGAGTTGGAGTCCGGACGGCAAATACATCGTTTTTGCCAGGGCCAGGGCATACAAGCTCAAGAACGTCAGCGGCCCGCGCAGGGTGCTTCTAACTCCAGAACAATGCAGGGAATTCCTTGAGGACGGCAAGCCGTTTCTGTTCGACTTGTACAGAATCCCCTTCAACGGCGGCAAAGGCGGTGAACCTGAGCCAATTGAGGGGGCTTCGGCCAACGGCATGAGTAATTTCTTTGCAAAGTATTCGCCGGACGGCAAGTGGATCGTCTTCTGCAGGGCCGCCAGTTACATGCTGCTCCAGCCCGACAGCGAACTCTACATCATACCAGCCGAAGGAGGAACTGCAAGAAGACTGCGTGCCAACACCGATCGCATGAACTCATGGCATAGCTTCTCACCAAACGGCAAGTGGCTCGTGTTCTCCTCAAAGGCAAATTCCGCCTACACACAGCTCTTCCTAACACACATTGACGAACACGGCCGAAGCAGTCCTGCCGTTCTGTTGGAGCACTTCACGTCTGGCGACAGGGCCGCAAATATACCTGAGTTTGTCAACGCCAGGCCAACGGCCATCGAGAAGATCAGTGAGGACTTTCTGAACGATTATTCTTATCTGAGAGCCGCCAGTGAATTCCTCAAAGGCAATGATTATACCGGCGCCGAACGGCAATGCAGAAGATCGCTAGAGCTGAATCCTAAAAGCGCGAAAGCGCACGCCACTCTCGGCATAGCGCTGCTTCGCCAAGACAAGTTAGACGAGGCAAAGGGCCATCTGTTGGAGGCGATACGTCTTGATTCAACCGACTACGAAGCGCACTACACCCTGGGCCAGACGATGGCTCGCCAGAAGAAGTTCGATGACGCAATCAGGCATTTCTCGGTGGTTCTCAGGCTCAGACCAGACTATACCCAGGCACACGGCTACATGGGATCGCTGCTGCTGGCAAAAGGGACGCTCGATCAGGCAGCGACTCATTTGTCGGAGGCGCTGCGCCTTGACCCGGACTATGCCGACGCCCACTACAACATGGGTCAGTTGATGGTTCGCCGGAAGAATTTCGACGCAGCAGTCCGGCATTTATCGCAGGCCGCACAGCTTATACCGGATGACGCCCAAGTCCACTACAAACTTGCCCTGGCGCTGGCTCAGGAGGAACAACCGAGCCGGGCGCTTAGGCATTACGCCAAAGCTGTTTCTCTCGAGCCGGATGTAGACACATCGCCCCTGCTGAACCACCAACTGGCAACACACTATGCTCAGGCCCGCCAGTTCCGTGAAGCGACTTCGCATGAGGAAAAGGCGCTCGAACTCGCTCGCGCAGCCGGATATCAGAAGCTCGTCCTGGAGTTCGAGAAACGGCTCAAAGTCTACAGGCGGATGAGCGACGCCACGAGATAGGAAATAGGGCGATATGGACCAATATGCAACGTCAATTGCACAAAAAGATGCCCAGGCTTGGCCTTCTGGGCAAAATCCTGATTTGCACAGGATTATTCTTGACAGAAGCAGGAGTATTATGATAGAAAGGTATTAGGAGTTCTTGGGTATTACCCGTGTCGGTCGTCGAGAATTGGCGCCTCGACGAGAGGGGCACGCTCGGGCATTTGAATACAGTCTAATTGGGACGTAAATGCCCTGTGAGTATCCAGACAGCAGGTGCTTATGGGGAATAGTAATTGCTTTGGTGTGTAGCCAGGGCAAGGCTATGTTACAACTCTACCTTTTTTACAGGAGGACTGTCATGTGTAAGAAACTCATATCTGTAATTTGTCTTGTCGTGGTGCTTTGTGTGGCGGGCAGCGTCTCGGCCGATCTGGTGGGCCACTGGAAGCTCGATGAAGGTTCCGGAAGCACGGCTACTGATTCGAGCGGCAACGGCAACGACGGGACCATCGTGGACAATCCCGTATGGGATATCGCATGGATTACCGGCCCCAGCGGGGGGGCCGTGGACTTCTACGGTGTGGGCACGGCGGGTGGCAACGGCGACTACTTCGATTGCGGCAGTGACCCCAGCCTAAATATGACTGGCCCCATCTCAATAGCACTCTGGATAAGACCCGACGCAGATGACCCGGAAGGAAATCTCACAACAACAGCGCCAATGTCAAAGACGGATGGTTCGGCTTGGAGCTATCAGGTTCGATATGGGTGGGGCCAAGGCGCTCCTGAGCCCTATATGTCGTTTACATTTAATTCGACACCCAGAGCCTGGGCCCACGTCGGCAAAAACCTGGAGCGATATGAGTGGTGCCATATCGCATGCTCGCATGACGGCACGACCCTCAAATGCTATCTCAATGGAGAAGAAACCAATTCCGTCCCAATGGGCCAGTTTGGCGGCGTTGGCACACCTGTTAACATCGGAACGGACGGCTGGGGATGCGATTGGATTGGAGGGATCGACGACGTCAGGATGTATGACCATGCCCTGTCGGAGCCTGAAATACTCGCCGCCATGGAAGGCGAGATGTCGCCGCAGGCCTGGGGCCCAACCCCCAAGAACGGCGAATTGATCACCCAGACATGGGCCAACATTTCCTGGAAGCCGGGCCCCTTCGCGGTCTCTCACGATGTATATATCGGTGACAATCTCGACGATGTAGGCAGCGGCGCAGCCAATACGTTCATAGGCAACCAGGCCGCGCCGAACCTGGTCGTAGGCTTCCCAGGATTTCCTATCCCTGACGGCCTTGTTCCGGGCACGACGTACTACTGGCGGATAGATGAGGTCAATGACGCTGATCCTAACAGCCCGTGGAAAGGCGACATCTGGAGCTTCTCGATTCCGCCCAAGACGGCCTACTTCCCCGATCCGGCTGACGGCGCCGAGTTTGTGGACCTGGATGCAACCCTTGGCTGGACGGGAGGGTACGGGGCCAAGTTGCACACTGTCTATATCGGCAACAATTTCGAGGAAGTAGATGGTGCCGAAGGAGGCGCCCCGCAGGGTACTACAACCTATACCGGCCCGCTCGAAGCAGAGAAGGTCTATTACTGGCGCGTCGATGAATTTGACGCCTTCGAGACGCACAAAGGCGATGTCTGGAGCTTCACGACTCCGGGCGCCGTGGGCAACTCGCAGCCGGCAAATGGAGCCGTGGATGTATCGATGACTTCAACGCTCGGCTGGACTGCGGCGGACAATGCAGCCTCACACGAGCTTTACTTCGGAACCGACAGAGATGCCGTCAACAATGCCACCACCGCTTCGCTCGAGTACGTGGGCCCAAGGGCGCTTGGTTCCGAGAGCCACGATCCCGGCAAACTTGCCTGGCACACCGGCTACCACTGGCGCGTGGATGAGGTCTATCCGGCTGAAACAGTGAAAGGTCTTGTCTGGAGCTTCATCACGGCCGACTTTATTCTTGTGGAGGATTTCGAGTCCTACAATGATATCGATCCTCCTGATCCGGCGAGCAACAGGATATTCGATAAATGGATTGACGGGTTCGGAACCACCGACAACGGTGCTCTGGTTGGTAATGACTTGCCTCCGTATGCCGAGCAAAGTATTGTTCACGGCGGCGACCAGTCGATGCCATATCGCTACGACAACAATCTGAAGACCTCTGAGGCAACCCTGACACTGGTTTCTCCGCGTGATTGGACCGCCGAAGGCGTTACGAAGTTGTCGCTGTGGTTCCGCGGCGGTTCGACCAATGCCGCTGAGCGGATGTTTGTTGCTGCCGGCGGAAATGCGGTGGTTTATCATGACGACTCCGCTGCGACGCAGTTGGGCGGGTGGAACGAGTGGGTCATCGACCTGACGCGCTTTGCGGACCAGGGAGTGAACCTTGCCAATGTCACTACGATTACCATTGGCTTTGGAACCAAGAATACCCCGGCCGCCGGCGGCACAGGTCAAATGATCTTCGACGACATTCGGCTGGTTCGGTAGCAGGGAAAAGTTAAATATCAAAACGAGCGTGCAGCGGATAGCGGATAAGAGCCGAGCCGCTAAACGCTGTACGCTATACGCTACACTTTTTGGATTTTGAAGAAGGAGGATTATCATGTGTAGAAGACTTATCTGTATGGTTTCTTCGATCTTTGTGCTTGTCGTCGCAGGAAGCGCATCGGCCGATCTGGTGGGCCACTGGACGCTCGACGAAGGTTCCGGTATCATTGCTGACGCGAGCGGCAACGGCAACGACGGTACCATCGTGGGCAATCCCACATCAATTCCCGGCAGGGCGGGGATGGCCCTGGAGTTCCACGGCTTGGGCGCGCCCGGTGGTGGTGGCGATTACATCAATTGCGGCAACGACGCCAGCCTGGACATCACCGGTCCGACCTCCATGGCTCTATGGATAAGACCTGACGCCGATGACCCGGAGGGAAAGGGCACAGAGACGGCGCCGATGGGCAAGGCGATGAGCGGGATGAGTCCCGATTGGAGCTATCAGGTTCGATACGGATGGGGCGGCCCACAGCCCTATATGGCGTTTACGTTCAATACGTCGCCCAGGGCCTGGGCCTTCGTCGGCAGAAACCTGGAGCGCTACGAGTGGTGCCATATCGCATGCTCGTATGACGGCACGACTCTCAAATGCTATCTCAACGGAGAAGAAACCGATTCAACCCCAATGGGCGCAATTACCAGCAGTCAGACCCCTGTCCTCATCGGCTCGGACGGGTGGGGCTGTGACTGGATTGGCGGGATCGACGATGTCAGGATTTACGACCATGCCTTGTCGGAGTTCGAAATACTCAGCGCCATGGAAGGTGAGCAGTCGCCGCAGGCCTGGGGCCCAACCCCCAAGGACGGCGAATTGTACACCCAGACATGGGCCAACGTATCATGGAAACCGGGCCCCTTCGCGGTCTCTCACGATGTATATGTCGGTGACAATTTCGACGATGTAGACAGCGGCGCCGCCGATACATTCATAGGCAACCAGGGAGCGCCGAACCTGGTAGTAGGCTTCCCGGGATTCCCTATCGCTGACGGCCTTGTGCCGGGCACTACGTACTACTGGCGGATAGATGAGGTCAATGAAGCCGATCCGAACAGCCCGTGGAAAGGCGATATCTGGAGCTTCTCGATTCCGCCCAAGACGGCCTACTTCCCCGATCCGCCTGACGGCGCCGAGTTTGTGGACCTGGATGCAACCTTTAGCTGGACGGGAGGGTACGGTGCCAAATTGCACACCGTTTATACCGGCAACAACTTCGACGAAGTTAATGACGCCGCCGGAGGGGCCCCACAGGGCACCACAACCTTTGCCCCGGGCCCGCTCGAATCAGAGAAGGTCTATTACTGGCGCGTCGATGAGTTTGACTCGGTCGAGACGCACAAAGGCGATGTCTGGAGCTTTACAACTCCGGGAGCTGTCGGCAACCCACAGCCGGCCAACGGCGCTGTGGATGTGTCGATGACCTCGACGCTCAACTGGACTGCGGCGGACAATGCCGCCTCGCACGAGTTGTATTTCGGCACTGACAGAGATGCCGTCAACAATGCAACCACGGCCTCGCCCGAGTACGTGGGCGCCAGGGCGATCGGTTCCGAGAGCCATGATCCCGGCAAACTCGCCTGGCACCGCAGCTACCACTGGCGCGTGGATGAGGTCTATCCGGCTGAGACAGTGAAAGGTCTCGTCTGGAGCTTCATGACGGCCGACTTTATTCTCGTGGAGGATTTTGAATCATACAATGATATCGATCCTCCTGATCCGGCGAGCAACAGGATATTCGACAAGTGGATAGACGGGTTTGGGACCACGGATAACGGTGCTCTGGTGGGCAATGACTTGCCTCCCTATGCCGAGCAAAGCATTGTTCACGGCGGCGGCCAGTCGATGCCATATCTCTATGACAACAATCTGAAGACCTCTGAGGCAACCCTAACGCTGGTTTCTCCGCGTGACTGGACCGCCGAAGGCGTTACGAGATTGTCGCTGTGGTTCCGCGGCAGTTCGACCAATGCCGCCGAGCGGATGTATGTCGCTCTTAACGGCAATGCTGTGGTGTATCACGATGACCCCGCTGCGACGCTGTTGGGCGGGTGGAACGGGTGGATTATAGATCTGCAGGCGTTCGCAGACCAGGGCGTGGACCTTACCAATGTCACTAGGATTACCATCGGCTTTGGAACCAAGAATGCCCCTGCCGCCGGCGGCACAGGTCAAATGATCTTCGACGACATTCGGCTGGTTCGGTAGGATCTGTGGAAGCAGACTTCAAGCGCCGCGTAATTGCGCTGCTGATACGGTGAGTGTGAATTATCTGGGGCCTATATCCGGACTAGTGGGTATGGGCCCCTTTTTCAATTCATGCTCAATATTGTGATTTCAAGACTCTGCACGTGCAATGCAAACGACATGTCGGTATCCTGGGCTCTGTCTGAAAACTCGATCTGGCTTCGAGCGGCTTGTTCTCCGCCTGGCGGCATCCGGCTCCATCGACGATAAAACCAATATCGCCTGCTTCGGTTCCCTCGGCGTCGCTCGGGACAGGCTTTGCCAGGCGAAAAACCGCTCGCTCTCGGGCCGACGACGGAGTTTTCAGACAGAGCCCAGCCAAAATCACTGGTGCAGGGACATAAACAGAGTTTCGCTAGGGGAGAACATCAGCTTATATCACATACTCGACGAACCACAAGCCGAGCATTTCAACGATGTCGGCGGCGTCCCCATCATGGAAAACGATAAGGGTGCCGGTTGATCCACGTCACCTGCCTTTGATCGCACCGGCCTTGTTCTTGAAAAACTCCAACCACGCAGCCGTCACGGCGTCACTCAGCGCTGCCGACCGGCGAGACTCTTCGGGCGTCTTGCCCCAGTAGAAACCGATCCATCCTTCGGCATTCGCACGGGATGAATCGATGAAAACTTCCAGTTCCTCCAAACTGCATTTCAACGGGAACATCTCCTCTACGATGAGGGGCTTGCCGATGTCGTAGGCTGCAAGCGCCGTTAGTGCCCTGTCGACTTCGCCTTTCTTCGGATAGAAGTGGACGCTTGCAAAATCCAGATTCTCGCTCACCTGCTTTGAATAGAAGAGCGGCCTGGCCTTCGGCCAGGTGTGGACCCAGGGTATGACGCCGACCGTTATCATGTGGCACTTGTCATGCTTTCGGATCGCGGCGACAAGCCTGTCTACCCAGGCTTTGGCGACCTGCTCTCTCGTGCGCCCGGCAAGGTCGAGAGTGATTCGCTGCACAAAATGCTTGCCCGCAAATTCGCCAGCCAGCCACTCGGTCTCCTTCTTTTTCGCCCCGGCAAGAATCGGCTCATTCATAAGATCGTAACAGAAGACCGCGGGACTGCCTGCGCAGGTCTTCGCAATGGCCTGCCAAAAATGTGCCTGCACATCCCAGCGTTGCTTCTCCGATAGGCCATCGTACCAGGGCGGAACGTCCTTCTTGTGGTAGCATCCGAGACCAGTGAGGTCAAGATACAAACCAGATCGTTCAGCCAACCTCAGCAGCCGGGTCAGTTGACCCAGAGCTGAGTCACTCGCTCTGTCCGGTTCCGGCATGAACTTGCCGGTCTGCAAATGGATGCGAACAACGTTGGCGCCGAGTTCCTTCATCTCAAGAAAGTCCTCTTCCACCTTGGGCCATTCGGCATCCCAGTAGTCTTCCAGCAACCGGCCCTGCTCGTCGTGGTCGTAGTTGAATCCCCAGGGCGTGAATCCCGGCGCGCCGGGATCGGTCCCGTCGAGAACAAACCTGCGTTGATCAGTGGAGACTCGTACTGTCTTTATCTCCACCGCTATCGCTAGGCTCTTGCTCCCAAGCGCCCAAAGAAAGACAGACCAAACAAGTAACAACCGGCATCCGGCTCTCAGTCTTCGAGCCGCTATGTTTGTGTGGAACATTCTTTGTCTCCTTATGCCCCGGCTCATACTATGAGCCCATCACAGATACTTGACGTGTGCGGCAAGCTCTCCCCAAATCCACCTCCTCCTGTCGGAGTCGATCACCGGCGCAAATCCGAATTTGGCGTAGAGATTAATCGCGGGCACTCTACAGGTCTGAGTGGTAAGGTATGTCTCGCTGTGTCCGAGGCTCTTGAGCCTGTTGCACAGCGCTGCAAGAAGCGGCTTGGCCAGACCTTTGCCCTGGTATTGCGGTATTATCGCCACCCAGTGAACCCTGCCGAGGGACTGGCCTTCTTGGTCGTCGAACCATGCCGACCCGGTCCCGATCACGTTGGTATCGCCATCGCAGAGAAAGCATTGACGCGCGGAAAGAACGCGTGTATCGGTTCCGAATTCCTCTTGAAACAGATCCGGAGTCACCTTGTTGTACTTGTCGGCAAGCGACTGGATTCTCAGCCAGAGAACATCATCGCCTGATTGATACCATCGGATCGAATACCCGGCGGGCAAAGCGCAGTCGGGGATATCGTCGAGATTCTCCCGAGTCATCCTGATGTCAATGTAATCTCGGATAACATCCATGATCTTACGGGGGCGACAACGCGTAGAAATTCTTCAAGGAGGTCAAGGTTTTCTCGAACTGGCGGTCGGTCAGCGGACGGTCCCACATGAGCAGGCGGGCCAGCTCGCCGTCGAAGGATTCATGGCCCGGATGGTTCGTCGCGTCACGTTCCTGGCCGATAGCCATCTTGGATGGGTTGCCCTTCGGATTGACAGGGACAGGACTTGAGTCTACGGGCCTGGTCCCATCGACAAACAGCTCTATCGTGACATTCCCGGTTCCGGCGCCCATACGACCGGCGATCACGTAGTAGCGATTCACTTCAAGTTTGGGACCGAGAACCTGAGGATTGTTGTCGTCCCACCGGCCGAAAGTAATGCCGTTTCGAGAACCCATCCAGAGCGTATTATCGTCGTTGAGCCCGGCCCAGAAACCTTCGTAATTTCCGCCGTTTTTCAGATTGCCGAAAAATGAATTGACGTCCTTGAGCCCGGACACCTGAGGGTAGACACACATAACCGCGAACCACGTATAGCCGCTGCCGGTCGTCAAATGATCGAATGCGTCTTCGTCGCTGTTGATCAGCTCCTGCCGTTTGAACACCACGGCATTGTGACCTCCAATAGCGGAGACACTCTCTTTGAGCACGGGATGCCCGGTGCCCTTTTTGTGGCTGGCATCTCTGGTCGCGACGAACTCTTTGGCTTTCGAGTCCGCCTGGTTGTGCCAGGACGCGACGCGCCCGTCGACAATGCTAACGCCTCGATCGGCGTCAAGGTCGAGGACAAGACCTTCGGGGAGAGTCGGCTGCCCGAGCTGCCCGGCCAAAATGAAGACTTGCACCGGACCTGCGCCAGCCTGGACTATGTTTGCCAGGACAATCGTGGTCAGTGCCGCAAGAAATGCCGTCTCTGCAATCTGTTTGAACCCAAATTTCATGGCGCGATCTCCTGTCATAGGATAAACTTCTATTATATGCCGTTCTCATTCGGAAAACCAGTTCCAACTTTCGCCACTTGCAGCGGCACTATCGCGCCGGTAGAATGGTCCCCATGCCATACTCACGAAAAACTCTGTTACTCGTATGCCTTGTTTTATGCAGTCCCGGCATCGCTGCGCAACAGTTGTCCGGCCCTTATGCCCGACAGGTTGCCGAGCAGATGGCGAGACTGAACTCGGCCTCTGAACACGCTCGCGCCGGCGCCGCCGAGGCACTCGGTTTTCTCAGGGCCTACTCGGCCGAGAAATCGCTGATCGACCGTCTGGACGACAGTTCTGCTGCCGTTCGTCGGCAGGCGGCGATGGCTCTGGGCTGGTGCGGCAGTCGCAGTGCCGTCGGCCCACTGCTCGATGCACTCGACGATGCCGACGCGATAACCAGGCAGGGAGCATACGTTGCCCTGACCAATCTTACCGGCATGGAGTTGCCGTACGAGGCGATGGCGCCGGGATCGCAACGTGCGGCTCAGATCCGGGCATGGCGCCGCTGGTGGGCCACGGTTCGGCCGGGCCGGGTGCCGCAAGAAGCTCTCCAACTCCTCGAAGGCTTCAGAGACCGCCCGATCGCCGGATCGGTGACTGCGTCCTCGACGTACAGAGGACCGGCGGACGTCCTGACCGACGGTCTGATCGGACCAGGGTACTGGCAGACCAAGAACGCTCCCTTCCCGCAATGGTGCACCCTCGAGCTGGGCGGGCCCCGGACGATATCCAAGGTCACCATCCACCAATACGGCGCGCGGTTTGTGCTGACCGACTATGAACTCGCCACCAGCCTGGACAACAAGACGTTCAAGGCCATCGAGAGAAGGAAGGGAAGGACCCCGGTCACGCTGGTGAGAAACTTCCGGCCGCGCCTGGCCCGGTATGTTCGTCTCACCAGTTACGCCTCGGCGAATCCGACTTATCCCACCACGCTTTTCGAAATCCAGGTCGACGGCGGCACCGATGCACAGACTCCTTCGGACGAATCTGTCACCTGGCGATGCGAACGAGGGCTCCGCGCCCTTGGCGCATTGGGCGGCGCTGGTGCGACCGAGGCAATCATGCGATGCATGGGACCGACTCCGCCGGCGGTTGCAGAGTATCTTCCAATGGTTCGCGCCGGCATTCGTTCGCTGGGACGTCTGCAAGACGAAGCCGGGTTCTCATATCTGCTGGAGTTGCTCGATAACACCTACTGGGCGCGCTACGCAGCCGATGCGCTGGGGGATTTCGGGGATCGGCGCGCCATCCCGGCGTTGATCAGGGCGTATCGCAAGTACGGCAAGAGATTGGACGGCAGCGACCCTCGCGATCTGCCGCGAGACGACAAGATGACTTTTCCCTCTGAAGACCGAATGCTCGAGACCCCGTACCACATAGCCTTCACCCTGTGCCGTCTACTTTCGGACTCCGCATCGGACCGAGAAGCCGTGCGAGAGATAGCTCCTTTGATTATGGCGAACCTGCCGGGCGACCACGACACTTTTTTGCTCTACGAGCCAGAGGTGGCGCACTTGCTTACGCGGCATTTACTGGAACTGGCGGGTCTGCGTCAGCAGGCGTGCGAGCATGCCTTCGAGTTGCTGGGCCAATCTCGACGGATCTCGAAACCAAGGCAACCTGAGCAATGGCCCGAATTCTACGCCGGCCGGATGGCGACGTGGCTGCCCGCCGTCTGCACCGAGAGGCAAGACCTTCAGCGGCTGATCGCTCTGCTTTCGCACGAGGACGGCTGGGTACGACTAAACGCCGCCAAGACGCTCGCATGGCTCGGTGACAGACGCGCTATTGAGCCTATTGCGAATATCCTGGCGCAGGCAAAGTCCGAAGCCGAGTACGGCTACAGCGGCACGTTCAAGGACGAGGAATACGCAGATCCGGCGCCGCGCTGGCGGCAGGGGCTTTTGCGCGCTCTGGGATTGCTCGGCGCCCACGAGCACACGGACCTGATCGTCCGGATACTCGAGGACGAAGGTTCGGTGATGGAAGTCCGCCACGCCGCAGCCGAGGCGCTTGCGGATCTGGGTAACCGGACGGCACAACTTGCCCTTGAGCGAGCGGCCCGAGATCATCCGTTCCATAGCACCCGCGTCGTGGCGCGAGACGCCCTGAGTATTTTTGGAAAACCGCCAGGCAAAACGGGGGCATACGACGAACCGGCCCTGACGCCTGCGAGCACATCCGGTGATTGGGGATTCGAGGCCGTTGTTTTCATCAAAGGCGATAACAACATCCCCAACACGATCGGCACTGTCGAGCAGGCTGACCGCTGGCGGCAGACGTACGTCGTGACCGATTCGGGGCCCGCCTATCGGCCCGGGCGAATTCTCCACATCCTGCGCCCGGCCGGACCCGACGCAGTGGCCAGAGCCCTAACTCGCTTTGAAGACGGGTACGTCGCCGAGCCTGAGCTTTCCTGGGACGGCAGGCATGTGGTCTTTTCGTATCGAGGTCAGGACAATCCCTGGTGGCATGTCTATCGCATCAACGTCGACGGCTCGGGACTCAAGCAGCTCACACATGGCCCCTATCACGGCGTCGGCCCGTCCTACCTGCCGGATGGCCGGATCGTCTTTGCATCGAGTCGCGCCGGCATCCGCGATGAGTATCACGGCTACCCCTGCACGTCCCTGCACGTGATGAATCCCGACGGCACGGATATTCACGCGATCGCTACGAACATCGGCCGCGATACCGAACCGGCGGTCCTGCTCGACGGGCGCATTGTATTTAGCCGGCTGGAAGTATTCTATTCGCGCAACAAGACCGAACTTACTCTGCACGCGGCCAATCCCGACGGCACGCGTGACATGGTCCTGTACGGCCCCGAGCGACGCGTGTTCTGGCGCGACCTCGACCACGGTCCTCGGACTCCGGCCGATGGACAGGAGGCTCCGCTGACACATCGAGTGCTGCGCATGACCCAACCGCAGCCGATGCCGGACGGCCAGAACATCGTTGTCGTGACACAGGCTGGATTGGCGCTCGTGGGTCCGAGCCGCTACACAGAACAGATCATAACGCCCGACTACAAGAGCCGCTCGTACACTACGCCGTTTCCTCTGCCCGACGGGCGGATAATGTGCGCCTCTACGCTCAAGACACCGGACCGCGACAAGGTCGACCTGGGGCTGTACGTGTTCGATCCAAAAACCAAGAAGCTGGAGCTGCTCTACAACGATCCTTGCGCAGCCGACTTCGAGGCTCGGCCCATATTTGCGCGCAGCCGCCCCCCGATCCTGGCGAGCAGGGAGCGGCATCAGGGATATAGCGGGCACTTCGTCTGTGCCTCGGTCTTCACTACTCAGGAAAAGAACGTTGCGGCGCGAGGCCGGTACATCCGATTGATAGAGGGCGTTCCAGTTTTCGCCCGTCACAGCACACAAACCAATGAGCACGAAGTCTGGAAGAATCACGGCGGGACATTCGCCCGGGTGCTCGGCACGGCGCCGCTTGCTCCGGACGGCTCGTTTTTCATCGAAGTCCCCGCCGACAGGCTGCTTCAATTCCAGGTGCTGGACAGCGACCGCCGGGTGCTGGGTAACCAGTTGACGTGGATGTATACCAGGGCCGATGAAACCAAGTCCTGCGTGGGATGTCACGAGATCCCGAATACCGCCCCGCCGAGTCCCGGCGCGCCGGGACCGATGGCGATGCGTCTGGGTCCGGTTGACTTTCTGCCAAAAGGCGACGAATTCAGATACCGCGCCAAGGCATGGTTCAAGGGTTCGCTACCGCCGGAGATCGAACATCGGACCCGGACGGTCCGGGCTGTGAATCTGCTCGCGCGGTAGAATACCGGGAAAAGTAAGAATCAAAATGCAAAGCTTGTCCTGAGCGAAGCCGAATGGATGCAAAATTTTAGGAAGTCATCCGCCGGAGGCGGATTCCACTATTTTGATTTTTGATCTTTGACCTTTACATTTTCTCTCTTTGATCCCGGAAGGCGTTTCTCGCGCCGCATAAAGCGAGCAACGAACTCACTGTTTGGTTCGCACAACAGTTCGTCCATTGGACCAACCTGCAGCAACACCCCTTTATGCAATATAGCGGCCCGGTCCGCGACGGAAAATGCTTCTTCCAGATTATGGCTCACGTGGATAGTGGTCAGGCCGAGCTTTCGCTGGATGGCCAACAGCTGCGCGCAGACCTCCTGCCGGGTGACCTCGTCCAGGGCACAGACGGGCTCGTCCAGCAGTAGGATCTTCGGCTGCAAGACCAGTGCGCGCGCCAGAGCGACGCGTTGTTTTTCACCGCCGCTGAGACCGGCTATTGAGCGTGATAGTAGTTGCCTGATACCGAGCATATCTGCCGTCTCGGCGACTTTCTCTTGCGTACGGCCTCGGACGCGCAGACCAAAGGAGATGTTTTGTTCGACGGAAAGGTGCGGAAAAAGCGCGTAATCCTGGGGCACGTACCCGATGTCTCGCAGGCGAGGTTCCAGGTGAGTCACATCGCGCCCGTCGATATATATCCTGCCCGACTTGAGCCTCTTTAGGCCGCAAAGACACTCCAGAAAGACAGTCTTGCCCGAGCCCGGCGGGCCTAACAGAATGAAATATTCCCCGGCGGCGATCTCGATACTCAATCGCTTCAACTCGAACTGGCCAACGTGAAAAACAATCTCTTGCGTGCGAATCATAATTTTACCAGGGCTGAACCGCCGACGAGACGAATGCCTGTCACTGCAATCAAGGCGACAAAGATTAGCAGCAATGCGATCGCCAGGGCGACTTCGAGATTGCCTACCGATTGTTCGAGAAAGATTGTGGTACTCAAAACTTCGGTCCGCCCGCGGAAGGAGCCGACGAAGATCATCAAGGGACCGAAGAGCCCGAACGCTCGGGCCCAGGTCAGGATGCCGCCCGCGATGATGCCGTTGCGGGCCAGCGGCAGCGAGACACGGTGAAAACTGCCCCATTGGGTGCAGCCCATGGTCAGGGCGACGTTTTCGCAGCGCCGGTCAACGTCGTCAAAGGCGCTCTTGGCCGAGCGGATGGCGAAACTGGCCGCGGCTACGAACTGGCACAACACGATGCCCTTGGGCTGGAAAACGAATTCTATCCCGAGGTCGTCTTGTATCCACCGGCCTACCGTCGTCTGCGAAAAGAACACCAGTAACGTAAGGCCGGCGACCAGCGGAGGAAACACTATGGGTAAATCCACAAGGGTCTCAGCCAGAAATTGCCCGGGGAATCTAAAGCGGCTCAGAGCATACCCCATAGGCACCGCAAAGAGCAGGGCGATGAAAGTCGTGACGCAACTGGTCCATATGCTCATCCAAAGCGCATGGCGGATGAACTTGGACGTAAGAACAGTCATGACGGCTTTCTTATCGACGTAAAAGACGTCGGTGACGATCAACACCAGGACAAAGAGCATGAAAACAGACACGAAGAAAAACGCCGTGGCCGAGAAGACGCGGTCGCGCCAACCTCTTACAGGCCCGTCCTGAGCGCTGCCGAAGGAAGTGTTCATAGCTGTTTTCATTGCCTCCGGGTTAATCGTCTTCAACGACCCAGCCAAATTCCTGATAGAACGCACGCGACTCGGGCGTTGTCAGGAAGTCCATGAACTTTCTCGCGGGCTCGATATTCTTGGCAAAGGACAACATGCCTACGCCTGTGCCTCTGAGCACCTGTTGTTCTTTGGGCAGCTCTATAACTTCGATTCTTCCCGGCTCCAAATGGTGAAACGCCGCCCAGCCGAAGCCCGCATCGAATTCGCCTGTCGCGGCGGCTTCGACGATGGCAATGCATCCGTTGGCGTAATACGTGATGTTATTTCGGATCTTGCTCACGAGGCCCAATCGGCCGCTGATATCTTCCCAAAGCCCTTTGAGACAATCCAGAACCGAAACGCGCCAAGCATCGCCATGGGAACCATCAGAGCCAGGGCTGTTCCCTGGGCGGACTTTTGCGGAAATCCAAAAGCAAGAACTAGCGCCGGAACAACCACGGCCCCGCTGCCCAGTCCCAGCATGCCGCTGACGACGCCGGCAAGAATACCCAATAGCACCAAAGCCCACCAGTAAGCAGGCAACTGACCCAACATGCGAGAACTCCGATAAAGCCCCGTGGAGGTAACATACGTAGTTACCAGATTTTAGAAGGCGACGATGCCGAGCCGCCCTACGTTCCATTGCGTAAACAAAGCATTATAAAGTCTGAAGGACCATTCACAAGGAAAATACCTGCCAGCAGAAGCAGAATACGCCGCCGGACATGTTTTCCCGGCAACTCCATTCTACTCTACCGGCTCGGTGCGGTAATTGTGTTTGGCAAGAATCGCCTGTCCGGCCTCGGAAACGGCGAATTCGACAAACTTCTCAGCTAACGAGCCATTTTTGGTAAAGCTGAGCACGCCTATGTTCACCGTGGAGATCACATTCTTCTCCGGCGGTATAGGTACCTCCGTTCCGTGCTCGCTGTAGTAGCCGGCGATTGCATCCCAGACAATAACGGCATCGAGTGAGTCGGCCTGAATCTGCATCCCTAACTCGTTGACGGTCAGCGACTGAAAGACCAGGTTTTTCTGGACGTCCTCCCATTCGATATTGTTCTTGGCGAATATTTTTTTTGTTTTTCTGCCTATGGCACAGGCCCTGGCGTCTCCAAGCCCCAGTTTCAAACCGGCTTTGAGCAGATCCTGCAATCCGCGGATATTTTTGGGGTTGCCTTTTTGCACCAAGATCGTCGGCACAAAGTAACAAACAGGCTTCTGCGAGAGGATCATGCCTTCCTGAGCGGCCTGCTCGACATAATGTTTATCGCCCGGCATGTAGAGGTCCCCCTTGCGGGTCAGCTTTATCTTCGATATGAGCACTTCGCTGCCGGCGTAGTCCGTAACGATTTTCACGCCGTGCTCGCGCCCGAAGGCTTCAACCATCTGCTCGACTGGTGGGCGGATGCCGGCACCACAGTAGAGCAGAAGTTCCTTCGACTCGGAATCAGATTCTTCGGATTTCTCGGCTTTGCAGCCGCAAAGCAATACGCCAATGGCAACAATTAGAATCATCGTGACTTTTTTCATTTTGCTCTCCAACTGTATGCTTATCGAGCAACGAGCATCCAGTATCGAGTAAGTTATTTCACGTAGCCGTGCTCGGCGAAAACTTCGGGGCCTCTCGTACGGACAAACTCGATGAACTGTTTGAGCGATTGGGCTTGCTTGGTATAGTTCAGACCAATGACGTGCACGCGAATTTCCTCATCGTATTCATAAGGTGTGGGGACAATTTCCAGGCTGTCTCTGAATGTGTGGGCCACGCCGTTCCACATAATGCCCGCGTCAACAGCCTGAGTTTTAAGGAAGTTCCCGATGTTACTGTGGCCTTTGGTCAGGCGGTTTTCGACGTTTTTTAGAACATCATCTTTGATGCCTTTCTTGTCCAAAAGCGCAAAGACCATCTCACCGCACGTAGAATACCGGGGGTCACTAAGGGCAACCTTCAAGCCGGGCCTGGTTAGGTCTTCTATGCTCTTTATGCCTTTGGGATTGCCCTTCTGTACGACCAGCACAGGGGCTACAAGGCCCACTTGGACATGGTCGGCCAGGGCGTTGGCATCGCGGACATAATCAAGGTACGGATCGTGGGTTACGAGAATATCGCCTTTTTGGCCGGTCTTAACCAAAGGCAAAAAATCCTCACTGCCGGCGGTAGTGCTGACAACTTTGATACCTGTCTTGGCACTGAACTCCGCGTACAACTGCTCGGTCGGCGGAACAAAAGAGCTGCCGCAAAGAACTACCAGTTCCGTGGATTCACTCTGCGTTTCTTTCTTGCCGCAACCGGCCAATAACCCGCATGCGGCAACAATCATCAACACAACTGCAATTCTGTAGATTCTCATTCCAATAATCTCCATTTTTCAGATAATCAACACAGTACCGAAAAGTCTGAAATTGTCAATACTCATCCTAAGGCTCATCCCGTCCGGTCCCGGTCCAGAGCCGATTGTTGCCCGGGCCTCCCAAATCGCTGAGGGCTTTTTCAAAAGGACGTTTTGTCGCCGGGTCAACCTCATATCCCAGATCTTCATAGTCCATGGCTTCGGCATGACCGTCAAGAAACGCAATATTAGCTACGCCGAAGTGCCTGGCATCCGCCGGAGAGTATTTGAGAGGACCTACCGAAGCGCTCTTTGGCGAAAAGTGCATTGAGCCCTTACTGACCGCCATCCTTGGGGGATCGACCAGATATGCATGCTGGCCGTGCGGAATGTCCGAACCGCGACTGTCGCAGAACACAACCGTCTGGGCCGGGGCCCTGATCTGTGAAAGCCAAACCGGATAGTTGGCATAATCAGTCCCCGCCGGATTGGCCCGTGTGTTGCCGAGGTATTGAAAATTGTAGCCGTAGGCACCGTTGCGAATGCTGCGCGCATACGCGTAGTTCTTCAAAGACGGGCACATATAGTAGTCGTTATCCATCTCCAGTGCTGAATTGAACGCCTCTTCGGTTTCGTATTTGTGAGGATTTATGACATAGCCCATTCCTTCGTTCAGGAACCAAATCCACCTGGGCATATAGCGCTTGTACGGACCGACCTCGATGTATTCGGTTGCTTTTCTGAGTCTGTCCGGCGGCAATTGGCCGTCATTGTTGTCCGAGTAAAGTCTTATCGAAACGGCCAACCGTCGCACGTTCGCCATGCACACTGTCCTTCGAGCAAGCTTGCGAGCCCCGCCGAGGGCGGGCAGCAGCACCGCCATCAGCACCGCGATAATGGCAATGACAACCAGAAGCTCTATCAGCGTAAAACCGGTTCTTGATCTGTCGTGTTCGCGCATCTTGTCTATCCTCTCAAATCTGGTTCTTTTCTCTCTAACTCGCCGGCTTGTAGAACTCGATCCAGACACCGTAGTTGACACCTTCGCTTGCCGGGGGACTGGGCCTGTGAATCGTGAATGTCTCGATTTCCAGGAGGGCCATAATGCGGCGCAGCTCTTCGGCCGTTTCAGCAGGATCGTATTTCATCTTCTTGCCCTGTTTGGCGCGTATTGCTCTGGCCGTCTCAACCGGCAGGTTCTTCGAGAAACCTCGTCCAATGTAGGCCACAGCTCCGGGTTTGAGAACGCGATATATCTCACGGAATCCCCTGGTCTTGTCCTCCCAGAAATGGAACGAGCCCCTGGAGACGACCATGTCGGCGTAGTTGTCGTGAAAGGGAAGGGCCTGTGCATCGGCGAAGACGGCGCTGACCCGGCCGCCGAGACCGAGTTCACTCGCCCGCCTGAAGAAAGATGGGAAGACGTCAGGATTGATATCTGCATTGATCCAATGCATGCGAGTGCGCCGGCAGAGTTCGAGAATGAGCGTCCCCGGACCGCTTCCGAGGTCAATCCCAATGCCTTCTTTCTCACGCAGATCGAAATCGGACACGAGTTGCTCGGCCAGCGGAGCGTACACGGGCGCCAGCGTACTCCGGCTGGCAGCCATGATGCCACCGGCATTTTGGTCGGAACTCTTGCTGTCCGAAGAAGATCGTGACAGTCTGCCGGCGGAACAACCTGCTGCCGACACCGAAACTGCCAGAGCTGACAATAGAAAACTTCGCGTCAGTACCGTCATCAAGCTTCTCTCCTCTATAAACTCATTTTCCTCATAGGCTGCCACATTTCATGATTGTGTAGCTGAAGTGCCGCCCTATCCCTGGAAGACAAAGGCACGTACTACACCATCGAGAGTCTTGAGAAAACCCGTGCCGTTTACTCTGATGAACGCATCACAGGATTTTATGCCGGCCAGTTCCCAGACTCGGGCGCCGGTGTACCGATCCAGAGCTACAAGCCTGCCCTGATCGCTCGAATCGACAAAATAGGCCAGATCGTCCGCATAGGTCACGGGATTGCATCCTTCAGCCGGGCACATCCAGAGCAATCGTCCCGTGGCTGCCTCCAGCGCCTGGATGTTCTGATCGCGCACATAGAGCACGTCGCCGATCGCGTCCAGACGAGCGGCACCGTCCGCGACCCTGGACCAGAGTATCTTGCGCTGCGCGACGTTCATGCAGAACAAACGGCTGGTGTGAAGGCCGAGACTCATTGACGCGTAGATTTCTCCGTCTGCTACAGCTAACATCGGCCGGGTCCGACCATACGTGACGTCACCGCAGGCCAGCCGCCATGACTCATCACCTGTCGCCGCGTCGAGGCAATAGAGCCCGAAAGCGTTGGCGACGTAGAGGTCGTCGCCAACTGCCACGGCCGCGGACAGCATGCCGCCGTCAGGAATGGAACGTGTCCAGATCGGATTCCCATCGGCGCGTCTCAGCATGTGAATGGTCCTGTCGGCGGTCCAGCAGATCCGGTCTCCGGGCAGCAGGCTCGCGCGACAGGGGGTCTGCAGTTTATCGGCACGCTCCTGTTGGCGCTTCCACAGCAGTCTGCCATCGGTTGCATCAAGTGCGACAAGATCGAACTTCCCGGCCTCATCAGGTGCCAGACAGTAGACTCGCGAATCGTCCGTCAGAAGGTAGCCGCAACTTCGGACGTCCGAAAGCCATCTCCGCTCGCCTGTCCGCGTGTCAATCGCCGCTACATAGTTCTGCCGGTCGCGCGTCTGAAGCAGATACATGCTGTCTCCGCGAACGGCAACTGCGTCGGCCATCGACCCTGGCGCCGAAGGGGCGCTCTTGTGCTGCCAGGCCTGAAGGACGGACGGTGCGGCAGAAGCCTCAACAGCAGATTGTCGCCGACGGTCTTTCGCGAGCATAGACTCAAGCCTGCTGCCGGAGGAGACCCATATCTGCCAGCCCGCAAAGGCAAGCAACAAGCATGCTGCAACCGATCCGGCTACGGGAATCATACGCCACGCCGTCGCTCGATAGCTCGCTCGGAAAATCTCCACCTTCACCGCCGAACGAACTTCGCTCGCCAGACTAAAACCAGCCCCGAGCAAATCCGGTCGAGCCGATCCTTTGATCTGAGCCACCAGGAAGCGATAGTCGTCGTGGGCGACTCTGCAGGCCTGGCAGGACGCCAGATGCTCGCCAACGGCGGCCTGCTCCGATTCGGGCAGACACCCGAGTACAGACAATTCGATTTTCCGATTTACCTGTGTGCAATCCATAAGACTTCTTGCTCCTGTTGCTGGGTAATACGTTTGAGGGATTGATTTCGGGACATGTCTTCGAAAAAAAAGAAAACTTGCCCGGCGCGCTAACTGCGGAATTCAAAGCGCCATCGGCAAGGTTCCCGGTTGGCTTCTTGAATGGTGGATTCTTGCGCGCAGCCGTCTCAGGGCGCGCTGGGCCCGCTTCTTTGCCGCTTCTTCGGAAATGCCGAGCGCCGCGGCAACATCGCGAAATCCCAGGCCGTGGACGATCCGCAATACGAGCACATCTCGGTCGCTTCGCGCCAGGACGTTCAATAATTCAGGGATTTGCGGCGAGTTGCCCCCCAGGCTTTCACGCTCACACCCGGCGGCAATTTCCCTGATTCTCGTCTTCTCCCGAGTGCGTTTGCGCAGCATGTCCGCACAAACATTTCGAACGATGCGGTAGAACCAGCACGAAAAGAGGCTACCCGGGACATATTGATGCCGTTTGCGGATGACCCGCAGGAAAGACTCCTGCACGGCGTCCTCTGCCAGAGCGCGATCCGAAAGAATCTGCCGGGCCACACCCACCGCGGGCTTCATATAGGCAGAAACGATTCTATCGAAAGCGTGCGAATCGAGCCGCGTCTGAAACCGGACCATGAGGGTCTCGTGGGATATGGCAGAGTCGTTTTGCATCGGTCTTGAGCAATGCCCTCGAACAGTTCCTGTCGGTCACGCCTGGACAGCCACCTCCTTGGGCCAATCCCAGCTCGATACGTCTGCACAGCCTACCACCGATTCCGCTGGCACACAAGAGCAATATCACCTTTTTGCCGACCTACGAGTCAAAGCGCTGGTTTCTCAGCGTGTGGTACTTCTGTCTACAAGAAACATGTTATTCACTTGGTGAAAAGCCAATTGCGTTTATCGCTTTGCGAGCTACCAGCAGGCCTGAGAACTGTGCCGCAAGGCGTCCGCTACGAGACTTTCGGAGAGGCTCAAACACGTTTTCTTGGATGCGTGTGAACGAGAAATTAAAACTATTGATGCTGTATTGGCAGATTTTCCAGCAGATGTTCTTGTGGGAGATACAGTTGCTATCAGTCTTTTCTTTAGGTCTGAATTGGATGGTTCCAAACCGGTTATATTGGTTAACCAAGGCACAATTGCCACCATCCTTGATGATCTTATTATTCCGGCTATCAAGGGATTAAAAAATGAGCAAGTAATTGTAGTGGCTGTTCCTGTAAAGGAAGGTGAGTTATCTGAATCCTTTGAGAATGTTCACGCAGAACCGTTTGTCCCATTTGAGCACTTACTCCCCCATGTGGATGTAATGGTGACAAATGGTGGGTATGGCGGTACACAGCTAGCCTTATCACATGGCATTCCGCTGGTTGTTGCTGGCGACACTGAAGATAAGCGGGAAGTAGCATCAAGAGTAGAATGGAGTGGGTCTGGTATAAATTTGAGGAAACATCGCCCCTCGCCTGATGAGATTAAGAACGCTGTGAAGGAGGTTCTTGCCAATCCACAGTATCGCCAGAATGCGCAGCGGATTCAGGCTGATTTTGCCGAGTATGATGCTCCGACCAAAGCCGTTGAATTATTGGAAGCCTTGGTTCGTGATGAACTCCCTACTCATTAGCCTTCCGCATGGGCAACGAGTTGCCCATCCTACGCGATGAGCCGACCCTTGCTCATTTGCAGGGTTCGGGTGGCGTGTCCGGCGGCCCTGACGTCGTGAGTGACCAGCAGGACGCATCCGCCGTCGCTGACGTATTGGCTGAGGTAGCCCAATACCGTCTTGGCGTTGTCCTCATCCAGATTGCCCGTGGGTTCGTCGGCCAGGATGACTTTGGGACGATTTAAGAGAGCGCGGGCCAAAGCCGTGCGCTGCCTCTCGCCCGTGCTGAGCTGGGCGGGCACGTGGCCGGCGCGATCGTCAAGCCCGAAATGGCTGATCAATTCCTGCGTCCGCTCGGCAGCCTCATTTGCGCCCGCAGCGAGCGAAGCCACCTGGATGTTCTGTCGGACCGTCAGGTATGGAATCAAGTGGAACTGCTGAAATACGAACCCAATCATCCGGGCTCGCAGCTTGTTTCGCATCTCCGGACCCAGTTCGTAAGGATCTTGGCCGTCCAGGCCAATTTGTCCGGAGTCGGGACTCAGAAGGCCGCCTGCGATCAACAGCAGGGTAGTCTTTCCGCAGCCGCTCGGACCGCGTACGGCTAACAATTCCCCCGGCTGAACCGAAAACGAGATTTCGCTCAGAGCCGTTACCTTCCCCTGAGCGCCATCAAACCACTTAGTGACATCTTTGAACTCAAGCATACATCCCAGCCAATTGGGAAATCCGAAATTCTAATATCGAAATCCGAAACAAACTCAAAATTCAAATCAACAAAATTCAAAACGAGACCGCGTGTGAGTTGTCACGCCGGCGTTTTGAGAATTTGACTTTTGAACATTCGATATTGTTTCGAATTTCATGCGTAGCATCCGATTTCTTTACTCTTCGTGTAAAACCACCGCCGGGTCCTGGCGGGTCGCCATCAGGGCCGGGATCCAGCCTGCGATTACCGCTAAGGCGGCGGCACCACCTACCGACGCTAAAAGCAAGCCGGCCCATGAGAAATCCGTGCCGATTACTTGCACATCGGCGCCTTCGCGGGCGGCGCTGAAGTAAACTGCCGAGGCCACGCCGGCGCCAAAGCCCAAGGCGCCGCCGAGCACGCCGAGAAGGACGTGCCTCGACATGAACATGATCAGGACGTGTTTGGCCGAGACTCCCAGCGTGCGGAGAATGCCGATCTCATCCCGACGAGCGCGGACGTTTGTGAATCCGAGCACGGCGACCCAGACGGCACAGGCCGTGACAACCACGGGTATCAGTATGGAGGCAAAATGCTCGCGGGTTTGCCGCAGTGTTGCCCGGGCGGCCTTTTCATTTTCCACCGCCTGCCGGGCCTGCTCCTCGACTTTCGTGCGAGCCTCGGCCCGCGCGATGGCGCGGGAGCCTCGCTCTATGACCTGTGTATTCGGCAAAACACCGGCGATTTCCTTGCGTATTATGGGCAGCGCGTCGCCTGTACAATGGCATTCGAGCGCCAGGATTGCATTGATCTTGCCCGGCTTGTCCAGCAACTCCTGGGCTTCGGCCAGATAGATCCACGCCGTAATATCGTCCTTGCTGCCGCGCTCCTCGTAGCAGGCCTGAACCTTGAACGATTTGCCCATCAGCTTAACATCGTCGCCGACCTTGATGTTCATGCTTCGATGCAGCTCAGATCCAAGGATTATTGTCCCGGGCGGCACAGCCTGCACGAGCGGCTTGACCGGGCTCTTGTGCAAATTGGGAACCTCGCCGCGAGTGCCGACCAGGATAATCGTGCGCTTGCGTTCGGGCCATTCGATCTTCTGTTGCAGGCTGGGCAGGAAATGCCGGACCGTGACAACCTTGGAATTCGCAAGTTGGACCACGTAATCTTCGGGCATGTACTTCGATGCATAATCGTCGGCGTACCAGTCGCTGAGATTCTGGTCTTTCGGCAAGATGACGACGTTAAAGCCGAGCTTGAGCATGGCTTTTCGCGTGTCGTCCTTCAGTTGGGCCATGCTTTTGGCCAGCTCGACCTGTTTGGCTTCGAGGATCTGCCCCGTGCGGATATCGTGAATTCGCAACAGCGTCACAGAGCCGATAAGCGAGCCACTGGCCATCATCACCGAGAGCACGCCCAGGGCAAAGTTAAGCTTACGATGCAATATTTCGCGTACCAGCAAACTCCAGATTGTCATGAACGCACCAACAAAACTAAAATGTCAAATATCAATCCCGGCGCGCCGGGATTACATTTTGAGTTTTCATTTATTTTTTCTGCTGACCGCCAGTGTCCCCAGGACCACTGCGAGCATCAGCCCGCCCAGCGATACGGCGGCCGTTCCCATAACTCCGAGGCCTCGCACTCCACGTGTCTCAACTACCTCGACCTGTGCCTGGTTGACATCGATCTGATACATAACTGACTTGTCTTCGACCACCAACGGCTCGGCCTCTTCAGCAGCCTCAGCGGGCGGATCGTCGGCCGAATCACTCTCGGCCGTCTGCGCCGTTACGTTGAGTTCGGCCTGTGCCGGCTTGGGATCATCCGGAAACACACTGGTCAACTCCGGCAGCTCCTCTTCCTCGGCCGCGTAGAACTCCTCGTAGAACTGCATCACGGCCCCATCCCAATTGACCGCCATCAGCAAATCCACACCTGGGTTCATCATTTTGATTTCGCACCCGCAGGGCCCGGTCAGGAACGCTGCGGCTTCGCGAATGTTGTCGGCATTGATGCCTTCGCCTATGAGCGTATAGAGGGCTCGGCCTCGTCCGAAGACCGGCACCGCCATCGGCTCTTTTACATACTCGTCGAGGTCAGGCTCGCTGTGCATGATTATCGACAGCAGTGCACGCTCGTTCGGGTCGGTGCGCGAAAGAGACACCGTCGAAAACTCGAAAGAAATCCCCGGTGTGTCCGCTTCCTCGACCGGAGGCGCGAATTCCATCAGCTCTTTGGTTACCGTCTCCAGCTCTTTCTTGAGCAGCTCCAGCGCTGCTTTGTCCTTGGCTTTATCGCCCGATTCGACGAAAATCCAGACCCCCGCCTGCCCTTCGGTCAGACGCTTGGCCACCTCTTCGCGAGTCGCCGACTGAATCAGCACCGCGACCGTTTCAGGCGTGAACTCGCCCGTCCAGAACGGCGCCGCCCGGCCTTTTTGCCAGGGATACCAGAGCACAAGAGCCGGCAATTTTTCGGGGACCTTATCACCCAGCAGGTTCTTGACATCTTCTTCGGCTGCCGAGTCGAGATCCATTCTGGAAAGGCGCAGATTCAGGAATTCGGCCGTTTCGCCCTCGAAAAGCTTGGCGGCGGGATGGCCCTCCGCGATCGGGCCCCGGTGGACCAGAACCCCGTCATAGAAATCCGCGGGCCATCTCTCCAGAGCATACCTAAAAACCGGCGTCGAACACGCGTACACATACGCCGGCAACAAGGCCAAGAGGCCCATCAGAATTAGCTTTGTCCGCAAGTCCTTCATATATACCCCATCTAAATTTTGTGTTACTTATTCACGTTATTCACAGTCTCTACGATACCAGAGGGCTTTTTGTTTGTCAAAAGACAGTATTTTACCATCTTCGGTGCTCGCAAGCAACCAGCTGAGATGATAGTGCAAGAGTCAAAATGCAAAGTGCAAGATTAAGGAAGTCATCGCGGCCTGCCGGGATTCCACATTTCTCATATTTGATATTTGATGTTTTAATTCCAAGAAATGACAAGCATACGACAAGCCGAGTACTGTTGAGTTCCGGGCTTGTCTTGCCTGCTTGCTGTAAGTCTTTTCCTTTCCTACACTTCCCACAACTGGGGAACAGGGACTCGAACCCCGACTAACTGATCCAGAGTCAGTCGTGCTACCATTACACTATTCCCCAAAAACGCGCATGTCAGCCAAAAAACAAGGCTAACTTTATGCGATCTATATCTACTACAACCTTGACTACAACCATTTCACAGTCTAGAATTTGACTATATCGCTCCGTTACATTGCAGTAGTCAAGGATATTAATCATGGCAAAACCTAATGGTAAGAAGAAACGTTCTAGCAAATTCCCGCTTACTCTACATCCGACAGGTCAATATTGCAAGAAAATTCGAGGGAAGCTCTACTATTTCGGCGCCGACAAGAGGCGGGCACTAGAACGATATCTGCAGGAAGCAACAGACCTGCATTCTGGTCGTGCAACTCGTCTGCGTAATGCTGATGCTGAGATGACTCTGAGAAGCTTGTGCAACCTCTATTTGGAGCACCAATTAGCAAGAGTCAATGCCGGCGACTTAACAGAACGCTACTACGCAGACCAAGTCAAATCACTTAGGAAGTTTGCCGGTCATACTGGTCCGTCTTGCTGGATCTCGAGTATCAGAACAATAGACCTCCAGGATTACCGTAACATGTTGATTCAGAAATATGGCACTCCCGCTGGGGCCAATCTTAATATTGCGATAATGAAGGCTATGTTCAACTGGGCTAAAAAGAATGATATTCTACAGTCAATTCCTAACATTGATGCCGTGGCAAAGTTGAGGACCATTAAGAAGGAGAAACCGCTCTTTGACTCGACAGAAATCCGACAATTGGTGATCAATGCAGACAACCCAATGCGGGCCATGATATGGCTGGGTTTGAACTGTGGATTCGGTTGTACGGATTGCCGAGCTAAAATGGGAAGACCTGGATTTGGAGAGCGGCCGAGTCAATCTGAGTCGTAAAAAAACGGGCATTGCCAGAAATCTACCCCTATGGCCAGAGACCATTGACGCGCTGAAGACCATGCCGAAACTTGGTGAACTCGTGTTCTACACCAAGAGAGGAAATCCCTGGGTGAGAGTCATTAAGACGACGGATGGGAAGAATGCTGTGAAATACTCAAGGTATGACGCTGTTTCTGCCATGTTCTCCAAACTTCTGAAAAAGAGTGGCATCAAAACCGAGAGAGGTGTGAATTTCTACACTCTCAGAAGAACTGCCGCAACGTTGGCGGCGAGGTCGGGCGATCCATTCGCCGTCCAAAGACTGCTAGGGCACGCTGACCTGAAGATGGCGACCACTTATGTCCAGGATGTCTCGGAACAGACAGACCGGATTATTAACAACAGTAGGAAATTCATAGTCCAAGATGATTCCTGACTTTGGGGAATCGCCTTGAGCGCGAGGTATCGGTAGACCGGCTGGGAGAGGTCTTCACCTTCTTTGCTGCAACGTACTTCTGCAAATCTGCTCTGTTTATTCGGTAGTGACCCCTTTGTGCAATATGGCCATTCGTGTCTACAATATTGATGGCTTCCAATTCCCCGTTTCGAATTAGCCGATAGACAACGTTCTTGGAAATCCTTAACTCTTCAGCTATCTCCTCGACGGTCAGCCAGTCTGATGTGGAGGCTCTGCGGGCGTCTTCGAGCATGTCAAAGAAACGCCGCATATGTGCAAGCAGGTCTTTACATACGGGACAACCATTATGGCCCGGTGCTTCCGGGCTGTTTCGGTTGTCCGCCATTTTCCCCATCATCGTGTGGTCCTGGACATTTTCTTTTTACCATTTCACTGAGCTTGCTGTATTGGCAGCTGTCACTCACGCCACATTCAGCTTCTCTCTTAACAGGATACCACAAACCTTCCCCCTCGCAGCCGCCTGAGGCTTACAAACCAGTGATTTATGAACAACCTTTCGCGTTCACCATGCCGTACTATTGATGATGAGTGCTTGCCCGACTTTGGTTTTTCGAGGAGTAGAAAAACCAAAGTCATCATGGAGGTGATGCAAGAATGAGAGAATGCAAACTGTGTGGGAAAGACACACCAGAGCTACTTGGACCATACTGCGGCCGGTGCGACAAGATAGTCGGGGATGTGAATGCTGGCTTGGCTGCTGAATTTGAACCGGGCGAAAATGCCGGTGTACGGCAGCAGGGGTGAACAACAATGAAGAACAATTATGCAAGAAAGGTATCGCGAGAGGCTTTCAACGAACTAGTTGAAGCCGTAGAGGCCGGCAAGAGCCAGAAGCTCGTCAACTATCTGAAAGCTATGGGCAGGTTCCACAACTACAGCTTGGGCAATGCTATTATGATCGGTTTTCAGAAGCCGGATGCAACGAGAGTCGCGGGCTTTCGTGCTTGGCAGAAGCTGGGCAGGCACGTGAAGAAGAACGAGAAGGGAATTGCCATAATGGCACCGATTTTCTGGCGCAAGAAGGTGACCCATACAGATGAGGGAGACAGACAAGAAGATTCCGACGAAGATGCTGTGGCGTTCAAGACTGCCTACGTGTTCGATATCAGTCAGACAGATGGAACACCGTTGCCGGATTTTGCCAGGGTGAATGGTGATCCCGGCGTCTACACAGAGAGATTGAGAGAGTATGTCACCAGCAGAGGCATCATGTTGGAGTACAGCGATGCGATTGGTTCTGCTGAAGGCGTTTCTGCTGGGGGATTGATAAAACTCAAGAAGGGACTGTCTGCAGCAGAGGAACTCTCGGTTTTAGCCCATGAGGCCGCTCACGAAATGCTTCACCGAGTCAAAGAGAGCCCTCCAAAGGATAAGAAAGTAAGAGAGACTGAAGCTGAGGCCGTTGCTTTTGTTGTTTGTCACGGCATAGGTTTAGACACAAACAGTGCCAGCAGTGATTACATTCAGTTGTACAACGGCGACAAAGAGACTCTCATGAAGTCGCTGGAGCGGATACAGAGGACGGCAGCGGAGATTTTGGATGCGGTTATGGCGGATAAGGAATCTGTGGGTGAGGCTGCGGGTGGGGAGGCTTGTGTGGCCGTTGCTGCGTAGGCATAGGAAGAATCCTCTTGCTGACGCCACGAAGGTTGCGTATCAAGGAATTCGCACCGGACATTGAATACTATGCGAATAGAAAATTCCTATAAAATCTTCGCTTTAAGCCCAAAAATAGATGTCCATGTCTGCTCGAAATGGAAAAAATAAGGGTCTGTGGAGTCAAAATGGAGACACGCTGTCACCTGATCTTGGCGGTGTTTTTCAACTCGTGAAAAAGGTGATTTTTCGATGGATTATGACGTCTTCCAACCGCCGAGAAAGTGACAGTTACGCTGCGGGAAACCATGGCCCGCTTCGCCGTGGAATGGTTCGCCCCTTCCACGGGCAAAACCATTACCGCCAAGGCGGTCATCGAAAGTCCTACGTCTTGATACTATGGTGTTGCTCTGACGAGAAAGTCAGTTCAACCGGCGTGTCACCGCATTCAGCGCAAAAGTCGCCGAACTAGGCATGACGCTCGGTATCACTGCCAGCCACAAACTGTGGAGTACCTGAAGGGACATGCCAAGCCGAGCAGGTTGGATCGTCGATCACTTCCTTTCGACAATCCAAATGTTGCGGTACCGCACGGGGTTGCCGTGGTCTTGTAGAAAGATCGGCCCCTTATCTCGTTCCTTGCTTTGCGAGTCAGCCTCTTCAGGCGGAACCGGTGGCAAGACGTACTTGTCGTGAATCACGACGCCATTGTGAAGAACCGTCATCATGGCGGGTGCGATCTTCTTCCCAGAGTCGTCAAACTTGGCCATCGCAAACTCAATATCATAAGTTTGCCTTTGCCATGTGAGCGGCGGAAACGACATGTTGATACGTGGACCAACCATCTCGTGAATCCCGCCGCAACGTCCAAACTTTGAGAGCCGTTCGAATTTGCGGTTCTCATGATGCCAAGCAAAGGAATCGATGATCTGGACTTCCCATTCGCCTTTCACGTAGATGCCACTGTTGCCCCGTTGCATGCCACGGGCTGTCGGCATGAAAGGACAGCAGAATTCAAGATGAATGAGGACACTGCCAAAGTCCCGCTTGGAGGTTGTGCGACGTCAAGCAGGTGATCATCGATGATTTGACCATCCCGCCATTCCTCCGTGCTCGAACCGTCAAACAACACGATCGCACCCTCAGGCGGTCGTTTTTCCAAGGTCGGTGAACTTCGATGTACTTTCGTCAGACGAAAGGTCACGTCTTCCAATCGGCTTCGAAACATTTGGGCTTCGCCAGTGAAGACACCATCACGGATCGAACCCTGGAAGTTGGCATTGGGGAACATCAAACGCTCACCATGAACGCCGTGAAAGTTCGTCTCACCATCGTGAGTCTTGCCCTTGATATGAAATACTGTGCTTTCATCCCAGCCGGCTCCGGGCAGCCCACCGGTGTAAAAGACACCTTGGAATTCGTGCTTACCAAGTGCAATCACCTGGGCGCCGACCGGAAGTCCTCCGCCAATTCTGCCAACGTATTCGCCTTGCACTTGGAAATCGGGACCAGCCTTCTCTGGATCGGTGAACGCGATGTGCTTCGCGCCCGAACTCGTTGCGGTCACCAGGACCGTCATGGAAAACAAGAAAGACTTGAAGTAATGCATTGTATTAGACCTTCTGCGGGAGGCCATACGGCTTGCGATACTCTTTCGTCAGCATCGCGTGCGCTTCTTTGCTGTTAGTAATGATCTCGGCCTTCGGGTCGAACTCCAAAACTGTCTTCGTGCGATAGGCAATCTCGCCGAGATGAATCAAAGCAGCCGTGCGATGAGCTATGTCGGCGTCCGCTTTGGTTGGCTGGCGGTTTCGTACACAGTTAAAGAAATCCTCCATGTGCGTCGGCAACGGAACGCCCACCCGTCTGGCTTGACCCGATTTAGGTCCAGGTTCTTCATTCCTGCCCAGATAGGTGCGAAAGAATCCACGCCGAGAGAAGATCATGTAACCGTTAGTACCATAGAATGCGTTGCCACTGTCGACGCCGTGCATTCCGTAGGGCGTAAAGAGTCGGTCCTCGTAAATCAACACGCGGCCGTCGGCGTACTCGAACGAGACGTTCATGTTGTCGGGAAACTCGCGGTAACCTGGTGGTTTCACATTGCTGCCATGAGCCGTGATCCACACCGGATGCTCCGCAACACCCAGTGCCCATGCCGCCATATCCAGATCATGAGCACCATCGTCACCGAAATCACCGTTGCCGTATTCGCGGAACAGTCGCCAACTTCCATGAAAGCGATTCCGGTTGAAAGGACGTTTCTTCGCCGGCCCCAACCAGCGATCGTAGTCGACTCCCGCTGGCGGATTACTGTCCGACACCGGCTTGGCAAAGCCGCGATCCTGTACATTCCAAGCTTTCGTGATTCTGATGTCGCCCAAGATCCCTGACTTCAGGACTTCGGCCGCCTCCGCTGTCACCCGGCTCGACCGCATTTGTGTTCCATGTTGAACAATCCGCCCGTTCTTACGGGCGGCGTCCACGAGCAAGCGGCCTTCTTGAAACACGTGACTCGCCGGCTTCTCGACATAAACGTCCTTTCCTGCCAAGAGTGCGGGAACAGCGATCGGGCAATGCCAATGGTGTGGAGTAGCGATGACCACCGCGTCGATCGACTGGTTGTCAATGATCTTGCGGTAGTCGCGCGTCGTGTGCGGTGTGTTGCCGGTCATCTCTTTGACCCTCCTGATCCCGCAAGCCAAAACTGCATCGTCGACGTCACACAAGGCGACGACTCGAGCTAGGCGATTGGCAGCAATTTGCCGAACGTGATACATCCCGATGCCGTTGATCCCAATCAGGGCGACGGCAATCTGATCGTTCGGTGACGAGCTGGCCGACTCCACATAACCGCCGAGAAACGCTGCCACTGTTCCGGTGGTCGTCGTGGACAAGAATCGGCGGCGTGAATATCGTTTCACCTGAGGTCTCCTTTCGACTCAACAACCAGGACTACGACGTCCATTAACTTACCACCACATTGTTCAATCCCATGTTGGTCGGGAGTATTACGGTCAATTCTTCTCAACATCCCCGGACGGGGTCAACGATTCCAAATCGTCAAGGATCTCGATCAAATGGTTTGAGGTGTTTGACAGCCTCAATGAAACCTCTGGGATTTACAACCGGACCGAGTTAGGTTCGGGCTATCGTTAACTTCTTAATTTTGTCACCGCTCTGCGTACCTGCTTTAACTACAGGCATTCTGGGAACAACATACACAAGCGACCAACGCTTATCGTTAAACTCAAGGCCAACATATCACTTTTTCGGTGCTATGAGCCATAATCGCTGCGAGTCATATAGACAGCGATTATTTTGTAGTCAGAGAACCATAAGCGGACATTCTGGTCGTATCGTCCATAATAACAATGCCCCTTTCTGCCATTGATATCTTTATACAGAACACCATTTCTAAACTTATTATCTTCGCCCTGGACAATTTCTTCAGGATGCCCTAATACCTCGAAAACTTCGTCAAGGGTTGAGCCGAACCGTAGTTTGCCACGGAAGACATAGTTAAAACCAGATTCGTGCCGAATCTCTACAATCTTATTGTTACTCATGAATACACGAAACTGGCTGGGATAATACAGGATATATCGTTTGGGCAGGTTACCATCTGTGAAGGTGTCTTTGCCCCAGACATATTTAATGGGTTTGCCGAAGATTTCTTTCACTCGTTCAAGATCTGCCGTATCAATATCCAATTGTCGAATCCTTGCTGGAAGCCGTCTGGTAAATTCCTCATCTTCCTCATCTTCATCATCTTCATCATCTTCCTGCTTAGAAATCCAGACTTTGTCGAGTGGTCCTGAGGTTTTCGATGAGACTTTTTTCAAAACATAATATGAAGGCTTGCTATAGCGAATTGTATAATCGCCGCTTTTCCATTCATAGAACATGTAGGTCGAACCTTCAATATCTTTAATGGTGTATTTACTGGCAGTTCTATCACCTGAATGGAATACAAGCCCTTTTGTCCAAGTCCACCAAGGCTTAAACGTTTTGCCATTCGGCTTGAAGATAAGCCCTTTGAGATATAAATCTCCTTTTCCGTCTCCCCATTGTTTCTTGCCGGCCTTGAATTCTTCTATCTCACCGACAAAATCTACACTCTCCCAGGTTCCTATGAGCTGCGGGTCATTTACGAAGGGCCAATCGAGTTTGTCAACAATACGACCCTCCTCGTTGATGTGACTGGTCTGAGGGATGTCTGCTTTTTTGCCGTACTTTGACTCATACTTTAAGCTCTCAGGCGAGACTTTCTTCAGGACATAGTAGAAGGGTTTCATATAGCAAATTGTATAATCACCGCTTTTCCACTCATAGAACATATAAGCTGAACCATCTATTTCCTTGATGATATACTTGCTCGCGGTATCATCACTAAGCACCAAACCTTTTGTCCATGTTTGTCCACTGCGGGGCACAGTACCGCCTTCTTCAAAAACAATATGATTGAGCCAAAGTTTGCCTTTCCAGCTTTTCTTAGAGGGGTTGAACTGGCTTATCTCACGGACAAAATCTACAGTTTTCCATCCGCCGACAACTTTTGGATCATTCACAAACGGATAATCTGTCTTGTCGACGATACGCCCCTTTTCGTTGATGTAACTTGTCGAAGGGATATCTGCTTTCTTATAAGATTCCGAGCCCGGGATAGGTGTAACATTGATCTCCATGACCGTCCGATCCTGTTTGTGAATTTCAAACATGAGGCCTTCATCCTTATAGGAGAGAAAGTCTTTCCACTTGGATTCTTCAATCTTAAAGTCATCACCGAAGGCATTCTTGATTTTCTGCTCCGAATCACCAACTCCCAATCCATTGGGTAATTTGTAAGAAGGGCTTAGCGCAGTAATCCCTGTGACTGAATCGCCAGTCATCCCGAAGGAAACGTCACCATAGTGCATAAAATACTTTCTCGGAAGATTGTCGAGAGTGTACCTTTGATTTCCATAGAAAATCGCCTTTGGTGCTGTTTCTATGAGTAAACCTACTGGATCAACCCAAGCAAAAGGGTGCGCAACAAAATGCGCAACAATGACCTTCGGTTGGGCTTCGGTCACGCTTCGGCTGCGCTTCGGTCAGCGTCATAAGTCTTTATTCTACCTTTATAACCCATTTGTGCACAAGTACTTACAAAGGCCGATATCGGACTGAAAATCCGTGTGTCGGTGACTAGTCCCGCCTGTATCGTATAGAGTTCAAGCTTGTCTCCATCCATCAAGTTGTTATACGTAAATAGGTCACCACCATCTAGTTCAGCGACTATCGTATCATTGACCTTCGCAAAGACACTGCCTTCCATGTCGGAAGTGTCTACGGTAATGATGCTTTCAATGGCTTTGTTGTTTGTCAGTATATTGATAACAAATTCTTTTCTGTCTGAGGCTAAATTGTAGTTCAATTGAGCAGCAGCGTTATCACCATTACCAAGCCAGAGAGAAAAGGGTTTGGTTTTCACATAGCCTGCAACATATAACTCGTCCGAGGGATTTAAAACCGGCTGGGGAATTTGACCAGTTAGCACTCTGTCAAGGTACCATGCCTCAGCAGCATGCTGTACATTAGCAATGGGATCGCCATGAGGCCAACTCTGCAATTCATTGGCTTCGTATATACCATTAAGATTAAAGTCCTCATACTCACCCAATCCTCCGATATGCACTGTGATGTTATCAAATTCGCCATCAAAACTTGCGGATGCAATTGCATTGTCAAGATAGGTGATATCATTTATCATTGGGCATGTGGTTTCGTTTTGATTGACAAACAAATGAATTTCACTGTATGGATTATTTTTTGAGGCGAGGTTAGATGCACGTGCGGCATATTTGTCTTCAACATCAGGTATCCCCTGAGTTGGATCACCAATATCAGCTCTCATTAGTGCTTGGTGACCAGAACTGGCGCCGTTAAAATACCACCCATTAATAGGATCATAACCATAATCTGACATACCAAAGAAAGCAGCACCTGCCCGGAAATAATCGGGAAACTTCGTCAAAGCCGACATCGTATTGCCGCCACCACCTGAGTAACCAGTTATGTGTACATTATTGGGATCAACAAACTCCGCATATTCCAATTTAACATATTCAACTGCATCATATATGTCATAAATTTCAAGCCCACCTGAATCACGAACACCATCACTGCCATCACGTCCGCGCATGGCAACCGAAATTGCAAAAAAGCCGGAATCTCTTAATCGACGTGCGCTCGCTCGTACGTTATCAAGATTTCCGGTCGCAGGTGAATAACCATGCATGACAACGGCTATCGGAGCATTTTTATATCCTGATTTGTAATTTAATTCCGCCACCAACTCCAACGGTTCGTTAGCATCACTAGAGATTGTGGATTGATACCTAATTGTTTTAGTTATCCTCACCCCATCTGTCAAACCGGAATCGGGATTATCCGATTCGATAACCAATACGGGTGGAATACCGTTTGCCAGTTGGTCCACCTCGGACTGACTGAGCACGTGATCCCAAACTGCCACGTCATCCATCAGACCATTCAGGAAGTAAAGCGGGATTCCCGCTTTCCACCATGCACCAAGACTCGTTTTGTCTATAGTGAGGCTATCCAACGAGTAGTTGAAATCTGTGGCATCGAGCACACCGTCAATGTACATAGTAGTAACGCCACCTTGATCCGTCCAAGCCATGTGATGCCACTGCGAGTCCAGAACTGTGGCTGCAGAGGTATCTGCAACTTTTGCACCCGAAGCGTCGCGTATAAAGCCCGCTACACCGGTTGTGGACAAGCCACTGTGCGCACCAAAAACGTACGCCGTCTGGGGACTTGTATCAGAACCTTCGGCGATAATCCAGCCAGAGTGGCTGGCCGCCTTGATCCATAACGAAAAAGAGGCACCACCAGAATGGGCTTTATCGTAAATGCCTAAATCCCCCAGGTCAACCCAGGCATCAACACCGTTAAAGTGCCCGGAATTGGTACTGTGACCCGAGATTCTGCTGGGCACGTCGTTGCTGAAATCTACACCGTGGTTGGTTCCATGGTTGGTGGCAAGGCGTGCTATTTGTTTTGCATCCTGGGTATCACCCTCAAAGTCATAATAAGCGATTAATTTCGCCTGTGCAGCGCCGGTCAGGGCCATGACCACGGGAATAACAAAAACGGCCACAAACAACATTTTCTTAATCATCATTTTCTCCTTTTCAATAGTGTGAAACATTAACTAATCTAGGATTTTTGTGAGTAGACAGGAGACTCCCATGATTCCAGGACGAGGTTGGTTTTCTCTGTTTGCCGCCTGCTTTCGCGGCGGTGCCACAATATTTCATCCATATCACAGTTGCGCTCCTGTCCCTCAGAACCGGACAAGCAGCTTTCCCACATCCGGCTCCCCGATAAGCCATTCAGTACAATTCCGCCCTTCGATACGGACTCAAATCCTTCCGGATTCTCACAGTGGGCCAGCCTACATAGGCGAGGGCCTGTGAGAAGCCTTCCCAGGTGTATGCCTTGCGTTGGCTCTTGCGGTTGAGCCTGTCCCTGCCGAAAATCCGTCCTTGTTGATTTGTAAGGACTTACGTACAATCGCACCTCTTGTCTTACTGCCAGAAATGATACCATAGTCAGGAAGAGTTGGTCAAGATGAGCATCTGCAAAGTGCTGCTGCTTCTATTTCGTGGCTTATTTGTCAGCTGAAGCAATTTGGTCTTGGAGAATCTGGCCCTGCGCCAGCAACTCCTGGTTCAGCAGCGGACCATCAGGCGACCTAAGTTGCAGAACCGAGACAGGCTCTTCTGGGCTCGTCTGTCGCGACTCTGGGCGGATTGGAGATCCACTCTGATTATTGTCAGACCCGAGACGGTCGTTCGATGGCATCGGCGGCGATTCAAGCTATATTGGCGTCGTAAGTCACAAGCAGGCAAAGTCGGAAGGCCAAAGCTCGGCAAGGAGATTCGGGGCCTGATCCTGCAAATGTCCCGAGAGAACCCGACCTGGGGCGCTCCCAGAATCCAATCAGAATTGGCCCTTCTTGGATTTGAAGTGGCAGACTCGACAGTGGCGAAATACATGGACAAGCAGCGTAAACCTCCGTCCCAGACGTGGCGAACGTTCCTGAAGAATCATGCCAAACAGATCGTAGCTATCGATTTCCTCACCGTCCCCACGATCCGATTCCACATCTTGTACTGCTTTATCGTCCTTCGACACTACAGACGGGACATCATCCATTTCAACATCACGCGTCATCCAACAGCTTGCTGGACGGCTCGCCAGATCACTGCAGCGTTTCCTTACGACAGCAAGCC
>JADHXR010000037.1 GCA_016782865.1 Phycisphaerae bacterium
AAAGCTTCTGTTCCAGATAGCGAATTCTGGCGTTGAGTTGTTGGTTTTCTTGCTTTAATAAATCCTCTCTTGCTTTGGCTTTTTCATGAAGCGTTTTATAGTAGTTTCTGTCACAGTGCAGTGTACGGTTTTCTTGCAGCAGTTGCTGGAGATCGAGTACTTCGCTCACCGGGTTTACCTGCTGGCCCCACATATATTTTCTGATGCAACGGCTATCATGTGGGTGACTATAGCAGGGTCACAACTGTGTGTCCCGCGAAATCTTTAGAAATAATAAAAAATTTAGAAAGGCACTAACGGGATGAACGATTATTCACCCTTTGAGTCAATTAAGTCTTTTTCCAGAAGCACTTTAAGGTCTCTCTGCAGGGTTCTTCGATGGGCCTGGGGACATTGGGCTTGTACCGTATTGATAGAGATGGTGTCCTGCTCGAGAAATAGTTGGAGTATCCCCTGCTGCCGCTCAGTAAGACCATACTCACCGGCCAGGAGGTTCATTCGAATCACCGTTTCCCCCCGATCCCGGACCTCCTGCATCTGGGTGGCCAGGCCCTCAACAAAATAGTCCAGCCAGCCGGTTAGATCCATGTTGTGTTCCCGTACCGATTGAATGGCCCGGTGGAATGCCGGCCGGTCCCGGTCGTAATACTCGCTGATGGTGAAGAGCCGCTTGAAGTCGTAGCCCGCCCGATACAGGCACAGGGTGGAGAGCAAACGAGAGGTACCGCCATTACCATCCAGGAAGGGGTGAATGTGCACCAATTGAAATTGAGCGATACCGCTGACCAGGACAGGGTGGACCTGCCGGTTCTGATTGATCCAGTCCACGAGTTCCTGCACCAGGCGCGGGACCTCATAGGCCTCGGGCGGAGTGTAGATAATCTCTTGAGTGAGGGCATTGACCACGTGGTTTTGGACCTTGCGGTACTCGCCGGGCGCGGCCTTGCCGCCCCGCACGCCCTCGACCAGACATTTGTGGATCTCCCGGATCAATCCCTCGGTGACAAGAGAACCGCTGTTAAGATACCCGGATACCAGGTCAAAGGCCTGACGGTAGTTGAGGAGTTCCCGCTTGTCGTCCGGATCGACGTCAGGCACGTCCTCACCGGCCCAGAGACGTTCAGACTGTTCCAGGGTCAGTTGAGTCCCTTCGATGTGGGTGGTGTGGTGGGCCTCCAGGATCAGGGCTCGTGCACCCATCTGCTGAATCCACTCCTCGGATAAGGTGGCCGCCTCGATAAATCCCTGGGCGCGCTCAATCGTAGTCAGGGCCGTAGTAACCGCATGGGTGATTCTAAATTCAGGTTTGAATCCAGGTTTCATTTCTTATCATCCTAATGTCAGTATGCTACGCGGCGCGAACCTCTCAAAAGCCCGAACCTAACATCCGAGGTACACAAAATCAACCAGATTCCAAGTGCCAAAGCCCACAAATCCAAGCCGGCACGTCAACAGGGGGGCAGGCGAACAGGAAACCAGGAGAACAGGGTGCCGGTGATCAGGACAGCAGGGAATCAGGAGGCAAAGAGCGTTGGAATACCGAATCCCTCGACCCTGCTCGGGACAAGCATCGAACAAGGAATATCCAATGTCGAAGTGTAACTTCATGCCTTCGTGGTGAACAAAAACCCGCGTCCATCAGCGTTAATCTGCGGCCCTTGTAATTGATTATTGATTATTTACTATTGACTATTGTTTAAGACTTCAGGGAGCTATCTGCCTCCTATGGGTATCACAGGCCATATACTCAAAGAAGGAAAAAAGCGTTACATCTTACATGGGTGCTGGCATTGGACTATCAGACACGCAACATATCAGCAAGCCCCTGCTTACTCCTCCAAACTCCCTCCAGCAGGGGTTCTCTTAAGAATACGGAGTCATCACACTTGACAGTATCCCAAAGAAAGGGTTGCAAGTACAACCTGCAACCCTCTTTACGCATCAATTTCAGCTTCACCCGAAACCGTATTGTCATGCATGCCTGCGCAGCTTGATGCCAGCGACGCTCAAACCGAGAATGCCAAGCAGCGCTGCACCGGGGACGGGATTGTGAACAGCGTCAGCGGGGCTAACATCGCCGGTAAGAACCGAACGAAGCAAGGAGGTAGCTCCCTCTTCTAAGGAGATCTGCACGTCCAGCATGCCATTATTCCCATTGATCCACGCCGCGTCGATCGCCAGAGCAGTCACTGTAGTTAGCGACCAATCGGGAAGATTAGCTACTATCCCGTCAGTCTCGCTGCGATCGCTGTAAAAACCACTGCGCCTACCCAAACTAACAACACGTCCGTTGCACCAAGCGTGCGACTCCTTTTGCTCCTCCGCTTGCCGGGAGTACCCAAGCGTTATAATTCTATGTGGCTCTTCCACCGCCGTCAACAGAGATTCCCAAAGAAATGGTAATTTTCCAAGAAATACGCAGTTTCCCCAATAGTGACGTCGCTCTGATATCGATCATATCGCGATGCTATCCGCCTGTGCTTGATCTGTTTTACCCACACTGACAAGGCATTGTTGACCATCCATACTGAAAAGGCCTACCAATTCGCAAAGCCAAGCCGCCATCCAAGTCCAAGGCAGCAATTCCGCACCAGCCCTTCATGCTCTTCATGGTGACACAAAATAAAACAAGCAGCGCAGCGCTTCCTCTAAAGAACAAGGATCTAAAAGGGCTTTGGATGTTGTGGTCGGTAGCTAAATCAGACCCCTGTCCAGTGAGTCACTAGATAACGAATAAGGCCATGCGATTTGTCAGAGGTGTGCTTGGAATGAGCTGAGACGCTTATGGGCTGGACACGTGGCGGGGTGGTGCTACAATAGCCACTATTGTGAGCCCGGATTCTTCGCGGACCCGGCGCAAATGGGAAATATCGGTTTATGGGAGAGATGATGACGAACACGCTGACAGATGCATGTGTGCCATCTTCCGGCACAAGTGTGAAGCGGGGCTTTGCGGCTTTCGTGACGGTTGTATTCTGTGTGGCGCTGGTTGTCACGGCAGCGCCGGGCAAAGATAGAGGACGTACTGCCGCGGGGCATCCGGCCGAGGGCCTGCTCGAATCGTTTCTGGGCGAGCCGGAGCTTGATATTCAGCAGGTGTACAAGTCAGGCAGGTTCCCCAATATCCTCGCGGCTGTTGACGGCACCGTGCTGGCTCTGTGGCAAGGTGTCAAGGTGCGGCGAAGCGCCGACGGCGGCCGGACCTGGGGTCCTGAAATCACGGTTGGAGATGGATTCATGGGCGGCGGCGCCATCGTGAACGAAACCAACGGAGAGATTCTGGCCTTTGTCGAGAAGAATCACCCGCCGGCGGCGCTGACCGTTTACCGCAGCAAGGATCACGGCAAGAGCTGGTCTGCAATCGAAAGTGTAATCAAGCCGGATACCAACGGCAACGTGCCTTCCATGCACATGAATGAAGCAGGCATTACGCTGCGCCACGGCAAACATGCCGGGCGGATAATACGTGCAGCGCGCCACTACGCGGGCCGCAACGATCGCGATAAATGGCCCGAGCATTACACGACCGCTATCTACAGTGACGACGGCGGCAAGACCTGGAATACCAGCAAACCCTTTGCCGAGATGGGGGCCGGCGAGGCGGCGATCGCCGAATTGTCCGACGGGCGACTCTACTATAACAGCCGCGCTCATTGGAACAGGGACAAGCCGCCTCTGCGACGACGCTGCGCCTTCAGCGCCGACGGCGGCGAGACCTGGACCGACTGGCAGATCGTCGAGATCCTGCCCGACGGGCCTCAGAACACAAACTACGGATGCATGGGAGGGCTGGTGCGTCTGCCGATTCGAGGTAGAGACATCCTGATCTACAGCAACTGCGACAGCCCTGACGGCCGCAGGCTCGGGACGGTATGGGCCAGCTTCGACGGCGGAAAAACCTGGCCTTTGAAGCGGCTCGTCTACGAGGGTAGCTTCGCCTACTCCTCACTCGCTGCAGGACGGCCGGCAACGGAGAGCGAGGGCTGGATATACCTCCAGTTCGAAAGCGGCGGGTCAAGAGTGGCGCGATTCAATCTAAGCTGGCTGCTGAAAGGCGAGAAGACTGGTGGCGGAGAGTTGCCGAACTGGCTCTTGCGCTAATCCGTCAAATCCGCGGTTCGTCTTAACAGATTCCCTGCTTGGGCGCGGAATGACAGGCGTCCTGCATGGCGCATCACGGACAGCGAAGGAGCGTGCCAGGGCTTTTTCCCCTGGCCTCTTCTCCCTGTCCTTGCCGTGCTCTAAACTCTATGGAATTTTGTTCCTTTCTCCGGACAGTTCGCTCTGGCGAGCGAAGCAGTAAACGTGTACGTCAAAAGGGGCAAACCAGTCTGTAAATGTGCCTTTGTTAACCTCGACCTTGCGAGGCGACTCGTACATTACCTGGCCTTCGCTGACCCAGGCGGGCAACCCGCTGAATTTGACCTCCACGGCTGCTCCGTCCCGCTTGCAGGCGAGGATATAAATACAATCGCCTGCTTCTCGCACGCAGAATTCGACATCGTCGGTCCCGCTGACACGCACGGGCAGTTCCGAATCGGGCGCCACGAGCGCCGGGGCCAGCGGACTGTTGTTGCCAACTTCCTCAAGGACCGGCCGGAGCACTCGCCTCCAAAAGGTCCAGTTCCAACCCAATTCTGCATCTTTAGGCGCCATAGCTTTTTCGATGTGGCCGCCGAAGTAGACCAACCCGCGAGCACCGTTTATCAGTGCCTGGTATGTCATGAACCGTTCCTGCGCAAAAGTCGGAAAACGCAGAGTCTTTCCGGGCTTAATCACTCCGCTCCATGCAATCTGCAATACCATCCACACCGGCTTGCCATCGGCAACTTCCTTTATGAACTTTGTGTAATCACCGACCATGCTGATTTCCTTGTTCTGCCAGAGCGAGTGCCTGCCGGGCGGATATCCAATCGGATAGATGTCCAGCAGCAGAACATCGGCGGCGGCAACGTACGGGCGCAACTGCTCAAGCGTACCTCGTGGGGCGTGGGTCAGACCCACGGGATGGTGGGGATCCAACTCCTTGATTATACTATAGGCTCGAATCATTGTTTCGACGGGAGTGCCGCCCCATTGCGGCTCATCCACATTCTTCCAGAGCAGAAGTCCCCGGTGATTCTTGAAACGGTTGACGATGAGTCTGAGCAGCATCTTCTTCTTGACGTTGCCTTCTTCGAGGCTGGAAAGTTCTCTCAGACGCGGCCAGCAATACAAACCGTATCGAGCTGCTGTATCCATCCAGACTTGCTCCGACTCAATGGTCTTCTCATCCCACGGTCCGCCTGCTATTACGCCTGTGCGAAAGAATGTTCCGCCGGCATCTTTGATCTCTGCGAATGCATTCTTGCCGTCAGGTGTTCGTCCATCCGGTGGCGGACCATTGCTGAATCCGATCGGTAGCATCTTCCTGCCGTTAACAATCAGAACACCGCCGTCGTTGATCGTCACTCTTGGCGCATTATGGGCCCAGACTTGGCAGCTTGATCCGATTATCATGAGCAACACAACAAACGGCTTGAGAGAAGGCGAACAAATCATATGCAAAACTGCCCGAAACATGGTTTGGCTCCTTTCCTGTCCGCCAAATTTAGCATGTGGTACTGGACGGTTTCCCGGCCATATGATTCGCTGGCTGGACTCTTGGCATTTTAGACCAGCGGCGTCTTGCCGGGGATGGCGACCGGTCTCATGGGCAGGTCGCCGAACTCATATTTTGGCGGGCTCAGGTCCAGTTTCGAGGCCTTCATTGCCCAGTCCCATTTCAACGCCCGGCCCGTGTATGCGCTCATCCGTCCCATTATGCACGTCAACGTACTCTCGGCGATGCGCTTGCCCTCGTTAAGGTGCGTGCCGGAACGAATCGCGGCGATCTGGTCGGCGTGCTGTTTGAGCGTCGGGCTTGGATTCGGGCCGTCGTACTTGAACGGTTTTTCGCCGTCAATGATGAAATCGCCTTCGTGTGTATATGCCTTGCCCTTTGTGCCGATCACTCGCGCGTCCTGGCGATAGCTCAATCCGTCAATCTGAGAACCCATATACGCTACGCGTACGCCGCCGGGATATTCGTACTCGACGGAGATGTGGTCGTAAATGTTGCCGTACTCGGGGCCGGTCCGGACCTGTCGACCGCCGAGAGCGATGCACTGCACCGGATGTGCGTCCAGGGCCCAGTTCATTCTGTCCAGATTATGGACGTGCATCTCGACAATGAAGTCGCCGCTGAGCCAGGTCAGGAAGAGCCAGCGACGAAGCTGCCATTCCACATCAGACCAGCCGCTCTGGCGTTGTTTCGTCGCCTCGGACCAATCGAGCATTCCGCCGCCGATTCTCAGGCACTGACCGCCGACGATTTCGCCGATATCGCCGTTATGAATCCTTTTCATGCCCTCGACCAGATGCGCCACCCGGCGACTCTGCGTCCCGGCTACTATCGTGAGTTCTTTCTCGTCTGCTATCCTTGCCGACTCTATCACCGAGCGAACGCCGACCGGGTCAACCGCGGCCGGCTTTTCCATGAACACATGCTTACCCGCCTCGACGGCTGCCCGCAAATGGCTCGGGCGAAATTGGGGCGGTTCGGTCAGGATTACCAGATCTACATCGCAGGCCAGGACTCTCTTGTGGGCGTTCCAGCCCACGAAACAAGTGTCGTCGGTTACCTTTACCTTGCCGGGTAGTTTCTGTGTAAGCCCGTCGCGGCAGGTGCGCAAACGGTCGGCGACAAGATCTCCCATCGCCACAAGCTCTACGTTCTCGGCGCAGCTCAGGCAATTTGTCGTATCATACGTCCCGCGTCCGCCGCAGCCGATCAATCCAACGCGGATCTTGTTTGAGCCTGCGGCAAACATTCTGCCCGTTCCCGACAACAGCGCCGTTGCTGTGGCCGCTGTTGAGGTTTTGATGAAGTTTCTGCGGGAAACCCCCTCTGTTTTTTGAACTGTCGTACTTTTCATGAGTCTTCCTTTCGACCAATAGCGTTTCTTAACCACCTCGCACTTGCAACATTTCATAAAACCTCCACCGCCTATTCACGGTTTACCTAACTGTTCCACTGGATGTCTTATTGTCACTATGTTAAGGACTCGTGGAGATTAAGTAAATACAAAGTTTTCTATTGTCAAGTCAATGTAACGAGCCCGGACCGCATGGGCAGGAAACCTGCCCATCCTACATCTAAGGACCGTGCATGAAATAACTTCCCGTTTTGGCTGGGCAATTGCACCGCATCTTCGGCTGCTCCTCAATCGCCGAATACTCACTGTAGAATAGCTACAATTCCGGCTCCACTCAATCGATCGCACCCAAATCTACGGCACACTTGGACCCCAAATTCAAGAGTCTATTTCATGCACAGTCCTGACCACTGTCGGAGCAGCTTATTGCATTCCGTGCATATCCCCTTATAATGGTTTCACACAGTGCGACTATATATATGTTGCGAGGAAATTTGAAAGGGGACCAACCATGCGATTTTGGCACAAGACAGTAATTGTATTGATCGTGGCATCGGCAGCAGTAGGCCAGGAATATGGCCAGAGCGATAAGGGGCAACCGGGCGATGAGATGATTCAGGGATATCTCAGCCGCGAGACGCAGAATATCCACGAAGGCTTCATGCGGGACGTCGAGTCGTCCGAGGACTGGGAGAAACTGCGCCCCGCGTACAAGCAGGAGTACTTCCACATGCTGGGGCTCTGGCCCATGCCGGAAAAGACGCCGCTCAAAGCGACCGTCACCGGCTCGCTCAAGGGCGATGGGTACGTCGTTGACATGCTCCACTACCAGAGCATGCCGCGTCTGTACGTGACTGCGAATCTATACAGACCTGCGAAAGTCGGCGTCGGGCAGCGTTTGCCCGCGGTGCTGTATGTGTGCGGACACTCTATGCGAGGGCGAAACGGAAACAAGACGGCGTATCAGTCGCACGGGATATGGTTTGCCCGGCACGGATATGTCTGTCTCGTGCTCGACACGCTTCAGTTGGGCGAGATCGCGGCTATTCACCACGGCACGTACCGCGAGGGTCGCTGGTGGTGGCACTCGCGCGGGTATACCTCCGCGGGCGTGGAATGCCTCAATGGAATTCGCGGCATCGACTATCTTGTCAGCCGGCCCGATGTGGATCCCCAGCGGATCGCAGTGACGGGAATAAGCGGCGGAGGGGCGGCAACATTCTGGGTCGCGGCAGCCGATGAGCGGGCAAGGGTAGCTGTGCCGGTCAGCGGGATGGCGGACCTGCCATCCTATGTCACCAACCGTGTGATCAACGGTCATTGCGACTGCATGTTTCTCTATAACACGTTCCAGTGGCCCTGGACACGGATCGCCGCGCTCGTGGCGCCCAGGCCGATGTTGTTCACCAACAGCGATGCGGACCGCATCTTCCCGATGGACGCCAACCAGCGGGTAATCAACAGGCTGGAACGAGTCTACAGCCTGTACGGAAAGAGTGACCTGGTCGACAGCGTCGTCAGCATCGGCGGCCACGCGTATCGCGAGGACATCCGCCGGGCGGCCTATCGCTTCATAAACATACACCTCAAAAACGATCCGAGCCCGATCACCGACAGCGAGATGGACCTCGTAACCGGGACCGGCAACAACCAGCGGCATCCGATCGAGCCCGAGAGACTTCGGGTGTTCGGCGCCGATTCCGACATTCCCAAAGATGAATTGAATACAACGATTGACCGGCACTTCGTGCCGATGGCGAAAGTCGACCCGCCTCGCAAGGGCGAGTTCAAATCCTGGAAGGCGGCGATTCTCCGCGAGCTTCGCCGCGTCACATTTCGGTATTTCCCCGAGCGGATTCCAGCGGCGAGACTGCTTGAGCAGGTCAAGCCGGACGATGCAAGGCTCGAGTCCGAGCCCGGCATCGAAGTTCGCCTGCAATCTGTCGGTGGATTCGATCTGACCAAGGACTGCAGGCGAGTTTTGATGGTTGTGCGCAGCGCCGACTCAACCGAGCGCGATCTTGACTGGATGCGCCGTGCGCGCAAACCGGGCGACTACCTTTACGTATGCACGCCGCGCGGCATCGACGGAACCAAGTGGACTCGCAAGGACCCGCCGAACTATGTCGAGCGTTCCCACGTGCTGCTGGGCCGGACTGTTGATACGGGCCGGGTGTGGGACATAATCGCAGCCGCCCGTTATGTGCGCGGCAAGTATGGTGAGGGTGTACCTGTCTACGTTCTTGGCGAAGGAGCAACCGGCGTGCTTGCGGCATACGCCGCCCTTTGGGAGCGGGATATTTCAGGTGTAATGGTGAGCGAACCGCCGCTATCTCACATGGATGCCGGCGCACCTCAGTTTCTGAACGTACTTAGAGTGTGCAACATTCCCGATGTGCTGGGAATGCTCGCGCCGCGTGAATTGACCGTGTATGGCAAGCGCGCCGACCTGCTGGGCAAAGTAGCTGAAATTTATGGTGCTGTCGGAGCCTCCTCGAAGTTTATCAGAGAATAATCAATACGCCCCGGCGTCCTCCAGGTGATTGTGGGGATGAAGTGATCAATCGTGACATATACGTGTTCCGGCAGTTGGCATTGTCCACAATTTCTGCCGCGCCAACGGTCTGGCGGGAATACAAAATAGATGGGTATCCTTGCGAGATTGTTTAACTTTGTCCCACGGAGAGAACTGAAGGGTGTCTCTTTGGGGCGGGATGCGTATTGGGAAATCTCCGGAGAAGTTGAATTTCCATCACTGCTCAGGGCACTGCTCACACTCGTTCCGGAGAACGCAATTCTGTATCTTGAAGGCGGGACTCCGCCAAAGGATGTTAGGGTGTTTCTTGGCTCCCACTGCATTCCGGAAGTCACCCATCTTGCTATGGGCACCATCTGGCCTCGTCCCCTTGTTTTTCATCTGCCGGCAACGTCTGAGAACCTTTGCAAGCTCGCCGAGCTTGCAGAGAAATGCAGTGCCCTTGAGATTGCCATCCATCTGCATGTCTACAAGGCAGGTGAGGTACTTCTTGAATGGTACGATGCTTTCTTCGATGATCCAATGTACTTGTCGAGGCATGTTCCGGAAGACAACGTCAGAAGTTTTTCCAGTGAATTGTCCCTGAAATACAAAGTGTTTGACGATGAACCAGGTATTGGAGATGACGGCCCAGATGCTGGCTCGTGAGTTTCTTTTTGGGGATATGGGAATGCTCCATAATCAACAGTTTTTAGGGGCCTACAATGAAAGCGAAAGAGCTGTGTGAAGATATCCGGAGCTATTGCCGCGAGAATGCCGACGAGGCTGTCGTAAAGAAATACTCTAAGTACTTCAAGGAGGGTTATGATGCCTACGGGGTATCGCGAGAACTATTGGCAGATAAAGTCAAGTCTCTTTTGAGTGACAAAGACGTCGATATGAAAGTGGTTTTGAATGCGAGCAGGCGTTTGGTCAAGAGCGGTAAATACGAAGAGACGAGCTTTGCGATTCGCCTGTTGAAAGGATTCTCGCAGCAATTCGATGCCGGGACATTCGCGCAGCTCGAGAAATGGTTCGAGATCGGCATCATAAACTGGGCGCATACCTATGTGATTTGCGGAGATTTGATTTCGCAGTTTCTCGAAAGAGAGATTGTGCCCCTCCAAGCGATCTCAGACTGGCGGACAGCGACGAACAAATTTCAACGACGTGCTGTGCCGGTTGTTCTTATCAAACCACTGAAGTCCGGGGGCGATCATGCTCGGCTTCTTGCGTTTATAGAACCGCTTATGCTGGACGGTGAGCGCGTCGTACATCAAGGTCTGGGCTGGTTTCTGCGCGAGGCCTGGAAGCTCGATAGAAAGCAAACCGAAGCATTCCTCCTCAAGTGGAAGAACGACGCCCCCCGGCTGATCTTCCAATACGCAACAGAGAAGACGACAAGCTTCAACTCACGTTCAAAGGACATGAATTTGTCACTGCGGCAGGTCAGGATGAATATACTGTAGAGTAACGTGCACAACAGTGTTATAGTATGCTGCTTCGCCGGATCATGAAGGTGGATGCCGCGTCCGGTGAGCTTGTTGTTGACCGCGGCGACAAACTCGAGAAAGGAGATATCAATGAATCGTCGAGAGTTTTCAAAGAACAGCGTACTGCTCGGAGTTGGCGCCTTGGCCGGTTTTCCGAAGGGCAGCCAGGCACGCGTCCAGAATGAATCCGGGGACTATTACGAGGAGCCGGCGAAGAAACTCCCCGTAAGAAAATTCGATGTAGTCGTCGCCGGCGCCGGCACGGGGGGCGTGGTGGCGGCGCTCGCAGCCGCTCAGCAGGGCGCCAAGACCATGTTGATCGAGAGGAAGGGCTATACCGGCGGAACCGTCACCGAAGGCGGCACCGCGCTTCATAGCTTCTACAATCTATGGAAGGCTTTTCCCGGGGTCAAGAAGTGTCAGGTCGTGCGCGGGATCCCTCAGCAGATCGTTGACCGCCTGATGGCGGCCGGTGCCTGCTCGGGACATGCCGAGATGGTAAAAGGATACAATTACGATTCGGTCTGCACGGCGATCGATACCGAGCTTTACAAACTTGTCACCATGCAAATGCTCGATGAGGCCGGTGTCTTCGTCGCCGTAAACACGCTGCTTACCGGCGCCATTATGGACGGCAGCCGCATAAGGGGCGCGATAGTCGACAGCCGGTCCGGCAGAGAGGCGATTTACGCCAGGGCGTTCGTGGACTGCTCGGCTTACGGTGATCTGGCCGCGTTCGCCGGGGCCGATTACAAAGTCCCCAACGATTATTCCTGCTGCAACAGCATTGGCCTGGCGAACGTGGATCTGGATGGATATGTCGCATACCTTAAAGCAAACGGCGGGAACAATCAGCTTGCCTATGGCTTGCGCAGCGGCGAAGGCGGGAAAATTGTACGTTTCAACGGCGGCCTGGGAGGCGATTTCAAAAAGGAGGCGGGGAAGATCGGCATGTCCTCGATGATTACTACGGTTCAGGACAATTACCTGATGTTCGTTAAGTGCAATTTCAAGGTTCCGGGCAGCGTCATCAACCGCGACGATATGGCCAAAGGTGAGCTTGAAGTAAGAAAGCGACAGGCCAAGGCGGTGGAACTGTTCAGGAAACATGTCCCCGGCTGTGAAAAGGCATTCATGGCCCGGACGAGCCCGACGCTCAACATCCGCCGGGGCAGGCTCATCACATGCGACTACGATATTACACATGAAGACGTCCTCGAGGGCAGGCACTTCGACGACGATGTGATGGCGTATGGTTTCCATGACAGCGCGCCGCGATACCAGATCAAGAACGGCGGTACGTACGGCATCCCGTACCGGGCCCTTCGCGCCGCGGGCGTCGAAAACCTGCTCGTCGCAGGAATGATGATAACCTCCGACCACAGACCGCACATGTCGACCAGAAACACGGTAGCCTGCATGGGCCAGGGCCAGGGGACCGGCACCGCCGCGGCGCTATGCGCCAAGAAGAACTGCGGCACACGTGACCTGCGCTACAGCGACCTGCGCGCGGCCCTCGTAAAAGGCGGTGTTTATTTTGAAAGCTGATATGTCTCGGGTTTAGTCCGGCAGCTTCAGAATGCACGGACGCGATATTGTGTGCATCAGTGTTCCGGGAAGAGGTAAACATGACCAACTTCCATGAAGGCTATTCGAAGTTTTGCCGTGGTTGGCATGTTTCAGGAGAGCTGAGACCGCTGCTTGCTCGTGTGTATAATCTGATCCACACATCGCCGGTTGATCTGCATGCTCTGAAGGAAGCTGTTGTGTCTCTGATGTCGTTCCTGTGCGAAGCTGCGAACCGTACCGACGCGAACTGCCGGGCCGTCGATTTGTTCTTCATGATCGACGATCATTGGAGCGTCAGGTGGGGCAATCTGCCTCATGATTTTGGGGGATTGTTGGATGACATCGGTGGGGCATTGCATGATACCGTCAGCGCCCCGGCGATTGCAGAAGATTTTGCATCGACGCCCGAGCAGTTGAGAGATAGGGCAAAAAGATTGGCCGTGTAATTCAAAAGGAAGGTGTGAAGATGGACGAGCAGCCGCTTTATGAATCCAGGCGATTGTTCAGGAACCTGTGGCAGCAGTATCGAATCTATGCCGACCGGGTTGAACTGAGACTCTTTGGGAGGGGCAGGGTCATCCCTGCGGATGATATTCTGGACGTGGAGGTCCGTCCGGCGCCGGTGATCGGGGACCTTTTCCGAGGCAAGGGCTTTGCGTACAGCTTTGCCCTCAAGATGGACCTGGCGGATTTCTTCAGTCACGTTGCGATTCATCGCAGGTCAGGCTGGATAAAACACATCCGCATTACACCGGACGATCCGGAGAAGTTTGTCCGGGTGTGCAAGTCAATAGCAACGAATCGAGGAGAATAATGGGTATACTTTGGGAAGTATTACAGACCGGCATGATGTACGGTCAGAAGCGAAAATCCGATTCGGTCGGGGACCGGGTCCAATATCTCGAAGATCAGCTCGAATCGACTCAGAACACATTGCGCGAGCTGGTCAAGAAAATCGAGGAGATTCACGGGCTCGATATCGACGGGGACGGCCACGTAGGTTAGGCGTCATGTCAAGGGTCCTGAGAAAGATGCGGATATCTCCTGCATATATGCGCAAAATGTGGGCCTTCATGTGGACCAATAATCGCTGGAGACAGAATGGAAAAGGCCAGACTTGTTCCACTTGATTCGTATCGTGAATATTCACCGGAGGAGATGGCCGAGCGTGCGGCTGCTTTTCGCATCCGTATGCAGCGACGGCGCAGCGTGCGCAGTTTTTCCAGCCGGCCGGTGGCGCGCGGGGTGATTGAGGATTGCCTGCTGGCTGCCGGTTCTGCGCCGAGCGGGGCGAATATGCAGCCCTGGTCTTTTGTGGTGGTCAGCGACGCGAAAGTAAAACGCCGGATACGGGAGGCGGCGGAAGAGGAAGAATACAGGTTCTATAAGGAGCAGGCTCCGGAAGAATGGCTTGGCGCGATATCTGATCTTGGGACGGATTATCAAAAGTCTTTTCTGGAAACGGCTCCGTACCTGATCGTGATATTCGCCCAAAGGCACGGCGTGTTGCCCGACGGGCGCAAGGTCAAACATTACTATGTGCGGGACTCGGTTGGAATTGCTACGGGGATCCTGATCGCAGCGATTCACTACGCCGGGCTGGTTTCGCTTGCGTACACGCCGAGCCGGATGGGATTTCTAAATCGCATACTCAATCGGCCGGAGAATGAACGGGCGTCGCTGGTATTGGTGGTGGGATATCCCGAGGCCGGGACGATGGTCCCTGACTTGAGCAAGAAGAAGCTCGATGAGACGACAACTTTTATGTGACGTGCCCGGAACCGACTAGGAAGAAACAACCATATGTCGCCATGTAGGGTGGGCAGATTTTCTGCCCACGCGGTTTGTTGCGCACGTGGTTGACAGCGTGGGCAACAAGTTGCCCACCCTACGCTGTGTGCCAATCAAACTGGAGCCGACGCAATGAAACGATTGTACGTCACCGACAGAGATCAATGGCGCGACTGGCTTTCTGAGCATCATGCCGCCGAAGCTGGGATATGGTTGGTCTTCTACAAGAAGGGGACATCCAAACCGACGACTGAATACGAAGCCGCGGTTGAAGAGGCGCTGTGTTTTGGCTGGATAGACAGTATTGTCAAGAGACTCGACGCCGAAAGATATGTTCGCAAATTTACGCCGCGCAAAGACAGGAGCAACTGGTCGGCGCTGAACAGGAAGCGGGCGGCCAAAATGATAGGGGCCGGCAGAATGACCGAAGCAGGACTGGTGAAGATCAAAGCGGCGAAAAGGAATGGATTGTGGAACCAGGATGGCAAAACCCCGAGGTCGCTTGAGATGCCGGCCGAATTTGCAGAGGCACTTGCCTGCAACAAGAAGGCGAAGGCAAACTTTGAGAGGCTTGCTCCCACCTATCGCAGGCACTATCTGGGTTGGATTGCGGCTGCAAAGAGGCCCGAAACGAAAAGGCGGCGGGTGGACGAATCCATCGCTTTGCTGGAAAAGGGCGGGAAACTCGGGATGAAATAGCGTACGATGATGACTGGTCGCGTGCCAACATCCGGAATTGTTTTTGTACGGAGCAACTCGTGCTTGAAGACGAAGCAGAACTCAGGAACATGGTAGATCAGATCCTCGCTGACATGCTCGCGGCGCATGTGGCCGAGAAGAAGTTCTATACCGATCAGCGCACGGGTCGAAAATACTGGATTCTGACCACACCCGGCGCGTTCGACAAGAAGCTGATTGTCATCGCTGTTCTCGGTTACCCAGAGCAGGTGGGGGTCTGGTCGTATACGCTGCTGCGCCAGTCGCGCATTGCCGAATCCAGTATGGAACCCTATTTTCGTGGATTTGCAGAGCGTGACTTCGGGCTGATCGCCATCAATCCTAACTCTCTCGGTCCGGACATCGAAGGGGACTCGTTCGTCTATCAGCTCGAGCGGGTCGTAGCCGACATTGCGCTCGACAAGAGAATAGGCCTCATGGGATTTTCGATGGGAGGTATGATTGTCGTCGATTTTCTTCAGCAGCGGGCCGGACTACTGGACCGCGTGTCAGGGCTCGTGCTGATTGACCCCACGTTGTCCAAGAGGCTCCAGGTCGGAAATATTCGCCGCCTGCTTGATGACGATACGTTGCTCATCGCATCAAAGGGCGAGGTCACCAGTCCGGGCGAGATCGCCTCAGTCCTGCTCGAAATCCCCAAGATTTCATTTTCCGGCATCCACGGAGAAATGCCGCACAAGGCGCTAGCCGAGATCATCAAGTTCTACGAGCAGCGCCGGCCATAGCTCCTCTTGTCCTGCAATCGCTGTCTTGCGGCCAGGAGGAACATTTCTCTCAGAGAATTTCAGGTCGGGTGTAACCATTCTCCCATCTGCGCCACTTACCCGTCAGAAGGGCCCAGCAGGGCTGAGCAAAGCAGCAAAGAAATGATACTTGTGAAGAAAGGAGCCGAAAATGAAAAAGACAGGATTGAAGGCAGCGATAGTTCTTGTTGTGGCGGTTATTGTTCTGGTCGGCCTGGCGGTTGCCGGACCGGGCGGTGGCGGTCGTCGTGGCGGTGGACCCGGACCGGGATACGACCGTTGGATGCCCCGAGTGCCCGGCGATGGGGGGCCGATGTCCGGTCCCGGCATGGGTGGTGGCCCGCGTTGGGATGGACCTGCCGCCTCGCAAGAGGTTTGCCCTCATTGTGGACGCGGACCTGAGCAGGGGCCGGGATGGGGCAGCGGCCGCGGTTTTGGGCAAGGTAGTTACGGCAGAGGTCCGGGCTCTCACTTCGGCCAAAGCGGCACGTTCGGTCCCGGCCGAGGGCAAGGACTCCGGCGAGGCAGAGGTTTCAATTCCGGCCCGGGCAGAGGTCAAGGCAGGCAATTTGGCCGCGGCCCGGCTTCTCGCTTTGGTCGCGGCGGCAGACCCGGTCAGGACAGGGGCCCGGGATTTGGTCCCGGCGGAGGTCGGGCAATGCACTTTGGCCGCGGCCAGGGATCTCGCTTCGGCGGCAGAGGTGGATTCGGCCCCGGCACCAGACAGGGCAGAGGCCCGAACTTTGAACCCGGCCGGGGGCCAGGTCAAGATGGATCAGGTATAGGTCAGGGACCGGGTGGCGGTCCGGACTCTCGCTTCGGCGGCAGAGGTGGATTCGGCCCCGGCACCGGACAGGGTAGAGGCCAGGGATTTGGCCCGGGCAGAGGTCGAGGTATGGACGCCGGCCGAAGGCCAGGTCAAGAGCAAGATGGACCAGGTCGAGGTCGTGGGTCGGGTGGCGGTCCGGGCTTCGGACCCGGTCGAGGGCCAGAGCAAGATGGACCAGATCGAGGTCAGGGACCTGGCGGCGGTCCCGGTTTGGGCTTTGGCGGGCCGGGTCGCGGGTTCGGTCCCTACAGACGTCCGGATGTAAACGTGCCTGCCCAGACCAAGCCGGAACCGGAAGTTCCACCGAAAGAGACACCGACTGTTGAGGAACCCGGCCAGACCAAAGAAAATGCTACCGAGCAAGAGAGTCTTTCCGAATAACGATGGGTCCCGTCGACAAAAAAGGGGCCTATACCGAATCGATCGGTATAGGCCCCGAAAACATGCAAATCTGCTATGTCGACAGTGCTATTGGCTGCCGACCAATTTGCATTTGCCTTCATTTCCTACGGCGCCGGGCGATAAAGCCTTATGTCGTCAACATAGAGTACGCCTGAACCGCCGGCCGTGACGTTGTTCTTGTCGCCCAGGCCGATAGAAATCGTATTGACAGCGGCAAGGTTCACGCCCTTACCCGCAAACTCCGACAACGGGATTGGCCACTCGGTCCAGCCGGCCGCTTGCGCTGCCGCCGGATCGCCGTGGTAGACGGCGACACCGTTGAGAGCGACATATATCCGCTCGGCTGCGTTTGACGTGTCGCCTCTGATCCACAGCGACAACACCCCAACGCCTTGCTCGGTCCAGTCACGCGGATAAACCAGCGTCAGCGTTGCCTCGGAAGTCTTGAGGTTGTTGTCGTAGCGATATATCATCGACTGGCCGCCGGCATGTACAACAGTCGTCTCGGCATAAGGCGGCATATCATTACCGACCAGAGCGCCGTTCGTTGTGGTCCCAAAGCCATCAATCCACTTGTCGAATATCCTGTTGCTCGCCGCGTCAGGCGGGTCAATATCATTATACGACTCGAAATCATCCACCAGAATGAAATCGGCCGTCGTGAAGGTCCAGACAAGACCTTTGACGGTACCAGTCGGATAGACTTCATCCAGACGCCAGGCATAGCTGCTGTCCCAGGTGAGTCCTCCGGGATCATAGCTCTCGGCGCCAAGCGCTCTCGGGCCGATATACTCCGCTGAGGCGGTGGTAGCGTTCTTGACGGCTTCGGCATCGGTGCCGAAGTATAGCTCATGTGAGGTGGCATTGTCCGCCGCCGTCCAGCTCAGCGTTTCGATCATCTGTACACCTGCTGCGCCGTTGGCCGGCTGTGGATTGCCCACAGCGCCCGGAGTGGTGAAGCTCCAGACATCGCCTTTATGTGTGAAGGGGGGATCGAACTCGTCGACGCGCCAGTAATAAACTTTCTCTGATTCCAGCGTACCCGGACTGTAGCTGGCGCTTCCCAGAGGTATGCCGCCTGCGGCATTGTTTACGTCGTCGAAACTGGTGCCCATATAAGCGGTGTGCAGCTTGGCACCAAAACCTGGCGTCCATGTAAAGACCGCGTTCGGGTCTACAAACTCAGCGCCGTCAGCCGGATCGGGATTGTAAGCCGTCTTGGGCGGGACCGAGAAGGTCCAGATATCGCCTTTCCACGGGCTGTTGGGATCGGCGTCATTGACTTCGTCGATACGCCAGTAGTAGGTCGTGCCCGGGGCAAGGCCTTCCGGAAAGGCGAATCCGGCGAACCCGGCGATAAGCATCGTTGAACTCTGGTTGCCCCGAAAGGTATCACCGGTTCCGTTGTTGACATCGTCGAAGTTATCGCCCAGGTATACATCGTGCAATAAGGCGAAGTCGCCGGGCCGCCAGCCGAGGGTCACCCACGTAGCCTCGAGCATGGCTCCGTCGACCGGACTCGGACCGCGGGCGAGCGGCAGTCCCTTGGCTCCTTTGGCGAGGTTCATAATATCGTCTTCGCTCAAGACGTGGTCATAGACTGCCACCTCGTCCATAATTCCGCGGACGTATCTCGGGTCATAGGAATAACCAATCTGCAGGGCGCCGACAGTCTGTTCAACGTGGGCAATCGCATTGGTGGTCTGGGTAAGCCCGTCGTCATCAGTGTACACATACGCAGTCGCGCCGGCTGGGTCGATTGTCACAGCCAACATGGTCCACATATCCTGTGGAATGACCGGACCGCCGGTCCAGCCCCATGTGTCTGACGAATCATTGTTCCAGACGTAACGCAAGGTATCATCGTTACTAAAGATCATTTCACATTGATCCACGACACGGGAAGATATAAGCGGCGCCCAGTCGCCTGCCTTCCAGCCGTTGACCCATGCGACAAATGTGATGGTGTCGGTCGTAAGTTCGAAGCTGGGAATCGAGACATAGCCGCTGGTCCCGTCAAGTTCGAGACCGCCTCCGAAGCGGCCGTCCGGCGTCCATGCAGCGCCGCCAAGGAGAGTCCCGTCATGGCCGTTGCCGCTTGAGTCATAGGCGGTGGTACCGGACCCCTCGTCGAACTTCCATTGGCCGACCAAATCCGCTCTGGCTGTACCTGCCATCATTAGACCCACCACCAGAGCAATAGAGGCCATAAAGATCAGTTTTCTACACATAGCAATCCTCCTTCACGAGAGAAGTTCCGGTGATTCCTCCTCGGCTACGCACCGAAGCGGTCGCCAATATGCTAGTATTCCATAGGACAGTACCTGCTGTTCTGCCCGGCACAATTCCTGGGGCTTGAAAATCACCTTCTTCCTTCGAGAAGCCAACGTTTGGGCGGAAACGAAAGTGCCCAGAAATCCTACCAACAATATTTATACTATATCGGCCATCTGCACGTCAAGGAAAATCTCCATTTTGCACTCTGGCACACCCGTTCTCGTCGGGGGACTTGCCTCCGCACTGCAAGGGCCTTCTTCAAGGAGCATGTATTGACCACAATAGACAGCTTCAGTGAAACAGTGCTGTGACGGCAACCTTGATGATTTGCACGAGCCTCTCAAGTTCTCCAATCCTCCTGCCGCAGGGGCTCACTTCTCTCAATCTATCCCGACGAAGGCCAAAGCAGCCCTCGGAAACAGCCGGGGCCCATACCGAATCAATCAGTATAGGCCCCGAAAATGCTACATCAACCACACCGTTTGCCGATGCTTCATCAACATCCAATTCCTATGGCGCCGAGCGATAAAGCCTTATGTCGTCAACATAGAGTACACCTGAACCGCCGGCCGTGATATTATTCTTGTCGCCAAGACCGATGGAAATAGTGTTGACAGCGGCAAGGTTCACACCCTTGTCCGCAAACGCCGACAACGGAATTGGCCACTCGGTCCACGATGTCCCGTGAGCTGCTGCGGGATCTTCGTGATAGACGGCAACGCCGTTGAGAGCGACATACACACGCTCGGCGGCGTTGGCCGAAGCGCCTCTGATCCACAGCGACAAGACTCCGACACCCTGCTCTGTCCAGTTACGCGGATAGACCAGCGTTTTCGTGGCCTCGGAGAACTTCAGATTGTTGTCATAGAACAGCGGCATAGACTGGGCTCCACCGTTAACGATCGACGTCTCAACGTAATGCCCGCCGGCCGCAAAGTCGGGGTCGGCATAGCCTGCGGTCGAGCCGTTGTTGGTGGTCCCGAATCCGTCTATCCACGTATTCCATATCTCGTCGGGCGGATAGTCGTTGAAGTCCTCGAAATCTTCCACGAGCAGATAATCAGTCACTGCGAAGGTCCAGATCTTGCCCGTGCTGATCGTTCCGTCGGTATTGGACTCATCGACACGCCAGTAGTAGGGCCCGCCACCCCATTCAACGTCCGACGACGAGTTGAAGGTCGTGGAACTCTGGCGACCGCGATAAGTCCCGGTGGCATCCGATGCATCGGCATTGCTCATGGCGTCCTTGTCGGTGCCGAAATAAACATCGTGCTGTGCGGCATTATCTCCGGCTGTCCAGCTAAGAGGCGATGCCTGGCCGATTGCCAGCAGTGTACCGTTGCCCGGATTCGGACTCCATGCAAGGGACGTGTCGCCCTTCATGGCCTTCTGAATCTCCTCTGCCGTCAGCGCCCTGTTGTAGACGCGCGCCTCATCGACCGTGCCTGTGAAGAAGTTTGCAGCCGCCGTGGCGTGCCTGCCAAGTTTGAGGCTGCCGCTCTCGGCGTTCGGGGCTCCTGATACCGGTGTGGTAGTGATCAGGACACCGTCTCTATAAGCCTTGAAGGCACTCCCATCGTACGTTGCAGCGAGATAGTACCATGTGTTGGCCTGCAACGGCATGTAACTGGCGGCTTGCCACACACCTCCGGCATTCATCGCCGCCGCTCCCCGGAAAACCACATCGGCGTGGTTCCAGTTGAACTGATAGTTTTGCTCCCGATGAAGCGGACCGCTCGCTGCTGCTCCGGAAGGAGCCTGAGGGCTCTTGACCCAGCAGGCTATCGTGTACGTGGCCAGGTTTTCGGTGTAACCAGTGTCCACATAGTTGTCACCGCCGAATTCCAGTGCTCCGCCGTCAAAGCCGGCTACCCACTGGGGGTCGCCTATAAGCGTACCGTGATTGCCATGGCCAGACCAATCGACGGCGATGGCGCCTGTACCTTCCTCGAATGTCCACCAGCCCATGAGAGCCGGATCGGTGATCGGCACATCGGGCAAGGTCGTAAAGCTCAGGACATCGCCCTTGTGGGTGAACGGTGGATCGAACTCGTCGACGCGCCAGTAGTACGTCTTGCTCAGTTCGAGTGCGCTGGGAGCAAAGCTTGTGGTTGTCTGGGCTACTCCTCCGGCGGCATTGTTCACCGTGTCGAAATCGTCGCCGAAGTAGACTGTGTGCAATTTCGCGTTAAAGCCGGCCGTCCACTCCAGGGTCACGTCCGCCGGTATGAACTGTGAGCCATCGGCGGGAACAGCATCGTAAGCCTTCTTCGGGGGAATCCAGAAACTCCAGACGTCGCCTTTCCACGGGCTATTGGGATCGGCCTCATTGACCCCGTCGACACGCCAGTAGTAAGTCGTGCCCGGGACAAGGCCTTCCGGATAGGGAAAACCGACGAATCCGGCGATAAACATCGTGGAAGCCTGATTGCCCCGGAACGCATCGCCGGTCCCATTGCTCACATCGTCGAAATTTTCGCCCAGATATACATCATGCGATACGGCGAGATCCCCGGGCCGCCAGCTAAGAGTCACCCACGTATCGGCGAGCATGGCTCCGTCGACCGGATTCGGGTCCCGGGCAAGGGGCAGTGGCACTGTTGCCAGCGCCACGATCTCGTCTTCAGTCAAGGCATGGTCATAGACCGCCGCCTCGTCCATAATTCCGCGGACATATCTCGGGTCATAGGAATAGCCAATCTGCAGGGCACCGACAGTCTCTTCAATGTGGGCAATCGCATTGGTGGTCTGCGTAAGCCCGTCATCATCCGTGTACACATACGCAGTGGCGCCGGCTGGGTCAATCGTCACAGCCAACATAGTCCACGTATCCTGCGGAATGACCGGGCCGCCGGTCCAGCCCCATGTGTCTGCCGAATCACCGTTCCATGTGTAGTGCAAGGTATCGTTATCGCCGAAGTTCATTTCACATTGACCCACGACTCGTGAGGATATAAGCGGCGCCCAGTCGCCTGCTTTCCAGCCGTTGACCCATGCGACGAACGTGATGGTGTCGGTCGTAAGTTCGAAGCTGGGAACCGAGACATAGCCGCTGGTCCCGTCAAGTTCGAGACCGCCTCCGAAACGGCCGTCCGGCGTCCATGCAGCGCCGCCAACGAGAGTCCCGTCATGGCCGTTGCCGCTTGAGTCGTAGGCGGTGGTGCCGGATCCCTCGTCGAACTTCCATTGGCCGACCAAATCCGCTCTGGTTGTACTTGCCATCATCAGACCCACCACCAGAGCAATAGAGGCCATACAGATCACTTTTCTACACATAACAATCCTCCTTTCAATAAGGGAACCTAAAAGTAATACAGTTAACATTGACCGTTGTCTTGACTCATCCACAGAATGTCGTGCTTGCGCAAGGCATGAAAGAAGCTTCGAGCTGCCTCCTCTCTCTGAAAATCGACCAACGACATACAAGGCTTCGACTTTGCCCCGGAAGCACACGGCCTCAGTAACCTTAGTTTTACCCTACAAACCTACTTCCTATATACCAAACCAGCTACCCACGAGTCAAGTTAAATCTGCGGATTATGCATAAAATGTGCGTCAAACGGGGGTTACATTTCTGTTGATTCTCTGGCCCAAAGGCAGTACAATATTCCAGTGACTCGCAAACCGCACATGAAGACCTATGGTGTTGTTATGGACAGGCAGAGGGCATTTACGCTGATAGAACTCCTGGTGGTTATCGCCATCATAGCATTGCTGATGGCGATATTGATGCCCGTACTCGGCTATGCACGCGAGCAGGCGCGTTCGAGGGTCTGTCAAAGCAACCTCCGGCAGTTGTGCATGGCCATGAATCTTTACGCGCTCGATCACGATGATCTGACTATGCCCTTCACTCATCAGCCCGGCCGGTACTGGTTCCATCAACTGGCGCCATATCTAAGCGAAAGGGCGTACAAAGATAATCCCCAAGAGCATTTAGAGGGGATGATGAGGGTGGCATTTTGTCCGGCCACTAAACGCCAGGACAGGTCGGGGGAATCGTTCTACGGCTCGGCGTATCTCTCGTGGCGTTTCATGGGCGGAGAGGGCAGCTACGGGTTGAATCTGTGGCTGCTGCCCGACGACCCGATCTACGCTCCGGACTTTCCGGCGGAAAACTTCTACAAAAAATACTCGGACACCAGATCCGATGTTCCACTGTTGGGCGATTCCGTTTGGGTCGGCTCCTGGCCTTTTGATGCCGACAGCGTGCCCGATGACCTGACCGGCGAGAGCGGATACCCTGGCTATCCTCATGGCAAGGGATACTTCATGGGGCGATTCTGCGTCGACCGGCATAAGAAAGCGATCAACATCGGATTTGTGGACAGCCACGTAGAGAGAGTTTCCCTGGAAGACTTGTGGACACTAAGATGGCACAAGCATTTCAAGCCCAACAATGATGTGTCAATACCGTGATGTGAACTGTACAACATCACTTTTCACCTATACTCTTGCGGTTGTGTTTACGGGTGTTTGTCGGGTTCTATTGAGTTGGCAACTTTCAGAACCCCCATAAACGTTCAGAAACGCAGATGTTCCCCTCGGGGTTGTCCTGCAATTTTTGCAGGCGCTCTACGGCGTATGCAGGCGAGGCCGCGTTCAGCAAGACCGATCAGGACGGCACTCCCCAGACTCCAAGCTCGAAAGTGAACCGTCTCCTGAATGGATTTTCGAAATACAGTCGCACCATGACACTCTCACCCACATTCAACTTGCCATCGTCGACTTCACCTAAGAGGCCGGGAGTGGTATCAGTAGTGCTCAGCGTATTAGCGGGTTACCTTGGGGTGCCTATCTTCACCTAACAGCACACACTAACCAATCCTGCCCCATAGATCCCACTCAAAGGTGAAACGGCGTCGCAGCGGATTGTAGAAGTCCAGGCGAATGGTGACGCTCTCGCCGGGGTCGAGACGCCCGTCGTTGAGATAGGGTGTCAGGTCGTAATAGGTCTGGCCCGTGGCAGTAGTGCCATCGCCGCCGACCAGGTTGACATTGGTGTCACTCAGGCTGTTGATCACGAAATGCACATCGCCTCTAATGGCTTGACTTGAGGTGTTGGTGATGGTGATATAGCTGCTCATTACTCCTGTACGACGGTTATAGCGTAAGCCGGAGGCCTGCATGCTCACCAGATCACTGGCGAGCTGGGATTCCTGTGATGTACGCTGGACCGTGGTGTTCTCGGTGGCCGAGTCGTCGCCCGTGTTGATTAATGTCTCGTTGACGGCAGTGACGGTGGCTGTGTCGCTGACGATGGCCCCGTCGGCCGTGCTGGCACGCACGGTCATGACGATCGTCAACGTCTCGCTCGCACCTGACGCCAGATTGCCCACGATCCAGGTGCCGGGCGAAGTATCCGCCGGAGCGTAAGTCGTCGTGCCGCTGGGGGTGATCGAGACGATCGATGCACCTGCGGGCAGCGAGACGGTTTCACTGAGCGTTACACCCGACGCATCGGACGGACCCGCATTGGTCACAGTAACCGTGTGCGTCAGATTGTCCGGGCCGCTGCCGGCCGTGACCGGATCTGGCGTGTCGAGCTTGCTCACCTGCAGATCCACGCGTCGCTGGACCGTGGTGTTCTCGGTGGCCGAGTCGTCGCCCGTGTTGATTAGTGTCTCGTTGGCGGCAGTGACAGTGGCTGCGTCGCTGACGATGGCCCCGTCGGCCGTGCTGTCACCCACGGTCATGACGATCGTCAACGTCTCGCTCGCGCCCACAGCCAGGTTACCTACGGTCCAGGTGCCGGGCGAGGTATCCGCCGGAGCGTAAGTCGTCGTGCCGCTGGGGGTGATCGAGACGATCGACGCGCCCGCGGGCAGCGAGACGCTTTCACTGAGCGTTACGCCCGACGCATCGGACGGACCCGCATTGGTCACCGTTACGGTGTGTGTCAGATTGCTCGGGCCGCTGCCCGCTGTGACCGGATCGGGCGTATCGAGCTTGCTCACCTGCAGGTCCACGCGCCGCTGGACCGTGGTGTTCTCCGTGGCAGTGTCGTCGCCCGTGTTGATCAATGTTTCATTCACGGCCGTGACCGTGGCTGTGTCGCTCACCACGGCACCGTCAGCCGTACTGCCACCTACGGTCATGACAATCGTCAAGGTCTCGCTGGCGCCCACTGCCAGGTTGCCCACGGTCCAGGTACCCGGTGAGGTATCTGCTGGAGCGTAACTCGTGGCGCCGCTGGGCGTGATCGAGACGATCGACACGCCCGCGGGCAGCGAGACGCTTTCACTGAGCGTTACGCCCGACGCATTGGACGGACCCGCATTGGTCACCGTTACGGTGTGTGTCAGATTGCTCGGGCCGCTGCCCGCTGTGACCGGATCGGGCGTATCGAGCTTGCTCACCTGCAGGTCCACGCGCTGCTGGACCGTGGTGTTCTCCGTGGCAGTATCGTCGCCCGTGTTGATCAATGTTTCGTTGACGCCGGTGACGGTGGCCGTGTCGCTGACGATGGCCCCGTCGGCCGTGCCTGCACCCACGGTCATCACGATCGTCAGGGTCTCGCTGGCACCCGCATCCAGATTCCCCACGCTCCAGGTGCCGTTGGGATCATTGGCCGGCAGATAGGTACCGGTACTGGGTGTAATCGATACGATCGTTACTCCCGCCGGTAAGGTCACCGCTTCACTGAGCGTGACGCCCGTGGCGTCCGAGGGACCGGCATTGGTGACCGTAACCACATACACCAGGTTGCCCGCACCCGAACCGGCCACGACCGGATCGACTGATTCGGTCTTGGTCACCACTAAGTCCACTCTGGGAACGATCACGTTCGTCTGACCGGGAGTGGGTTCTTGTGGTACATAGGTCGATGTGTCACGTTGCGCCCCTCCATCCGGCCGGCGGGAAAGTGAATCAACAGCAGAGCCTGCCCCTCCAGCCTCATCTACCTGGGGCTGCCCAGCATTCAGTAAGGGCAACAGACCAGCGTCATCATCATCATTCGTATCATACACCACGGCATCCACCAGGCCTGCTATAGTCACAGGCGTACCATTCGGGAAGTCCACTGCACTGCCTTCGTAGAGAGCTACGGCATCAGGGCCGTTCTGCAGGTTGTTGTTGTCGTTCGTGAATACCAGGTCAACGTTCGGTACACCCGCATTCCCTATCACAAAGAATCCTTCGGCATTCGTGCTATAATCATCCAGATCAATGGCTCGATAGGAGACGTCCCCATTACCGTTGTAGAACACAATCACCAGACCATCAAGGGGTGTATTGCCTGACCCACCATCGTAGAGTTCAACAAATTCCACTGTATCCGTTCCTGGAGTGTCGGAATCGATTTCATTGATGACGAGGCCCGCACCTTCGTTGACGTTATTTATCTCTATGTCAAAGGTCTCTTCGCGACTCAAGCCGCCATCATCCGTACTACGTACGAGGATGCTGTAGCTGTTTTGTGTCTCAAAATCGAATACCTCCGTGCTAACCAATTGATTACCATTGAGGGCAAACGAGGCATTATGCACGGCGCCGGGGACCAGACTGTAGGTGTGGCTATCACCAACGTCCGGATCGGCAGTGGAGAAGCTCCCCACAAAGGTACCGGACGGCTGATTTTCCGAAATGCTACTGTCGTCGAGTTCAATGTCGACCGGAGCATCGTTGACGCCGGTGATCGTCACCGTAACGGTAGCGGTATCACTGCCACCGTTGCCGTCGCCGATAGTATAGATAAAGGTATCGGTCGCCGTGTCTCCATCGTTCAGATGCTCGAACCGGCCGTTGGGATCGTAGGTGAGCGTATCGTCGGCATTGACCGTGACCAGTCCGGGGGTAGCACTGATATCGAGCAGGCCGAGACTCAGGGCGTCGCCGTCACCATCGCTGTCGTTCGCCAGAACATGGATGGTCACCGGCGTGTCTTCATCGGTCGCGGCGTCGTCGTCGTTGGCTACCGGAGCACGGTTGGTGTTGGTAACCGTCCAAGGGAAACCTGATTCCACCGACGACTGGCCGTCAGTCACGACCACAAACACCTCGTGGAAACCGGCCGAATCGTAGCTCAGCTCTCCGCTGATCAGGCCGGTCACCGGATCGACCGAAAGGCCATCGGGCAACCCTTGCGCGCTGTAAGTCAACGCATCTCCGTCTGGATCACTGGCCAAAATCTGCAGGGAGACCACATCGAGTTCCCGACTGAACTGTTCTCCGGGGTCGCTTACTTTGGGAGCGTCGTTGACCGGAGTTACCGTGATATTCACTGTAGCCGTATCCTCGCCGCCGTTGCCGTCGCTCAGGTAATAGGTAAAGCTGTCCGGCCCGAAATAATCCTGAGCGGGCGTATAGGTCACGGTGTTGTCAACATTGATCTGGACTGTCCCGTTGACACCATTGGTAAAACTACTAACGATTAAAGCGTCACCGTCGACGTCGTAGTCATTACTCAGGACATTATAGGTTACTGGCGTGTCTTCGTTGGTCGTGATAGCGTCGTCATTGGCCACCGGCGGGGTATTGACATGATTGATCGTCAGCGTGGCACTGTCCGTGCCCGTTGCACCAAAGCTGTCGGTCACACGCAGGCTGATCGTATGGACAACATCCAGGGCAAGGTCGGACAGATCAGACCAGGGTACTGTCGGAGTCCCCTCTGTCAGCTCATGAAAAAGATCCCATTCATGAAGAACGATTGAATCTCCCGCCGCCTCGTCCGGGTCACTCGACCCGCTGCCGTCAAGCTGTAGGTCATCCCCTTCATCGATCACATAGGGACCGTTGGCGTCGGCCACCGGCGGGTTGTTCCCCAGGCTGATATCGATCATCACCGTAGCGATATCGGTCTTGGCCGGCGCGTTATCGTCGGTCACCCGAAGGGCCGCGGTATAGCTCCCGAACTGCCCGTAAGCATGCGTTACCTGTGCGCCGTTGGCGTCCACGTCGAAAGTCAATCCGTCATACTCGAAATCCAATTCGTATTGCACGATACTGCGATCAGGGCGCCCGTGAGTGGAGCCGCTCCCGTCAAAGGTCACTTGCTGACCGTACGCCGCCGGATTGGGACTGGCCGATATCACCGCCACCGGCTGGTTGCGGCAAATCGTCAGGGTCGTAGTGTCGGTATCCGTCGCTCCGAAGCTGTCGGTTACCAGAAGGCGAATGGTATGTGCCGTGCCCAGGGGTAGGCTGGATAGATCAGCCCACGGTACAGTCGGCGTCAGGCTGGTGTACTCGTAGCTGCCGTCACCGCCGATGTCCCACTGGTAGGAGACGATCGAATCGCCGGCCGATTCATTGGGATCACTCGAACCGCTGCCGTCCAACTGCAGGTCATCACCCACATCTATCTGGTAGGGACCGTTGGGATCAGCCACCGGCGGGTTATTACCCAGGCTGATATCCACCACCACAGTAGTGATATCGGTCAACGCCGGCGCGTTATCGTCAGTCACCCTCAGAGCGGCCGTGTACTGCCCGAACTGGGTGTAAGCGTGCGTTACCTGCACACCGCTGCCATCCACATCGAAACTCCCGTCGTAGTCGAAATCCCACTCGTACTGTACGATAGTGCGGTCGGGACGCCCATGGGTCGAGGCGCTGGCGTCAGAAGTCACTTGCTGTCCCGGCGCCGCCGGGTTGGGACTGGCCGAGATCACCGCTACAGGCTGGTTGCGGTAAACGGTCAGTGCGGTGGTGTCGGTGTCGGTAACTCCAAAGCTGTCGGTTACCCGCAGGCTGATGGGATGGGCAACACCCATGGGCAGATCAGACAAATCGTCCCAGGGCACCGTCGGTGTCGCCTCGGTCAGGTGATTATTCAGATCCCATTCGTAGAGAACAATTCTGTCTCCGGCGGCCGTGTCGGGATCCGAGGAGCCGCTGCCGTCCAGATGCAGGTCAGCACCCTCATCGATCACATAAGGTCCATTCGCATCGGCAACAGGTGCATGGTTTAGGTGAACCTCAACATCAAAGGTGTCGGTGTGGGTATCCGCATCGTCGTCGGTCACTGTCACGGTCACTGTATAAGTGTCCTCTGCAGTATAAGTATGATTGAGACCAAATGTCATGCCAATCGCATCGATTGACAGGGCTTGATCACCGCCAAGGCCACCGTAGTTGACCGTACCGGTCCATTGGTCGGCTCCGGGATCCGTGAAGGAAATACTGGCTCGGGTAAACAGGCCTGAATCTGCAGGCAATAGTGTCTCATTGGCTCCCGCCTCAAAGGTTGGGGGAACATTGCTGACGGTAAGGTCAAAGGTGGTTTGGGCGGTGGCACCACTCTGGTCAGTGGCGGTGATGGTGACTGTTTGGGCGTCGGCCGGGCCATCCATGGTAGTAAAGGACCAGGTCCATGTGCCGACTTGAGAGCCGATCTGGGTGATTGTGCCGATCGATGCAGTGATCTGTACAACATCGCCCTGGTCAAGGTCTGCGAAGGTGCCGGTGTTCTCTGTCACATCGCCTTCATTGACTGTAATGCCGTCATGCTCGGTTTCGACTTGCGGGGCCTGATTAATTTCGTTGATATTGATCACCACTGTCGCAGTGTCAGTGCCGCCCTGGCCGTCAGAAACGACATAGGTGAAGCTGTCAGAACCACTGTAATTGGAGTGCGGTGTGTACTCGAACGAGCCATCCGGGTTAAGGGATAATGTGCCGTGGGCAGGACCGGTCACTAGTGCGGCAGTCAGCGGGTTGCCGTCCACATCACTGTCGTTAGCCAGCACACCTGCCGCTGCGTCAACTGTAAGGGTGTCATCTTCATCTATCGTGTAAGCGTCATCCATAGCCACAGGCACATCGTTCACAGGATTGACCATAATCGAGACAATGCCAGTTGCTGACCCTCCCTGGCCGTCGCTGGCTCGGTATGTGAAGGAGTCCGCACCATTGAAATCTGTTGCCGGCGTGTAGCTAAAGGAGCCGTTGGAATTGAGTGTCAACGCTCCGTGCGAGGGGCCACCGATCAATGCTGCTGTCAACACGTCGTTATTCACATCTTCGTCATTGGACAGCACGCCTGCAGAGGCATCAACAGAGAGGCCGCTGTCCTCGTCGACATCGTAGGTGTCGTTGTTCGTCACCGGCGCCTGGTTCAAAGGATTCACAGCAATCACAACCGCTGCAACGGCCTGTCCTCCGTGGCCGTCACTGGTGCGATAGGTGAAGGAATCATCACCGGCAAATCCACCTGCACGTGTGTAGGTAAAGGAGCCATCGGCATTCAACGTCAAACTTCCGTTCGCAGGCCCGGACTCAACCGAGGCGGTCAGGGCATCGCCGTCAACATCATTATCATTGGCCAGAACACCCTCGGCTGCATAGACGACCAGGGCTGCTTCGTCCGCCATGGAATACGTGTCATCCAACGCCACAGGCACATCGTTAATGGGATTTACAGTGATTGTGACCGTGGTCTCATTCGAATTGTTTGAGCCATCGTTGACCTGGTACGTGAAGCTATCCAGGCCATGGAAGTTCGCCTCAGGTATGTATTGGAATGAACCGTTGCTATCGAATGTCAGCACGCCGTGCGATACATCGGTAAGCAACTCCGCTGTCAGAGGATCTCCATCGACATCGTTGTCGTTGGCCAGGACACCCTGGGCAACATCTGTATTCAGCGAGGTGTCTTCATTGGTTGTATAACCGTCATCTACAGCCACAGGCGAATCGGCGATCGGATTGATTGTGATAACAGCAGTAGCAAGAGTTTGTCCTCCATTGCCGTCATCCACCCAGTAGCCAAAGGAATCCTGGCCATGGAAGTCATCGTCTGGTGCATACTCGAAAGAACCGTCAGAATTCATAACCAAGATACCGTTCGTTGGCCCGGATTCCAGGGCTGCTGTGAGTGGGTTGCCCTCGATATCAGTGTCATTAACAAGAACTCCGGTTGCTGCATCAACTGCGAGAATGGTATCTTCATCCACTGAATACGCGTCATCTGCGGCCATGGGGACGTCATTAATCGGGTTGACTGTAATCGTGACCGTGGCACTCACCTCGCCTCCGCGACCATCGCTGGCCCGATATGTGAAGGAGTCGGTGCCGTTAAATTCAGAATCCGGCACATAGTCAAAGGAACCATCACTATTTAGACTAAGGTCACCGTGTGCAACATCCGTCAGCAAGACCACCGCAAGCGTGTCGTTATCAATATCGCTGTCATTAGCCAGCACGCCACTTGCCGCGTCAACTGTGAGGGTGATGTCTTCATCCACTGAATAGGTATCATCGACAGCCACGGGAGTGTCATTGATTGGATTGACCACTATCATAACAGCCGTCTCATTTGAATCCGCAGAGCCGTCGCTCGCCTGGTACGTGAAGGTCTCCAAGCCGCGGAAGTCCGGGTCAGGGATGTACTGGAACGAACCGTTGCTACTGAGTGTTAATGTGCCATGCGACACATCGGCAAGCAACTCCGCTGTCAGGGAGCCACTATCAACATCATAGTCGTTACTCAGGACACCCTGTAAAACATCTACCACCAGTGACATGTCTTCATCAGTTACATACAGGTCATCGACTCCCACGGGTGGATCATTGACAGGATTGACTGTGACGGAAACAACGGCCGTTGATGTACCCCCGTTGCCATCTGCTATTAAGTAGGTGAAAGAGTCATCGCCGTTGAAGTAGTCGGTCGCAATATATTCAAAAGATCCGTTAGAATTCAATGTGATGGTGCCGTTCGCAGGCCCGGACTCAAGTGAAGCCTCCAGTAGATCGCCATCAACATCACTGTCATTAGCAAGAACGCCGTTTGCCAGGTTAACTGCGAGGATCGCGCCTTCATTTATTGGATATGTGTCATCCACTGCGATGGGGGCATCGTTGACGGGATTCACTGTGATCGTTGCCGTGCCTGCTGCCTGGCCTCCATGGCCGTCCTCGACCAGGTACGTGAATGTGGCTATGCCGAAGAAATTCTCGGCCGGTGTGTAGGTGAAGGAACCATCTGCATTGACTGCGACCTGACCATAGGCGGGGTCGATGGTTTCCAGTGTAGCAGCCAGGGAATCACCGTCCAGATCGCTGTCATTAAAGAGGATGCCGGGCGCCGGGGTCGTGAGGGTACCGTCTTCCCGGACCACGTATCTATCAGCACCCGTTACCGGATCGTCGTTAACCGGCTCGACGGTAATATCGACCGTGGCCTGGTTTGACTCGTCGATGCCGTCGTACACCTTATAGGCAAATGAATCGTCGCCGTGGAAGTCCTGGTTCGGGATGTACTCGAAGGAGCCGTCTGCATTGAGGGTTAGAGAGCCATGGGCAGGCCCTTGAACCAGGATCGCTATGAGGCTATGGCCGTCGGCATCGGTGTCGTTGGCGAGGACTCCGGCCTGGGGACCTGCAACTAGAGCCGTGTCCTCAGAACAGATATAGGTATCCGCCCGGACATCCGACAGGGTATTATGACGTCTGACGTTGATGGTGACTGTGGCTTCATTGGATTCAATGCCGGAGTTGTCCTGGACAGTGTAGCCGAAGGCATCCTCACCATAATAATCGGTCTGGGGCTGGTAGGTGACTATGCCCGTCTGATAGTTAACGGCAATCGAGCCATGCTCGGGTTCGGTCCCGGCTACGATGACCATAGAGCTTGGGTCGATATCACCGTCCGGATCCACGTCATTGGCCAGGATATCAATGATGATTTCATCATTGACGTAGGTAGTCACTGTATCACTGACGGCAATGGGCGGCACTTCGGCACCGGTCAAGATGAACACGTTGTCTATTATTACCCGGCTGTCTACTTCGCCGAAGCCGAGCAGATCGAAGTACAATGCTGCCACGGTCCCGGGAGGCACGCCACTCAAATCGATCTCCACCGCAATCGAATCAGCCAGGGAGAGCACATCACCTGATGCGTTCAGGCCTGCGATAGACACTGCGGGACTGATGTAGGTCGTGCCGTTGCCTTGAATGTTCAGGAAGGCATCGGTATTGTCCAGGCCGGCGGCCGTACCAACCAGGGAGGTCATGGTATCAGCATTGAGCAGGGCCACTTCGAAGGCATCGCCCGGATTGCCAGTCGTGGCACCTAACACAGCGGAGTCGACCACGAAGCGTAGGCGTTCTGCACCTGAAGGGATGATAAACGTCTGCGACATACCACTAAAGAAGGCCCGGCCTTCGTCAAGCACGGCAACGCCGTCCTGGACAGAGGCATCGCTCATCAGAGACCACCCGAACCCAGGATCCTTTTCATCGGCAATGCTGAAGGTGCCGTTGGTTATGCCGATCCGAAGGTCGTCAAGATCGTAGGTGTCCTGGTGCAAAGCCTCAGCGACGCTGTTCTGATCCTCCCTGAACTGGTTGATTCGACGGATGAAATCGCTGTAGTCTACTGCAACCAGTCCGGTCGAAGGGTCTGCGTCGGGGCTACCCGGTTCGGGCGTTAGCATAGCCAGATCCAGTTCCGACGGCAGGCGACGTACGCCGGGAGCAAGGATGCCGGTCATAAGTCGGGTGGGGTCGATACCAGCGGATACATCAGGGAGGCCCATGACGTGGCCCATCTCGTGCATCAGCACGGTTAGCAAGTCGATCTTGCCTGCAGCCGGGCTGTCAGCATCAGCGTGGAGTTCCCAGTCGTATACCGTGTTGGTGAATTCCTCGTTGTCCCAGGGGGTGTCGTCGATGAACCAACCGTAGCCTGCGGCGTCATCATCTAAGACAATTCCTCCAGGTTCAGTTAGAGCCAATACTCCGTCATTCAAATCACGTATCGAATAATACGCGTCATCGAGTCTTATCGAATCGGCAATTATCCAACCATGGCTATCTAATCTTGCAAGGGCATGAGCTGCTGTAGTTGCGACCTCCTCATTCGTTACTGTTTTCACTTCGCCCTGTTCCTCGCTATCACTTGGAAGTGACTCCACGATAAGTGGTAGCTCAGCGAGCCAGCCAATGTTGTCGATCTCAGCACGGGCAAGACCCGGTGCGGTCAATTCGAATTGTATCCTACCTACTCCGTTTATACTGCCAATGGAACGTGTTACAGTTTTAGCATCCCCATCACTGAATGCTAAAGTTGCTATTACACTGAAATTGCCATCGGGCCCAGCCCATTTAATCTGCAACTCACAATCACCATAGACTTCAATATCAAACTTGATATACTCAGCACTAGGAACATATGTCCAGTTGTGTGTGCGAGACTCGCCAGTGTGGAGATGCAATTCCCCATTTATTACCCAACCTCCGCCAGAGCTAGCTAAGTCAGTACCTCCACCATGCCACCACCAGCCAGCAGTACTATCTTCGTACTCGAAATTGCCATTGAATAGCTCAAGCGAAGTAGGAGGATCATATGAATATGGATCCTTTGTGCCACTTGAATACGAAAGAATGTCCTTAGTGACAATAACACCATTTTCAATATACAATCCATCGTTAGCGCCATTGTCAACATCACCAATCAAGTAATGAGGAAATCCCTTTTTGAGCGGCAAATCTGTGTGGGAATACTCTGTACCGTCATCAAAATTATTAGCTCCATCGACTGAATGCCCTCCTAATAAATCAAGGTAGGAGCTATAGTAATTGTCCGTTTCTGGTCCGGTCCATGCAGAGTCAGTAATCGGGGTCCATGCAGAGAAAGAGGCATCCTCATAGAGTATCCCCCCTCCCTCTGCGTCGAGATAGATCACTTTCCCCACATTTGCACCAGCTATCAGAATCCTCTGCGCAAGCTCGGACATAACCACTGCGCCCCTGCTGTATCCTATAGCTGTACTCACATCATCAGCAATGTCATTTCCTTTAAGTATAGCATAGAGGAAATCTGCAGAGGCTTCAGCATAACCATCTTCGCCAGAGGCTCCATCCGGGGGACCATCAAATGTCCAGCCAGCATCAGGTATATCCGGGTCTGAATAATTTGAGACTTCCCTCCAGTCAAAGAGTAGCACATGATGGTAATCAGGATCGTCGATTGCAATATCGGCCGAGGCCCAACCATTTACAGTCCAACCAGAAAGACCTTTGCTGATTATACCATCCAGAAAATCAGCAGTGACATTCATGCGGTGAATGGCGATATTGCTTTCCAGAGTGACCGAGTTTATGGACTCATGGCGAATTCGCTGTGCCAGTCCCCACATCCACCCTGTCTCATAGCCTTTTGCAGTGATAGGGTCTGGAAGTATCAAGTCTTCATATTTGTCGCTGTCGGGAGCAAGGCCATGGGATATGATAGTCCATTTGCCGTCTGGAAGCATGGTACCATCGCCGCGTGTTCCCAAATCCACTTCATCCAACGGCATTCCAACTGACCAACCACCTTCTTTCCATGTCCAAGGATCAAGCCAACGTAACCCCCAATTGTCAAAGATTGCTAATCCCTCTGGGCCTTGGAAAACTGGCCCCCGAGGACCATCGTCACCTTCGGCCCATTCAGGAAGTAGTGGAATATCTCCCAAATCTAATTGTCCCCAACGCCCTGAAAATAGAGCCCAATCATGACTTGTCCCTTTAAGTTCCGGTGTTCGCGCTAGATACTCAATTTCATAATTAGGATCATTAGGTGTGATGTGTGTTGTGTTGTCCCCAAAGTGCATTTCTTGATCTAACAGCCAAGTGGTCATACCGGGGTCAAAATAGCTCGCATGGCCTCCCAGTCCAACGAATACATTCGGGTGGGTCGTACCACTAGTAACAGATGCGCCCCAGTTGACAACTTGCCCGCCATCACTCTTCTTACCAAGCAATCCAGCTAAAACCTGCTCATGTTGCGCATATCCAACCCATGTCGGCACATATCCAGCACCCGTATCATTGAGAAAGACTGTGATGCTCTCCCAGTCACTTTCATGATTATTGTGACCTCCATGTTCCATCCAGTTGCTGTATGGGTAATAGAAATAGTAGTTGATAGCGATACGCTTTTTGTCAAGATCTGGGATTATGGAAGCATAAACTGTTGTCGTCAGGCTAGATGGGCGGTACTGCTGAGGCGATGTGCCGGGCAGGTCTAGATAAGCATTAGTGTCGGCGACGGTGCCAATTTCTGCCTTGGGCGCTGATGATATTTCGTTGCCCCCAGAGTCTCTCAACACGACATCATCATCATTAAGTGGAATGTCAACGGAAACTGGTTTGTAGTGCTCGTCTGCATTGTACCAAAGAATTGGCGCGAAAGCCTTGATCAATTGCTCAAGAGAATCTATTCGGTTACCATTACTATCATTGATAGTGACGTCTGTAATATTGAGCTCTTTTCTATCACTCACGAACATAGTCTCTAAACTGTCATGGGTAATTCCAGGGGAACTTAAGATGAATAGAATTTTCTCCACAAGATAGTCTTCTGGTGCAACAAAGGAATCAATCGTAATCGTATGTGTGCCAGCATCTAAAAAGATACTCTCGGTCTCCGCAACTCCAAGTCCACCAGTTGGCGCAGGTGTCCATGAGATGGAGTAGTGATCCGCACCTGCATCTATTGTAGCAACGGCACTATCCTTTAAGTGCCAGTGTTCTTTTTTCAAAGGGTCACCAATGTTCGCAATTGCAAGCTGATATCTCCCTGCTACCTCAATATCAATCTTAACCTTTACTTCAAATACCTCCGGGCCTGTATCTTTGTTGCTAGCATAAGCCCACCAACGATCTATCTCAAGTATCTCTGAAATTCTCATGCGATTGGGGACAGCGATCTCAAAAGGAGTACCACCAATGATTTTGCCAGTGTTCGGATCAAGCCCACGAGTAGTGATTGGCACTATATGGGGATAATAGCTTGGGTGTGGTTTGTCAGGATCGGTGGAGTCCATGATCTGGTCAAGAGGAACCTTGGCAAGATTCACAACCAAATCTTCACTTTCAACATCCTCGACTGCCTTTATCATCTTAGCAGCATCAAGCACTAGTATCTCATTAACTCCCCGGTATCCAACATATAGTTGCATTCTCAGCGAATCCAAGGCCACGTATTCTGCAAAGCCACCTTCAATCGGGGTTGTAGAAGCTACATGCTCCGCTGAACTTCCGAAGGGATCCTTTATAACTCCGACCTTGGCACCCCACTCACCCGGATAGAGTCTTATATCTCCGCCGATCATGTATTGATACCATATTCCCCAATCCGTTACAAAGGCATACTTCAAATCTGGCGTAAAGACGATATCACGAGGCATCTCCAGACTTAAATGATAGCCTGTCAATATAGGAATTACATGGAAACTAAACACACCAAGCGTAGTGTCAACTGGTGTTGATAAGTTGTTGTCGAGTTTAAAATCTGTCGGATCGTCATCCTTAACCACTATTCTTCCAAACTGCCACACTGGCTTGTCCAGACCTCGGAAAGCATAAGTATATGCTAGCTTATCGCGATCCTCTGAGGCAATAATCCTCTCCACCTTGAAATCAACATCGATCTCGTAAATGATTCTATACCAACCATTCTCATTTTGGATTGCGCTATCAAGATTGGGATCATCACCTTCCGGTTTGCCATCAGGATCAACATTAACTACAAGGATGAAATCGTCAATTTTCGCAGTGCTCCCACCTGCCGACTTTCTAACTTTGTCGGAACCAACATAGAGATAATGGCCATCATCATTTACAGCTATAGCCTTGGTCGGATTATATTCGATGTCATTCGGGAGAGGTGTTGCTGTTGGCATCCTCTTTAGCTCAATGGGTGTATCTAGAACTTTATGAAAAGTATCGGCTGAAGACCGAGCATCAATATCAATGATGTAGATGACCTTCCATGGCCCAGCGACATACAAGAAGCGATCATCGGGATCCAACGCCATCGACCACGCTTGTCCAATATTTGTTATGGGAGTCCCGCCGATTGTCTCATTTATTAGAAGAAGCTGCGATAGATTAATGTCATCCTTGTTGTCAATGCGAACCTGCCTCAGCGTAATTGCATCAATAACACTAATTCCCCCGTTAGAGGCAACATACACTCGCGTCTGATCAGAACTTACTAGAATATCCACTGGTCGGTAACCGTTATCAATTATTCTGATGAGATCCTTACCAACATTCACTGTCACTGTTGCCGTATCAGTCCCTCCAAGACCGTCACTGGCAGTATATGTGAAGCTGTCGGAACCGTTGAAGTCAGAACGTGGAGTATAAGTAAATGAGCCATCGGCGTCGAACACCAGAGTACCGTTGTCCGGATTGGTTCTGAGAACCGCCGTCAGAGGATCACCGTCTACATCGCGGTCGTTGCCCAAAACGCCAGGTGCGGCAACTGTCAGCGGAGTGTCCTCCTCGGTCGTATAGGCATCGTTGGCAGCCACGGGGGCATCGTTACCAGCAGAGGGCAGTGGGGGCGGCGGTGGGCGTGCAGGATCCATCTCTAAACCAAACACTCCTATACCACCAGCCCCCCCGGCTAAAATGGAAAATCCAAATTCAGCCTTATTTATCGTGGCGATGTTACTCATTAATCCACTCGATGCTTCGATGTAGATATCCGAAAGACCGAGGATTATATTGCGCGGAATTTCAACTGTGATTTGATTCTTCGACGAGTCAAATGAGAAGTTCGTGCCACTAATTGCATCTTCCCCAGGCATTTCAAAATACACTGTGTCACCTGCAAAGAAACCTTTCCCTTCAAGGATCAGTTTGGCCCTCTCGGTCCAATCTGGATTGTTTATGTCGGATAATCTCTGAACGGTCACCTTCTCGATCTTTGGTGCACCGCTTACGATGGGCAGCAACAAGGGTACTTCAATCTCAACTTCATTTATGTCAGATGGTACGTTGACAGTCACCTGCTGTTGACGCGCAGGCCCACTCATTATTTCTTCCCAACCTTCGGGGTCACGATACGTCCAAATTCCCAAGCTGAGTGTAGGAAACCTAGGAACGGACAATAACGCAATGCGTGACATAGTCATAACTCCATATGCCATTCCAGCGGGAGAATTAAAGGTGACAACACTTGTAGAAACGCCTACAGTTATGTCCCCAGCGTAGCTTATGCTGACTTGGACTCCAATCAACTTCTCCGCTGTGTCATTCTTTGCACAGAGATACTGTCCCTCTTCACTGAATCCAGGATAAGGTGGAGATGTTGTTCGGGCAATATGGTCAGCACCAACAACACCATTTTCAACGATAATCCACAGTTCATGTGGATCTTCATTCTCATCCAAAAGGGTCATTCTCTTGAAGAAGTAGACTTCCTCTCCAACCGGTATTTCGGTAGATACAGGAACTGCCAGTTGTGCTGATTCGTATAAGCGATTATCTAATTCAAGCTCAAATGCCCCAACGAATCCAAATGGCTCTGGAACCGCCAGTAGCAGATCCTCCTCGGCAACAGGCTCGATCGACACAGTAACCTCTTCGTCCAGTGCTCCCGGACCAATCGAAATTGTGGTCCCGTCGGCTGCGGCTATAGATCCGCCTTGCTCCCCTAGTACCGTCGGTCCAACATGTGGTGTCTCGACCAGCACAGGCGCTTCAGCCTGACCCACACCATTAATCATGATGACACGAGCCGTGCCCTCGGCAACAGCCGTAACCAACCCATCAGCCGAAACCGACAATACATCACTGTCACTAACGAAGTAGTACGTCCCAGCCGAAGCATCGCCCAGATCATACTCGGCGGAACGTCCCACGAGCATCTGGCGTGTGGCACCAACTCCCGGCAGAGTCAAGGCCTGGGGGTACACGTCGATAAAGTCCACTCCCACGAATGGGCCGTAGTAGTCGTATTCATCGGGGATGGGCTCCACGCCGATGGCGGCAGCATCCAAGAGACTGCCACGCGAGACCGTTAATATCGTTGTTCCCTCGGAGACCGCCTGGACAGTGCCGTTCGCCGAGAGGCGAGCCACCGATTCATCCGTCACTTGCGCTGTCACATAGGAGAGGGGCAACTCCACACCCGCCTGATCGGCGAAGTCGCCAGTAACGACCAGTTCTGTAGTTTGACCCAACTGGAGGATCACACTCGTTAGATTGATGTGCAGGTTAACCAGCGGCTCATCACTGACAGCAGTCTCGAGCCTGCCGACACCAGAGGTATTGAATCCGTCATCGGCTACTACCTCAAAGCTGGCTGCTCCGGCGAAGCCGACGGTAGGTGTAAATATCGCAAACTGCCCATCCGAAGTGAGAGCCACCTGACCATTAGTCACACCCGCTACGCGGTAATAGATCGGATCACCGTCTGGATCGGTCGCCACTTGGGCCAAGTCCACCTGGACCTGCAGATCAACGTGAGTCATCACATCCGGCATAACAGGATTGATCTGCGGGGCCTGATTGGCAATAAAACCATAGTTACTTATAAGAACAAATGTATCATTGACGTCAACGACGCCGTTACCATCCAGGTCGGCTACGAATTCATAACCGGGATCACCGAGGGCAGTGCCCTGGGCATCGGCCAGGAGTTGCGTGTCCAAGCCGTCTATTAGACCGTCGGCATTGATATCCCCTGCCACGCTAAGGTATAACTGGTAGTCACCGGCAGTGGCGGCGGAGTTGCCGCTCAATGCCAACAGATAGAGGCCTTCTCTTTCAACGGCATACAGGGCCACGGCCCGGTCCATATCGACATAGGTCGAGATGGCATCCAATCCCGCCAACGTGGGCAGAGCGGGCTGGAGGTTACTGTTGTCTGTGGTGACGGCCACCCGGAGCAGCACCCAATCTGTCGGAGTAGATCCAATCTCACTGGCCCTGATACTGAAGGTATAGCGGTCCGTTGTGTCGGCAGCCAGAGTTCCCAAGATGATCTGGCCGGCGAAATTACCCGCGCCGCCGAGGTCGGCCAGGACCGGGGCTGTGACAGGGGTGTCCTGGTAGAGAATGGCCTGGCCCGCTGCGCCACCGGTTACGGCACTGGTGAGCAGGTGTGGATCAGCCGGATCATAGCCGTAGCGCGCAGCTTCACCGGTAGTGACATTGCGTACGGCCACAAGATTGCCGATATCATTGTACTGATACTGCAAGACCGTTCCATCCGGGGCGATGACCCGCTGCAGTCTGCCCATATCATCGTGCATGAACTGGATGGCCTGGCCGCCCGCAGCGGTGATGCCGCTGTCCGTGTAGAAGAGATGCGCGCCCGTAGGCGTGATGGTCTCGATCACGCCGCGTACGGTATCGATCAGGTACTGGGTGTTGTCCGGGGCCGGGGCGGTGAGCGTATAGTCCGCGCCTGTAAAGAAGGGATTGGCCGGGTTGTAGGGCTGACCCGTGGCCTGGTCATAAAAGCGGGAGCCGGCTTTGGCCAGCATGGCGTCCACAGAGGTGAGGGTGTAGGTGCCACCGGGATCGGCCTGCCAGGCAGGTGTGTAATAGACCGCGGCCCCTATCTCATGACGCTGAGGGGCAAAGGTGAAGCCCAAACGTTCGCCCTCCGGGGTCGACAGATAGAGTCGCGTGCCCAAGCGGAAGGCATTGAATAGTCCGAACTCCTCCTGGCCCGTGGGCAGGATATTGGTCTGGATCTCAACTTCGCGGTTGGCCAGGCTCCAGCCATGGCCGAAGGCCCCAGCCGTGTCACGCTGCAGTGAATCGTAGACACGCAGCAACTGGACGGGTACACCACCCAGATCGACGGCCAGATCGGTCTCAGTACGTTGGTAAGCAGCAGGCTTGGAGGGGGTGTTGACCTCCAGGGTAATCCGCGTCTGGGCCTTACGCCCGCTGATGTCCCGGGCCGAGAGGCGCAAGACATAGAAGCCGTTCGTCAACCGGGCGGGATCAATCCCGGTGAAAGCATCGTCATAAACAGGCTCCAGGCCCGAGGCGATTACAGTAAAGTCCTCGGAACCGGCCGGGGCGATCTCCACTTGCCAGGAGTCGAGATTGGTGTCGTTTACAGTGCCTATGATATCCGTGGTCTCAAAGAGGACGCGGCCCAACAGGGTTTCGTCAAAGGAGACCTGGGGCACGGTTTTATCCTCGGGATCGCGTACCTTGAGTTGAACTGTGGCACGCCCTTGCAGGCCGTCGGCGTCCGTGGCCACGGCCTCTACGGTTGTCTGGCCGATGTTCCGGGCAGTAAACCAGGCCCGGCCGTCAGTGTCCAGGACCAAGACTTCACCGTCTACAGTGACAGCCAGGTCCGTTATATCGGCCAGACTGTCGGCAATGGCATGGATCAGCACGGACTGTCCGGGAATCGCCGGGAAACTGGGAGTCAGTTCCACGTGCACCTGGGGTTTTTCCGGCTCGATGGCAGCCTTGATCAGGATCCACTGCGGCACAGTGGCCAGGCCATCGGAGACCTCGAGGGTGACCACATATTCTCCGGCCTGGCCCGGGCCCGGGGTCCAGTTGAACTGGCCGGTAGTCTCATCCAGGGTAGCACCTTCAGGCAGTCCTTCCGCTGCATAGGTGAAGGTGGTGTTCAGGTCCGGATCAGTGGCCGTGACAAAGAAACTCAGCGGCTCGCCCAGCTTGGCGGAGTGGTCCGAGGTATGGGGTACCGGGGCGCGGTTGACATTGTCAATGGTGATGAAGGTCTCATACGTGTCAAACAGGCCTTCCGGGTCCTGGGCCGCGAAGGTGACGGGGTACTGCCCTGCCTGTTCATAGCCGGGCTTCCAGGAGAACTGACCGGTGTTGGGATTAAGTATTGCTCCTTCGGGCAGACCGCTGGCCACTGTATAGACCAAAGGATCTTCGTCGTAGTCAACGGCCACGATACTGAAGATGAGCGTGGCCCCTTCACGGCCGTATTGTTTGCCCACGGGGACCAGTCGTGGTGACTGATTGACGTTGGTTACGGTAATGGAGATGGTCTCGGAGCTGGTTCCCAGGCCGTCACTGACCGTTACGAGAATGCCTTCGTATACGCCGGCCTGATTGAGACTGGGTGTCCAGGTCAGGGTGCCGGTCCGGGCGCCGAAACGCGCGCCACCCGGCAGGTCGGCCGAGTAGGTCAGGGCATCCCCGTCGTTGTCCTGCCCAGCCAATTGGAGGGTCAGGAGATCACCTTCGGCAAGGGTACGATTGCCCACGGGGACCAGCACCGGGACCTGATTGGTCAGGCGTACTACCAGGGTAATCTGCTTGGAATCGGTTTCTACCAGGCTGGGGTTGCCGTTACCTCCATCAGTGACTGTAAAGGTAACAACATAGGTGTCCAGGTCCTGGGCCGTGGGTGTCCAATTGAGAGTGGCGGTGCCGTATACTGCACCCGGTGTCAGGCTCGCCGAGGCCGGCAGACCGGTCACCTCAAAGACCAGGGGCTCCTGGTCCATATCGTGGCAGCGCACGGTCAATTCGAAGGGTTGGCCTGCCACCGCGACCTTATCTCCGATGTAGTCAAAGATCGGCGGTTCATTGGGCGAGTCGACCTGTACGTTAAAGGAGTAGTAGGCCGTCTGTATCGCGTCCGGGCTATCACCGTCACCATCATCCGCGGCATGCAGGGTGATGACATAGTCGCCCCGATGCCCTACGACGGGGGCAAAGTGGAAGCGTCCGGTACCGTCACCGTTATCCGTAAACGTGGCAAAATCAGGCAGTGCATAACCGGGCAGTGCACTGGTGGCACTGAGGGTAAGGGGATTGCCGTCAGGATCGGTGACCTGTACATCCAGATCCAGGACCTCATCGCGAGGGACCAGGACATTGTCGATCTCCGGAATTTCCGGAGGCCGGTTCAGATTCAACACGGTGACGGGCACGGTGACGCTGGTGGTCAGCGCCGTACCGGTACCGTCGCCGTCGTCTGTGGCGGTGAAGGTGACCAGGTGCTCGCCAAGATCCCCGAATGCCGGTATCCAGGCAAACAAGGCGGTTTCCGCATCGAAACTCGCTCCCTGCGGCAGGTTCTGAACGCCGTAGGTAACGGTCGGTTCACCGAATTCCGGGTAGAACAGGGTGTCGTCCGGCAGCCGGAACGGCAGGGTAAAGCCGGGATTGTCCGGGTCCCGGGCAAAGGCCGTGAAAGCGACCATCTCGCCTTCGTAGATGCGCCAGCCGTCCATCTGGTCGAAGATCGGGGCACCGTTGGCATTCAACACGGTCAGGACCATGGTCTCAGTGACGGAGCCATTTTTATTGCTAACCGTAAAGGGGATGTGATACTCACCGGCCTGGAAATAGTTCGGGGTCCAGTCGAACAGGCCGGTGTTCGGGTCCAGGAACGCACCGGGGGCCAGCAGGCGGCTGGAGAATTGGACCGGGTCGCCGTCCGGGTCCTCGCCCTGCAGATAGAAACGCAGGCGGTCTCCTTCGCGCAGGGTGCGGTCGGCCGGTTTGAGAAGGACCGGACCACGGTCCACATCCGAGATGAGAAGGGTCGTTTCAGCAGTGACCTGGTTGATGCCGTCCGTGACTATAAAGGTTAGGTTTTCGTAGGTGCCGTTGGCTTCATAGCCCGGGGTCCAGGTGAACCGGTGTTGGGCAGCATCGAACACGGCGCCTGGCGGCAGGTTGTCGGCCAGATAGACCAACGGATCGCCGTCGGGGTCCGTGGCATAGACATTGATCTCCAGGGGCAGTCCTTCGGCCCCGGTGATGGTCTCGGGCAGCGCCCCGAGTTGAGGTTGCCGGTTGCCGCCGTCGACCTGGAGGGTGTATTGCTGGGAACTGTGTGCTCCGAGATTGTCGTACACGTCCAGGGTGACACTAACCTCTGCCGGACTGTCTGGCGTGGGCAACCAGCTTACCAGCCCGGTATAGGGATCTACGGTCATTTCAGCCGGGCCCTGATAGAGGACAAAGACAAGGGCCGTACTTTCGGGATCATGGGCCTGGGCCGGGTACGTGTAAACTTGATCCGCGACTGCCTCAGTCACAGGCTGGCTGTCGAAAACAGGTGCTGCATTGGGGGCCAGTTGGCTCGATACACCGGTATCGTAGTCTACCTTGCGACCGGCGGGATTACGGATGGTAATAGTGCGTCCGGTCGTGCTCTGGCCGGGTGCCAGTCCCTGTCCTGCGGGCAAGGCATCGGACAGATCCACGAACCAGCGTCCGTCCGAGGCCTGGCCCACGGCCTGTTCAGGAACGCCCATATAACCCTGGGCCGGGTCCAGCACCAGTATGATGGGCAGCAGCAGTTCTGCCTGGCTGGTATTGGTAATAACTACGTCGTAGGACACTGTGCCGTCGGCGCGATTGGAACGGGCGTCGGCAAATTCAATGTCAACAAAATCCGACAGGTTCGTGATGGCCGTAAAGGTGGTAGTATAGGATTCAGCCAGGGTGAGTCCCTGGATACTGCTGATGTTCTCACTGAGCGTGAGTTCATAGTCGTCCGGGGCCAGCGGGTCAGGGGTCAAGAATACGGTAAAGGTCTCCGGCACATAGAGGACCGAGCGGAACGCAACCGCGCCGGAGGTCTGACCGGTCAGGGTATAATTTCCGGGGTTCTCAACCGAATAAAGATCTTCCTGCCCTTGGGCCAGCATGTCCTGGTCAAAGGTAATCGACAGGTATTGCAGGGGTAATACCGCCACGCCGGCAGGAGGTGGATTGGCAGCCAGGACAACGGGCGGCAGGGCCGGATTGATGACATCGACCTGATGGGATTGACTGAGCAGCAGACGACCATCCGAGGTGGTCAAGACCACATCGCCGCGCGAGCCTCCGGTAGCCAGGGCAATACTTCTGAGCGTGGCCAGGTCTACCATGGTCAGTTCGCTGCCGGCGGAGTCTTCACCGCTATTATGCGAGACAAAGAGCAGGCCTTCCAGCTCCGTGCCGGGCCGGCCAAAGGCGATGGAATCGATGTCGGTCTCAAAGGCCAGCATCAACTCCCCACGGGCGCGGTCCGTGAAGCGAATCACCTGATGACGATCCGGCCAGGTAGTGGCCCATAACGAGCCGTCCGGGGCAAAGGCCAGACTGCCCACGCGCAGGTTCAGGTCACGCGAGTAGTGGGAGAATTTCTGGCTGACCGGATCAAAGATCTCGACTCCTTTACCGGAGGAGACATAGATCAGGCCGGTCTCCGGATCGATGGCAAGGGCGATGTTCAGGCCGTCGCCGAATTCGTTGACAATCCGGCCGGTCTCCGGGTCCAATTGCAAGAGCGGTCCGCCACCGGTGGTGGCCCACAAATTACCGTCCGCGTCAAAGGCCAGGTTGAAGATCGGGTAGTCCAGCTCGACCCAAGCCTGATCTGCAGTCCCGCCTTGAATATCGAACCTATACAAACGATTACGTGCGGGTCCGCCACTGATGATTATCGTACCGTCCGGGGCCTCGGCAAGGGCCATGGGCCCGATGTCCGCATGGCTCTGTTCAAAACCTGTGGCAAAGGCGCGACCCACAAAAGGCCGTAAGACCTGGTCGAATTCCGAGGGGCGTGCTACTGCCTGCGCCGAAGGGATAGATTGCTCGGCCTCTGTAAACAAGGGATTGGTCGACGGTTCAGGGCTGGGTTCCGGGGCAATGCCGAAGTTGGGCGGTGTGGTCTCCGGCACCGAAGGAAGTGCACCCAAGTTCACCTGGGACCCGTCGTCCGTAGCAGCCACGCCAAAGGGGACGGGCTCGCGATTTCCGGCCATATCTGTAGCCAGGGCCAGGAACTCGTAGGTGTGGCCGGCTTCGCCTTCGTAGACCAATGAGCCCGAGGCCTCGGTGAGCTGACGCTGCCAGATCTGGAAGTTGCCGCCGTCCGCGGCCACATAGAGGGTTACGTGTTTGAAGCCGGAGCCAGATTCGTCCTCTGTGACGTTCCACTCGACCAAATAGTTGTCACCGGTCTGCGAGACCCGGCTAACCGTCAACTCCGTAACCGGAGCGGCTCCATCTACGACCTGGGTCAGCACCGGTGTATCTTCCGGTGGGGTATTGTTGAACAGGACCCGGGCCTGGGCACTGATCTCGGTACCGGTCTCGACGTCGTCTTTCGGCTTGATCGTGTATGTGACAAATCCGGTACCATGGCCCTGGGCATTGTTCGGGACCAGCAGGCCCCGGCTTGGGTCCTGAATGACCTCACCGGTATCCGGATCGATGGCCTGGATGAGCCAGGTGGCCTCGTTCTGCAACAGGTCAATGCCCGCACTGATACGCAGGATAAAGCCCTTGGCCTGGGTGAAGTCGAAGTCCCCCTGGAAAAGGCTCTGGCCGTCCGGTATGTGGACATTGATCTGACCCACCTTCATGTCACCCATGCGGAAGGAGTAGCCGTCCAGGTCTTCATCGAGCTGGGTTACAATGCGGATCTCGCCGGGCTGGGTTGAGGCGGCCGAGTCGTTCTCGAAATGGATGGTATAGGGCAGCGGTGCATGCGCAGGCAGGAAACCATCGGTCTCGGCCGTAAGGGGCCCGGTAATCGAAGCCAGACCGTGGACACCACCTTCGCCCTCAAAGTAGGCCGAGAGGTCAAGCGGTACGAATGCTTCATTGTCAACTGGGCCAATTGTTCCCCCCATGTCAGGCGCGCCATTGATCTGGAAATCAGCAGGCAGGCCCGCACCTCGGTTTTCGAACGGGATCCAAGGCACATACACGCGGAAGGCTTCAAAATGCGTGGGTTGGGAAAGCCCCAGATCGTAGTCTTCATACTCGGGAATGGCCGGAACCGGGATTTCATATGACATACCCGTTTCGCTATTGAAACGACGATCCCAGAACTCTATCTCGGCCAACTGGTTGGGATCATGGCCGTACCAGGTCCGAACTTGCTCGAAGAAGTCCAGAAGGTTCCCGGTGGTACGGATTTCTTCCCCGGCCGGACCGATCAGGATGCCGCTGGCCAGGGTGGTCATCAGACTGATGATCTTGGGATGCTCGCGTATCGGAGGTGCATCACTCTCGGCGCGGAGTATACCGGCCTCCTCCAAAGCGGCTAGATAGAGTTCTTGCCAGGTCGAGGCATCGGCTGCCAGGGTCATTAAGGCCGGTGCCGCCTCTTCATCCTGTAGGATGGACTCGCGCAACTCCAAAGCCTCCTGTGACACATGAGTTATGAACTCGTCACGGGTCATGGCCGTGGCGGCAGCCACTACATGGAAGCGGAAGGGAATGAAGCGGTAAAGATCCTCACTGGGCATGGCACCCGTCTGGTTCCACATATCCGTCAGGCTGAATCCTTCGAGAGACTCACGGATCTGATCTGCCATGGTTCCCGGTAGTTGCGCCAGCGCATCGTCGATGACCTTGTTGAAAAACAGGTCCAGTCCATCCGGTCCCTGGTCCAAATACTCCAGCGCTTCTGGATCACGAGACACCTTGCTGATCTGCGCTACAAACTCTTCCCAGGCCTTATCGTTCATCTCCTTGAGGCCCGGATAGGTGGCCAGGTTAAAGGTAAAGGCCGTGAAATCATCGACATAGTGGTCGAACAGGAAGCCGGGTGCGAGCACATGACCGGTCGTGTTCACCGCGGAATCCAGACTGGCCCAGGGCACGTCTTGGGCACCGCCCTGCTCGGGATAGCCTCCCACGTTTGAGAAGAAATTGACGTAAGGCAGGCCGTAAATCACGGCGTTATTCAACATTTCCGGGATACCAACCTGGAAGAATACATAGGGTGTATCCAGGTTGCTGACACTCTGCAGCGCAACACTGTAGGTGCCCAAGTCCCCGGCCAGGATCACGCGCGGCCCGCCGACCCCGATGGTGACGTCCGGCTCGATGGCCCGCTCTACCTGGAACCGGTAAGGAACGACGACCTGCTCGCCGTTGGGATTGATTACCTTGACGTCATAGAGTCCATGAGGAGCCTCTGTAAGGTCAAAACTCGCGATGATCCTGGTGCTGTCAATCACGTCATAGACCACTGGCTCGTACTCGGCAAAACCGGGACGGACCAGCTTGATAATGGCGTCCTCATGGAACCGGGCACCCGTGATTTTGGTGGTCACGTAACTGCTGTCTCCCCCGAAGTCGGCCTTGATATCGGTGATCAGCACGGGCAGCAATTCGGCCAAAACCATGACCGGTGTATCCGCCTGCGGCTCGGAATAGCCCCGGATCAGGCAATAGTAAACACCCGGTTCCGTAGCCGGGATAACCGCGATCTGGGTGGGGGCCAGTCCCCCTTCATACCGGGCGTCGAATTCGGTCCCGGAAGGGGCAAAGCCATGCCGCAGGTAGAGCTCATGCACAGATAGCTCACTGCTGGCCGCCAAGGTGACCCGTAACGTCGTATCTTGTGGTACGGTGATCTGCAGCAGTCGTTCCTGGCCCGTACTCAGGGTAGTCTCAAAAGGCACGCCAGGCATTATCTCGTATGCTGCAACGTCAAGCAGGCCGGGCGAAGCCGTACGATTGTTGGCCTCGTTCACACCCTCATGGACCTGGTTAAAGATGTCCGTGCGTACGATGATGCGATATTGACCTGGAACCACCGGCGGCAGGAATGCATTTAGACCCGATGTATATGATTGGCCCGTGGCAATGGTTGTGGATACAGACCTTCTCCCCAGCAGCCGGTCATGGATGTCCCAGGTGGCGTCTGTGGAGAGATATACCGAATCCGACCAGGTTCCCTCGGCTGTGGTGTCGCTGAGATTGGCAACGGTCCATTGAATCTGCACGGGCTCGCCCGCCATCATCTGCTGGG
>JADHXR010000038.1 GCA_016782865.1 Phycisphaerae bacterium
TCGGCCTGTTTGGCATCCTGACCGTCTCGACCAAGGAGACTGCGACAGCCGCTTCGGTCAACGCCGCATCACTGAGCATCGGCGCCGCTGCGACCATCGCCGGCTCGCTGGGAACGAGACTGGGCGTAGCCGTTGTCACCACAACCAGTGCGCCCCTGGCCGGCGTGACCTCGCAACATGCGATCGTGTGTCTGGTGGTGCTGGTTGTGGTGTTGCTGGGAATCGGCGTCGCCAATCTGTATGTCGCTCTGGACTGAAAGAAGAGAAAAGAGAACTGTACTATGGAGGGAGAGTCAAAATGTGCGAGATGAGTTTGAAAAGAGGCATGATATTGATGACGTGTTTGGCGTTGCAGTCCGTGGTTTCATCTGCAGAATTCGCCGGGGGCACTGGTGTGCCAAACGATCCATACCAGATCGCTACGGCAGAACAATTGGTCTCGATTGGGTCCGAACCCACTCTGATGGACAAGCATTTCGTCCTAATCAATGATATTGATCTGGCGGGCTCGGAATGGTACCCCATAGGCATCTTCAACGGTGTCTTTGATGGAAACGACCGCGTCATCTCAAATCCGTGCACCACTTTTCCCGATGGCCTCGAATGTTCGGGTAGGCCTTTATTCGCCCGTACGGGTGACCGGGCAATCATCAAGAATCTGATTCTTACGAACTCTGCGGTTATTCCAAGTCCACGCTCGGGGTATGCAGGGGCTCTTGTCAATTATAATGCCGGCACGGTCAAAAACTGCCGTGTGCAGGCGACACTCACAGGTAGCGAGTGTGGCGGGCTGGCGGGCCAGAACACGGGCCTCATTATGTACTGCGATGTGACGTGCTCAATCAGCAGCGACAGTGGCGTGAGGCAAACCGGCTGTCTGGTCGGGGAGAATCGCGCCGGATCAGTCTTTGCGTGTAAAGCGACAGGGTCAATCACGTGCGGCTATTACAGCGTATATGTTGGCGGTCTGGTGGGCGCCAGCATCTCGGACGCATGCGTAATTGCCTGTTCGGCAGATGTTAACATAACGTGCGGGGACAAGTCTGAACGAGTGGGGGGGCTCGTGGGAGTCAATTGGGGCACAGTCGTTGCTGAAAGCCATGCATCTGGTGTGCTGACTACAGGTGCGCAATGCAAGTACGTCGGTGGACTGGTGGGAGAAAATGGATCAGGAGTCCTGCACTGTTACGCCTCCGGCGCAGTTGTCGTGGGGGATGCTACAGTGGATTCGGGCGGTCTGGTCGGCAGTTTGAGTTCCCAGGGCAAGGTTACCGACAGCTATTTCCTGGCCCCGTCCGATGGAGGCGGCCCGGACAACGGCATCGGCACCTCGCTCACAGATTTTCAGATGAGGCAGCAAAGCAGTTTTGTCGGATTGGACTTCGCCACAAGTATCCAGGATGGCGTGACTGATTTATGGGTGATGTCCGCCGGCGGGGGTTACCCGGTTCTTAACATGCTCAGTGGATACGACCCCCCTGTTCTGGCCGGAACGGGCACAGCCAACGATCCCTATCTTCTCGACGCGGCTGAACAGCTTGGATTCGCAGCGCGCAATCCTGGCGCTTGCTATCGCTTGGTTGCTGATCTGGATCTGGCCGGAATCGTATCGACTACGGCCGCTGTACCACTTATCTACGGCCGCTTCGACGGCAACGGCCATACCGTTCGAAATCTCACCATGGCCGGCGGCAGCTATATGGGCCTGTTCGGAACGGTTTCAGCGCACGCGACTGTGGTAGACCTTGGCGTGGTCGATGCAAATATCGCAGGGTCGGACACCTCACGACACGTCGCAGTGTTGGCGGCTATGAACAAAGGTGCGATTGCAAGATGTGCTGTCATCGGCACAGTGACGGGCGGTGAGCAGGTTGGCGGCCTTACGGGTGAGAACGAAGGCGAAATCACGGATTGCTACGCCACTTGCAGCATCACCGGCGCACGGCACGCCGGAGGCCTGGTGGGGGAGAATAACGGAACAATAACGAACTCATACGCCAATGGGCAGGTATCAAGTTCGAGCGATGAATGGGGTATTGGCGCTCTCGTGGGGTACAATGGCCGTGGGAGTCTCGTGAACTGCTTCTGGGAGAAACGTGACGGCATGGTAATAGCCGGCGACCTCTGCCAGGGACTAACGACCTCACAGATGACGGATCAGGAAGTTTACGGCCTCAACGGCTGGGCTGAGAATCCGAACTGGGTAATCGACAGTGGTAATGACTACCCGCGTCTGGCATGGGAGGGCTCGCCGGGTCAGCCCATTCCCACACCGACCATGGACTGGCTTGCGGGCAGTGGAACACCGGAAGCCCCGTACCTGATCGAGACTGTTGATCAACTCAAACTCATAGGCATCGCAAGTATCCTCTGGGACAAACACTTTGCCCTCACCTCCAATCTGGACTGTGGCGGGGTACAGCTTGAACGCATCGGCGTCTGTCCGGGTACGGGATTTAGCGGAGATTTCGACGGCGCAAACCATCGCATTACGAATCTGACGCTCGGTTCCAACTCATCGAGACAAAGGAACCTGGGGCTGTTCGGATATATCGATCCCGAAGGCTGCGTGAGTCGGCTCATCATGGAAAACGTCCGGGTCTCGTGTGGGGCTCTCAGCGGGCCGGTTGCTGCTCTCGCTGCGGAAAACCAGGGCAAGATCGTAAATTGCGGTGCCGCAGGTTCACTGGATTGCGGCGACACATGCTGGTCTGTCGGCGGGCTCGTAGGCCGCAACTATGGGATCATGGATTTGTGTTATGCCGATGTGGCGATTAGCGCCGGCAGCGAATCTCGGACAATAGGTGGTTTGTCGGGAAGCAACGACGGTCATATCGCCAACTCCTACGCACTCGGACCTGTTCACGGCGGCTCTGCCGTCGGCTCGCTTGGTGGACTCGTGGGAATCGCCGATGGGCCCCTTGTCCATTGCTACGCCGCCGGCCACATCACTCGTGCCGCGACCATCCAATATGGGCTAATAGGGGGGCTCGTTGCCCTTGGCTCCTCCACAAGCACTATGGTCTCATGCTATTTCCTTGGGCCGGACAACCATTTGGGCGCCAAGTTGTCCGACGAACAGATGAAGGAGCAGGCGAGCTTTGTCAGTTGGGATTTCGTGGGTGAGACCGCCAACGGCACCGATGATATATGGTGGATTCTCGAAGGGGAGGACTATCCACGGCTGCAGTGGGAACAGATCGAAGCAGGGCAATGACCCCGAAGTGCTGCTGATCAGTTCCCGGCAGACTCATCTGTCAACTCCTGTATTCGGTCTCGCAGGTACTTTTCGCTTTCGTTGCCTTGCCAGTTCAACTCACCGTACCACCAGTAGCGAACGTAGCTGTTCTTGTCGATGAGGTAGGTGGTGGGCCATGTGTGGTTGCCCCAGGCGTTCCAGGCGACGCTCTCGTTGTCGATGGCGATCGGATATTCCATGCTGGCCTGCGCCGCCTTTTCCTTTACCTTCTCGGCATCTCGCTCTCGCTCAGTCTCGGGCCTGTGGATTCCAACAATGCCGAAGGTATCGGCGTCGAAACGTTTGAGCCAGTCGTTGTAGTATGGTAGCGAACGTATGCAGTTGCCGCAGCCGAAAGCGTAGAAGTGGACGACCGTAACCTTACCTCCCAGGCCGGACAATCTGGGCGGAGATGAGTTAATCCAGGTTTCTACCTCGATTTCGGGAGCCTTGCAGGCGACGCTCCTGACCTGCGACAGACTGATAGGTTGTCCCATGAGTGTGGTGAGAGCGTTTTGCTGAAAGACGCTCAGGACGGCCATGATGTTCTGCCGAGCTTCGGCCCGCACCTGCTGGATGTGCGCAAGCCTTCCTGATTCCGCGCGTATTTGTGGATTCAGCCGTAACTCAGCGATTCTCTTGTACCCGGTGTTCAATAACGCGACCATGTTGCCGATCTGTTCAGCGGAAAGTCTCAGTTGCGTGGCCACTTCGGGTTCAAGCAGGGCCTCAATACCCTGCGCCTGCCAGACAATCTGGTTGAGCCTATCCGTTTGGCGCACGGACAGAATCTCTGACAGTCGCCTCCTGAGTTGACTGACAAGCTGCTCGGCCTGCTCATTGCGTTTCTCAGGCGGCAAATCGCGCAGCCGCCACAACGGCAGGTCTACCTCGTCGACCGCCTTCTCAATTTGAGCAACTGTTTCGGGCGCCAGCCTCAACTCTCTGTGAATTCTGCCGGATCGCAGAAGACTCGTAATAGGGTGTGGAATGGGGATCAGCCTCTGCGTCGAAGGTTCGCCATTTGTTGCTGCGGTTCCAAGCGTCTGCAAAGCTACAGATAGAATGACCACCACAGAAAGTGCTTTGCGTACTGTGTCGGGGCCGAAAAGGGACCGGTTTGAGTACACCATCGCTGGTCGAATTCTCTCTGGCTGCTTCATCATGTTGGGCCCTTCATGGGCGTCTTCTGTTCTGCAATCTTCATCACAATACGAATGCATACCACCCTGGAACACCAAATGTTCGGATCCGGTAGACAGGACTTCAGTATCACGTCAGATTTGGCCTGCCGAAAAGAGGCAGGAAAAAGGGTAAGCCGTAGCTCACCCCAGTAACTCCTGCCAATACGGCAACGCCCCAGTATCTCTCAATGATAGGAGGAATGCGCGAGTGCGGACACAATCATGGCCCTTCTGCCACAACGGGCTCGATGATGATCCGGGCGATGACGGTGTAGGGCAAAGTGAGATCAGCCGCGACGAGATCGAACACAATGTCAGCCGGACCGGTCCCGCCGAGAATGACCGGGTCGCTTCCGGGATTGCCATACGACCCGAGGTATCCCGGATGCGGCAGCACGGGGCACATCGTTGCAATGCCGGTGTTTGGGGCCGTTTGATTGATGAAAGCCGCATCCATCTCCGTGTTCAGTTCGGTGCCCGCATCCCAGACCATTGATCCGAGAATCGTGATTATCTTTTTGCCGTTGAAGTTGCCTGCGACGTCAAACAACTCGATGCCCTGTGGATTGTGATTGCCAATGAAAGCGTCATTCGAAGGGATGATCATGCTTGCATAGCTAAGCGTTGTTTTAGCCAAACCTTTCATGACAGAATCTCCTTTCAATGACTTATTCATTTCTGATGATTGATAATGCTCATCAACAAAAGCTACCTTCTCACCGCGCCGAACGTTGTAGCAAAGGCGCAGTACCACCGTGGAATTCTTCTCGGTACCGACCAAATAAGAAAATCACTAATGAGTCGCAGAAGAGATGCAAACCTTACATCCAATCCGATTTTTTTATCCGGTTTTTTCTCAAACCCTCTATTCCGCACTTTGTATTCAGGCTCCGAATCTTCGTGACAATCAAACTAAAGCGAAGTAGCCTCAACTTCATATAAGGTGATTTCCTTTCCTGTCGGACTTGATTCGTAGATACGCATGCAAAAGCGCAATGTTACCGTAGAATTCTGCTCGGTATCGACCAAACAACAAGATCGCTAATGAGTCGGCAGGTGGTGTGTGAACCTTACGTGGAATCCAGTTTTTCGTGGATTTTCTTTGAAATTCTCCCCCGCATCTCCCTCGATTGCTTCTCATCGACCAAAGAAGACGCTGTTTCATAGTACAGTTGGGGCTCTTTCAGCCTGAGCAGAATGTTGCGCATGAACTTCAATTGTTTCTTGTACTTGCGGCAGACTCTGCAAATCAGCAAATGGAAAGACAAGGCACACCGCTCGGGCCTGTTTAGCTGTCTTTCTTGCGAGTTCGAGATCAGCTGCGAGGCCTGGTCGCATCGCATTGTCAATATCAGGACAATATCAAGTTGTTGCCCTGTAGAGGCTGGCTTTGTGGTTGAAATTCTGTCGCTGTGATGCTGAGATTTTGGTAATCTTTTTGGCGGGAATTCGCTTGTCTTTGGAGGGTGCAACGGTATAATGGTGGACGATTGGATACTTTGGGTACGTTGAATGGATTCCACCATGGCAAAGAACCGGGGAAAAAAGGCTCTTTATGAGGTGATGAGCAAGGCTCGGGCCAAGCAAGGCTACGGCAAGACCCTTGAGCAGATGCACCTGAAAAAAACTGAAGAAGTAAGGCCGGCTGTCAAGCAGCCAAAGCCTGCCGCTGAAAAGGCAAAGGCCGCCGCGGATTGGTGGAAGAAGCCGAGAATTGCCCAGTTCAATGCGGGTAGATTCGAGTTCTCGGTGCCGTACCAGGTCGCAATTGTGTTGGGTTTGGTTCTCGTGATGCTGTTGTTGGCCTCCTATCGCCTGGGACAGAATTCGGTTGTGCCCGGGCGGTTGGCGACCGGCGAACCGGGCCAGGAAGTGGAAAAGATCGATCAGGAAAGCACCGCAGAACTGGCGACGGCCAATATGCCGGAGCCTGCTTCACCGGTTGAATACGTAGCGCCGAAGCAGGGCGTGCCGCTGAATGAAGATGTGACTCGGGATGTTGAAGAAGAAGTAAAGCCCGTCAAGCCAAAGGGCAAGAATGCGATTGTTCTGGCTCACTCCGGCAGGATCGTCGATCTGCATCCAGTGGTGGAACATTTTGCCAAGTACGGGGTTATGCTGAAGATCGACTCCCTGGAAGGCGGGAAGTATCTGTTGCGAACTGTAGAAGAATTCGAGAGTGACCCGGCGGAACCCGGGACAGATGGATTTAGAATTAAAAGTGAAATTATCAGGGTCGGACCCTTGTACAAGGGCAAGGCGCCGGCCGGTCTTGACACGTTTGCGCCGCATTATTTTACCGATGCATACGGCAAGAAAGTCGAAGATTAGTTTTTAGGAGAATTGTTGAATGTCGATTGATCCTTCATTGAAAATCAAGGGCGCCCTGTCGAGGCATCGCAATGTTTTAACGCGGGCAGAGCGCATTGAAAAGCTAAAAGACGAAGAGCGATGGTCCGAGGGTGATTCCCTGCTCGGACTGCAGAAAGTAGCTCATCGCAAGAGTCACGCCGGCCGCAAGGAAAAGGATGCTCCCGCCAAGGAAGCGGTTGCCGAAGGCGAGACAGAGAAGGCAGCGTCCGAATGATCGGAAGGTTAACGGCTGAGGGTTTACGTCACAGGCAAACGTTGATCCCGGCATTCACAGACAACTATAACGAGCTAGCAATCAAGAGCCTCTTCCACGCACGAAAGACAGGTGAGAAATGGGGTTGTTGAAGAAGTCCTCATTTCCCGAAGCAGTTATCCGCCAACCGGCAACGGCGAAAGACGCGTCGTGGCGGCTGCTGGTTGGGATCTTCCTTTGTTGTTTGGCGACAATTAGCCCTGTCTCAGCGGTAGACCAGCCGCAGTGGGGCCAGAGATTTTCCAGGAACATGGTTTCGGACGAAACCGGTCTGTCCGACAGTTTCGACCCGGCGACAGGCAAAAACATCAAGTGGATCGCTCCGCTGGGCACTTCGACCTACTCGAGCCCCGTGGTGGCAGCGGGTAGAGTATTTATCGGCACGAACAACGAGAACCCGCGCGACACCCGGCACAAGGGAGACCGCGGCGTGCTGATGTGCCTGGATGAAAAGGACGGCACCCTTCACTGGCAGCTCGTCGTTCCCAAAATCATCGGTGACCCTCCCGATCCTCGTGTGGATTGGCGCCTTGCTGGAATGTGCTCACCGGCGACCGTCGAAGGTGACAAAGTCTATGTGGTCAGCAATCGAGGCGAGGTAATGTGCCTCGACATCAACGGGCAGGCCAATGGTAACGACGGACCATATACCGATGAGGGCCGGCACATGGTCCCCCCGGACGATGAGCCGCTGGATGTCGCCAGAATGGATGGCGATATCATCTGGATGTATGACATGATCGCTGAGGCGGGCGTTCACCAGCACGACTCGGCACACTGTTCGATTCTCCTTCACGGCGATTTCCTCTACGTTAACACTAGCAACGGGCTCGACACCAACCACACACATGTTCAGGAACCCAATGCGCCGAGCCTGATTGTCCTGGACAAGAGAACCGGAAGGCTCCTCGCCAGAGACGACGGGCAGATCGGTGGCCGTATATTCCACTCCACCTGGTCGTCCCCGGCGATGGGTCGCGTCGACGGCCGCAACCTGGTTTTCTTCTGTGGGGGCGACGGCGTCTGCTATGCCTACGAGGCGATTGATTCGGCGCCTGCGACCGGCAAGCTCAGAAACGTTCTGCGTTTCGATTGCGACCCGGAGGCACCGAAAGAAAACGTCCATCAATATATCAGGAACCGCAACGAGAGCCCGAGCAATATAAAGAGCATGCCCGTGTTTTACAGCAACCGCATATATGTCACTCTTGGAGGCGACATCTGGTGGGGCAAACGCCGGGCGTGGCTCAAGTGCTTCGATGCAACCGGGACAGGCGATACTACCGCCTCAGCCGAGATCTGGGCCTATCCGATCGATCACCACTGCTGCACGACGCCGGCCATTCACGACGGCATGGTCTTCGCAGGAGACTGCGGAAATACCTTCCATTGCGTGGACGCCGAAACCGGCAAACCCTATTGGACACATCAAACCAAGGGAGAGATTTGGGCCTCGGCGCTCGTCGCCGACGGCAAGGTCTACGTCGGCACGCGACGCCGGGAGTTCTTGGTGTTTGCCGCAAGCAAAAAAAAGAATATCATCAGTTCGATTGAGCTGGACAGCCCCATCAACGGCTCGCCAATCGCTGCGAACGGCGCGCTCTACATCGCCACTATGAAGAAGCTCTACGCAGTCAAGGCATCCGTACAATAGGCTAACCTCACTTTAAGGAGACGATAATGAAGGACATCATTTCTTGTCTGTTCATCGTCGTTGCCGGGGTCTTTCAAACCTTCTCCGGTGACACCTCCGCGCTGGCGGCGGAGAACAGCGCCGAACAATGGACTCGCTTCGAAGACGCATTCGTCAGTTCAAAGGACTACGGCAACCCTGTGCAGGACGTTGAAGTAAAAGTGGAGTTTGCTTCGCCGGGCGGCGAAAAGAGAACACTGCTGGGTTTCTGGGATGGCGGCCGGAGATGGCGCGTGCGTTTTTCGCCCGATGAGCAGGGCGAATGGACCTATAAAACATCCTGCTCGGACGAGGGCAACAGAGGTCTTCATAATCAAAGAGGCTCATTTCAATGCCGGAGATATCAGGGCGACGTCCCACTGTTCAAACACGGCGAACTGCGCCTCTCCGACAATCGACGTTATTTCGAGCACGCGGACGGCACGCCGTTCTTCTTCCTGTCCGACACCGTCTGGTGCGGCCCGTTACTTTCGGACGAAGACGACTGGGATGTTTTCCTCAAGGACCGAGTGGCGAAAGACTTCACCGCGATCCAATTCGTTATGACCCAATGGCGCATGGCAAAGACCGACGCGGACGGAAACCCCACATTCACAGGCAAGGACAAAGTCGCCGTCAACCCGGCGTTCTTCCAGCGGATGGACAAATACGTCGACGCGATCAACGACGCTGGACTTCTGGCCGTTCCCGTCCTGCTCTGGGCAATTCGAGGAGACGACAATCCAGGGTATTATCTGCCCGAGAGCCAGAAGATTGCTCTGGCAAAATATATGGTCGCCCGCTACGGCGCGCACCAGGTCATCTGGTTCCTCGGCGGCGACGGCAGATACAGCGGCGAGGGCGGAAACACATGGCACCGCGTCGGCCGCGCGATCTTTCACGAGGATCAACATCGACTGGCCACAATGCACCCCGGCGGCAAGAGCTGGGTCGGCAAGGAATTTCGCAACGAACCGTGGTTCAGTTTCGTGGGTTATCAGAGCGGCCACGGTGACGACGAGAAGACCTTCCGATGGCTCAACCAGGGGCCGCCTGCCACTGAATGGAACAACAAGCCAAACCTACCGGTCATCAACATCGAGCCCAACTACGAGGCCCACAACGGCTACACCTACCGCAGAGTGCACAACGACCTTTCGGTTCGCCGCGCTGCTTATTGGAGCCTTCTGGTCTCGCCCCCGGCGGGCGTCACCTACGGTGGTCAGGGAATCTGGGGCTGGCACACCAAAGTCCACGCTCCCGCAGATCACATAAGCACGGGTCTGGGTTCGCCATGGTACGTAGCCAAAGATCTTCCCGGCGCATTTAGCATGAAGTACCTGCACGAATTCTTCAAATCGATCGAATGGTGGCGGCTGATCCCCTCTCCCGAGATTCTCACATCCCAACCGGGCAAAGAGGACGCCTCTAAATTTATCGCGGTGGCAAGGTCGCAAGACGGCGACCTGGTCGTCGTCTATCTGCCGGAGGGTGGCTCGTTGACGCTCAAAACCGATTCGCTCGGAAAGGGCCTCACTGCCCGCTGGTATCATCCCCGGACGGGCGGTTGGCTCGATGCCGGCAAAATCGAAAAGAACCCGCAGACTTTCAAAACGGTCGATAGGAACGACTGGGTTTTGCTGATCAAACCGAAGTAGCGGATGCCTTTTCAGAAGGAGAAGTGACTATGAAAAATGATTCTGACTGCAAGTCGCATAAGAGAATGACCCGTCGCCATTTCCTCAAGTCAACAGCGCGAGCCGGCACGGGGTTGATCTTGGCGGCCGCTTCGCAGTCGGTCTGCGGTGACGCGACCGATGCCCTGCCGACTCGTGTTCTCGGCCGTACGAAAGAAAAGGTCTCCATTCTCGGTCTGGGCACTGCGCCGGTGGGAGAGGGTCCAGTTGACGTCAAGGAAGGCGTTCGAATCTTTAGCGAAGCCATCGACCGGGGCGTTACTTATGTCGACACCGCGAGAATCTATGGCAACGCAGAGGAGATTCTGGGGCATATCATTCCAAAGCACCGAGACAGGCTTTTCGTGGTGACAAAGGTCTCGACCGACAACGCCGCCAGGGCTGAGCGTTCGCTGGGCGAATCGATGCGCCTGCTAAAAACCGAGCAGATCGATCTCGTACACATCCACAGCATCGGCGGTAAGAACATCGACCGCGTCCTGGCAAAGGACGGCGCCCTCAATTATCTGCTCAAGCAAAAGGAAGCCGGCAAGATTCGCTTTATCGGTATATCGGGACATAATCGCCCGCCCAACTTCGTTCGGATGCTCCAAACCGATCAGATTGACGTGGCGATGTGCGTGATGAACTACGCCGACAGGAACATCTACGATTTCGAGAGCAAAGTCTTGCCAGAGGCGAGAAGACGCAACGTCGGCTGTGTCGCCATGAAAGTGTATGTCGGTATCAAGGGAGGATTCCGCAACCACAGGAGCGGCTACGTGGGCTGCGTCACCGAGCCTGATCGGCTGCCGCACGCCATGTCCTACGCGCTCGATCTTGACGGCGTGAGCGTTGCTGTGGTTGGCCCCTACACCGTCGAGCAATCTATACAGAACGTTCAGTTGGCGCGGCAGTATCAGCCACTCACGGCCGAGCAGCGCGATTCCCTGTTGGAATACGGCAAGAAACTCGCCCCGACGCTGGGGCCGCGATACGGGGCGGTCGTGTAGAGTGAAGTACGCAAAGCGACTGTCACTCCCTGTCATTCCCGCGCAAGCGGGAATCTATACTGTCGTGGCGGTTTGTGGATTCCTGTTTTCACAGGAATGACATGCGTGCGTCCTGGTCGTTCGAAATGAAATAGCGAAAGGGTCAATACTATATGAAGAAAGGAAAGGGCCTCCTCTGGGCATTCATCATAGCTGCCACAATATCGGCGCCGACAAGGGCGGCAGATTGGCCTCAGTGGCGAGGGCCGTTCTTCAACGGTTCCACTGACGAGATGAATCTCCCTGACTCCTGGGGCGAGACCGAAAACGTTGTGTGGGTCAGCCCTCTGCCGGGCATCAGCGGGGCGACTCCTGTAATCTGCAGCGGCAGGATTTTCGTCAGTTCCATGGTCGGGCGCGGTCCGGACTTTGTCGCCTTGTGCTTTGACGCAAAGGACGGCAAGAAACTGTGGGACAAATCAATCGGCTCGGATTCGCGCACGTTCCCCCGCAACAATATGGCGTCACCTTCGCCCGTGACCGACGGCAAGTCCGTATTCTTCCTGTACGGCAGCGGGCACCTGGTTGGCTTCGACTATGAGGGCAGGGAACTCTGGTCGCGCAACATCGAAACCGAATACGGCAACCTCGCCCTGAAGTTCGGATATGGTTCTAGCCCCTTTCTTAACGGCAGCAGACTCTTCATCCTCGTGATCCGCCGGAACAAACCTTATCGCAAGCCCGATGCCGACGGGCCCCTGGATTCATACCTGATGGCGCTCGACGCGAAAACGGGCAAAACCCTCTGGAAACAGCGGCGTGCGACCAATGCCTTCGATGAGGGGATGGAAACTTACAGCACGCCCGTCCCCTTCGTTCGCAATGGGAAGACCGAAATCCTCAACACCGGCGCCGACTTTGTCACTGCCAACGATCCCGAGACAGGTAGAGAGCTGTGGCGTTTGGAATACTGGACGCCAAAGGTACGCGACTCCCGCGTCATCCCCTCGCTGGTCACTGGTGATGGACTCATCTTCGGCACACGACACAAACACGGCGGCGTCTTCGCGCTGGCGCCCGGCAGCTCGCCACGCATCGTCTGGGAATTTGACTCGCCCGTACCGGACTGCAGCACACCACTTTTCTATCGAGGTCGCTTGTATGTGCTGGATGGTATCAAGAACGGAAAGGTGGTGACATGCCTCGATCCGAAAACCGGCCGGCAATTCTGGCAGGGGACGATCGGAGGACGAGGGCCCTGGCGTGCGTCACTGACCGGCGCCGACGGAAGACTGTATTGCATTAACGAGACCGGAGAGGTTGTAGTGCTCGCCGCCGGTGGAAACCAGTTCAAGATCATATTCGAGACCAAGATAGACGAAGCACCCATCCAATCATCAATCGCAGTCGCCGACGGCCGTTTGTTTATTCGCACCGCCAGGAATCTTCACTGCATCGGCAAATAAGGAGATCAATCATGAATAGAATATGCTTAATCGTGGGGGCAGTCGTGCTGGTGCATTCGTCGTCGCCAGCCCAGGAGATCTGGCCCGGGCGGGCGTGGGAGCCAGCTATGCCCGAGCAAGTCCAGATGGATGCGGGCTTGCTGCAAAAGGCGCGAGACTACGCGCTGACCGGCGGCGGTTCGGGATGTGTCACTCGCGGCGGCAAGCTAGTCATGCAGTGGGGCGATCAGCAGCGGCTCTACGATTTGAAGTCAACGACAAAATCGATCGGTATCACAGCGGTGGCGCTGGCGCTCGAGGACGGCAAGATCGAGAGTCTTCAGGACCCCGTCAGGAAATACCATCCGGATTTTGGCGTTCAGCCTGATTCTAACACGCAGACTGGTTGGCTTGACAGGATAACGTTGTTTCATCTGGCCACCCAAACGGCTGGTTTCGATAAGCAGGGCGGTTACACAAAGCTCATGTTCGCACCCGGCACAAAATGGGCCTATAGCGACGGTGGGCCCAACTGGCTCGCCGAGTGTGTCACGCTCGTGTACGGGCGGGACGTTCAGGAACTGATGTTCGAGCGCGTCTTTGGCCCGATAGGGATCAAGAGGTCCGACCTGACATGGCGCGGCAACGCATATCGCGACAAAGAGATCAACGGCGTCAAGCGTCGCGAGTTCGGCTCGGGCATCAGCGCCAACGTCCAGGCGATGGCCCGGATCGGCTATCTTTATCTGCGACAGGGTCGCTGGCGCGATACGCAGATCATCCCTGCATCGTTTGTCGATATGGCGGCAGCGGTGCCCAAAGCGGTAAGGGGGCTGCCGGTCGTAAGGAGCGAGAGCTATTTCAACGCCTCGGACCATTACGGGCTCTTGTGGTGGAACAATGCCGATGGGACGATGGCCAACGTGCCGCGTGACGCCTACTGGTCGTGGGGCCTGTACGATAGTCTGATCGTCGTGATACCCAGCCTCGATATCGTCGCAGCACGGGCGGGCAAGTCAGTGAACAAAGCCCGCAATTCCAGCTACAAGGCCATCGAGCCTTTCATAGAACCGATCGCATTGGCTGTCACAGCAAAGGCCGAGAACAACCGTGCTCCATATCCGCCGAGTCCCGTGATAAAGGGGATTGAGTGGGCGCCTGTCGATACGATCATTCGCAAGGCCTCGGGCAGCGATAATTGGCCTATCATGTGGGCAGACGACGGCAACCAGTATTCAGCCTACGGGGACGGCTGGGGATTCGAGCCTAAGACGAAGAAAAAACTGAGTCTCGGCATCGTGAAGATTGTCGGTCCGGCAGACGATTTTCAGGGAATCAACGTGCGCACCGAAACCGGCGAACGCATCGGCCAGGGCGCTGCCGGCGCAAAGGCCAGCGGGATGCTGATGGTCGAGGGCGTGCTTTACATGCTGGTTCGAAATACCGCAAATGCGCAGCTCGCCTGGTCGAGTGATCGCGGCAAAAGCTGGAAGTGGTCCGATTGGAAATTCACCGAGAGCTTTGGCGCGCCGAGTTTCTTGAACTTCGGCAGCAACTATTCCGGGGCGCGGGACGACTACGTCTACGTGTATTCGCAGGAGGCCGAGACTGCTTACGACGCAGCGGATCAAATGGTCATGGCTCGCGTGCCCAAGGACGAAATAAGAAATCGCGGTGCTTATGAATTCTTCAATGGCCTCGACGACTCGGGCCGTCCGGTCTGGACGAGGGACATTCGCCAACGGGTCGCGGTCTTCACCAATCCGGGCAAATGTTATCGTTCGCAGGTCAGCTACAACGCAGGGCTAAAGAGATATCTCTGGTGCCAGGTCCTGCCGACGAGCAGGCACCCCCAGGGTCCGCGCTTCCAGGGCGGCTTCGGCATTTACGATGGGCCGGAACCGTGGGGGCCCTGGACGACGGTCTACTACACACAAGAATGGGACGTCGGCCCAGGTGAGACAAATTCGTTTCCCACCAAATGGATGAGCGATGACGGCAAAGTCTGTCACCTTGTCTTCTCGGGGGACGATCATTTTTCGGTGCGCAGAGCGACGCTTGAGGTGGCAGAGTAGACGGTTTGAGTCCGGCGGTCACAGTCTAATACAAAGAATGTGAGCATGTCGTTGCGAGTGAGGTAAAGCAATCTCAACACTTTATGTAGCCGGACGGTTGAGATTGTCGCGACCGTCTTCGATGGCCTCCAATGACAACTTCCATATTCGAGCTTTCGCATCATACTATTCATCGCCGTGATGCTTGATAATGTCGGCGGCCTTTTCGAAGATGTGGTCGGGCCGGTAGGGGAACAGGGGCAGGTCCTCTCTTCGGGTAATGCCGCTCAGCACAAGAGCTGTTTCTATCTCCGACTCGATTCCAGCTATGATGTCCGTATCCATCCTGTCGCCGACGATCAACGTTTCTTCCCGCTGGCAGCCTATCTTTTTTATTGCGTGACGCATCATGAGCGGATTCGGCTTGCCGATGAAATATGCTTTTCTCCCGGCCGCCAGCTCTATGGGTGCGATCAGCGCTCGACATGCCGGGGCAATGCCTCTCTCGGTCGGCCCGGTCAAGTCGGAGTTTGTGCCGATCAGTCTGGCGCCTTTGAGCACGAGATTGACGGCGAGCTCCACCTGCTCGTAGTTGTAAGAGCGCGACTCGCCCACGACGACATACGTTGGATCGATATTGTCGGTGTAGAAGCCGGCATCGTATAGGGCGTGTATGAGCCCTGATTCTCCGATGGCGTAGACTCCTGTGTTGGGATTCTGCTCGGCCAGGAAACTCGCTGTCGCCTGGGCGGAAGTGTAGAAGTCATCTGCGCCGACCTCGATCCCCATTCGCGAGAGTTTCCGCTTCAGCTCCATCGGCGATTTTGCGCTGCTGTTGGTCAGGAAGAGGAACTTCTTGCCTTGCTGTTTCAGCCAATCTACGAATTCCCTGGCGCCATCAACGAGCCGGTCGCCATGGTATATGACGCCGTCCATGTCGCAGATATAGCCTTTCTTGTCTGTCAACTTGCCCATATTTCGGAGTCCTTTCCAACGCAATAGTTCAGACGAGCCGGCCGAACAAGGTCAGAGGGCTCGTTTTTACTATCTTTACCTTTACGAATTGCCCGGCGAGTGATTCCGGTCCGTTAAAGACGACTATATAATCCGTCGCGGTCCTGGAAACCAACTGCGGATTGCCGTGGGCTTCAGCGGAATCCAGATGCGGCTTCTTGCTCAAGCCTTCGACCAGAACTTGCACTTGCTCGCCCAGGAACTGGCGGCTCAGTTCATCACTGATCTTCTCCTGCACGGCGAGAAGCTCGACATTTCGCCTCTGTTTTATCTCTCCCGGCACCGTGTCCTCCAATCTCCTATCTGACGTCGTGCCGGGTCGGGGGGAGTATTTGAAAATGAAGGCATTCTTGTATCGGGCCTTCTCGAGAAGATTCACTGTCGCTTGAAAATCTTCTTCGGTCTCGCCAGGGAAGCCGACGATAAGATCGCCCGCGATTGAAATTCCCGGCACAATCTCTCTTGCGCGGTTGAGCAGTTCCAGATACCACCGGCTGGCGTAGTTGCGATTCATCGCGCTCAGAATCCTGTCCGAGCCGCTTTGAGCGGGGATATGCAGATACTCGCACACTTTTGGAGAGCCGGCCATGACCTGCATGATCTGGTCAAAGAACTCCTCGGACGGATAGCTCGTGACGAATCTGAGCCATTCGATACCCGCAATGTCACCAGCCGCTTCGAGCAGATCCGCAAGACACCAGGTCCTGCCGCCATGTTTGCATTTGTAAGAATTCACCGTCTGGCCCAGCAGCGTAATCTGTTTGACTCCGTGATCTGCGAGTTTTCTTATTTGCTCGATTATCGCTTCGGGCGACCGTGAGACTTCAGGGCCGCGCACGTAGGGTACGACGCAATAAGAACAGAAATTGTTGCACCCTCGCATGACGCGAACAAAGGCCTGGCCCCCGATTCGTTCGTCTTCGATCCCATAAGCTGATTCGAATTTCTCGAGCGCCCGTCTTTGCTGCTGTGAACCTTTCCTACGGATCTTTTCTGTTACCGCCAGAGTCTTCTGTCTGTCCTGAACAGCCTTCGCTATCAACTCGCTGATCTGAGGAATTTCGGCCGGCCCGCAGACTATATTGACCGCCTCGTGTTCGAGCAGCTTGTCGCCGAGTCGCTGCGCCATGCACCCGATTACGCCGACCACTAAATCAGGCCGAGACTTCTTCATGTGTTTTAGATGCCCCAAATGCGAAAGGACCCGCTGCTCGGCATGTTCACGCACGGAGCACGTGTTGATCAAAACAATGCCGGCTTCCTTGATGCTTTCGCTCAAACTGAATCCAGCCTCTTGCAACGCAGAAGTCACCAAGGCCGTATCCAGCTTGTTCATCTGACAGCCGAAGGATTTTATATGTACTTTCTTTTGACACATGAGCGATTCAATATAACTGATTTCGCCGCTGCATTCAATCGGTATGAACGTTCAGGGTTTTTGGATCGTCACTTCTTTTGTTTACATTTATAATGTTCTTTTGGTAAGATGCCCGAACTGTCTGGAAGTGGTTTTAGTACACTTATTTGCACGAGGCTCGAGTGGAACTTATTTCCGATTTTGTTTATAAAGCGAATGACATCCTCTGGGGACCGGCAACGATTGTTTTACTTGTCGGCACCGGTCTGTACCTGACAATCAGGCTGCGATTCGTTCAGATTCGATACTTTTGGCATTCGATCAAATGTATCTCCGGTAAATTTGACAATCCAGAGGAAGAAGGCGATGTTTCGCATTTCCAGGCACTTTGTGCCGCACTTTCGGCAACCATCGGGACGGGAAACATTGCCGGTGTGGCCACCGCCATTGCCTTAGGCGGGCCTGGGGCGGTCTTCTGGATGTGGATTACAGCGCTCGTGGGAATGGCGATGAAGTTCTCAAGCTGCTCGCTCGCCCTGAAATATCGTGTGATTCACGAGGACGGTTCCGCATCCGGCGGCCCGATGTATTATCTCGAAAAGGGACTCGGCTTGAAGTGGCTCGCCGTGATTTTTGCCCTCTGTGCTGGGCTTGCCTCATTTGGGATCGGCTGCGCCGTCCAGGCCAATTCCGTGGCCGACGGCCTGCTGACAATCATTCCCGATTCGATTGGGCAGGCAAAGTTTGACTCGGCCTTGCCGTTGCTTGGCGGCGGCATCATCCTCAAGCCGATCATCGGAATCGTATTGGCTGTCCTGGTTGGCATCGTCGTCATCGGGGGCATAAAGAGAATCGCAACCGTCGCCTCAAAGATTGTGCCCCTGATGTGTGCGATCTACGTCCTCTGCTCGGTGACGATTCTGGTGAGGAATTTTTCGGATGTTCCGTTGGCACTCTCGCAGATTTTCCGGTATGCCTTCCGTCCTTTGGCTGCCGGTAGCGGCTTCTTCGGTTTTGTTCTGGCCAGAACAATTGAAAGAGGTGTCGCCCGCGGTGTATTCAGTAATGAATCAGGGCTAGGGTCGGCGCCGATGGCTCACGCGGCGGCAAAGACCCACGAAATGGCTCGTGAAGGATTTGTCGCAATGCTCGGCCCGTTCATAGACACTATTGTCATTTGCACGATGACAGCTTTGGTGATTATCATTTCCGGTCTCTGGCAAGTTAAATCGGCTGATGGCACGATTCTCTACGGCCCCGGTGCCCCGGCCCAGCCGAAGAAGATACTGTTGGACGGTGAGCATGTCGAGGTCGCCGCCCCCGTTGGTGAAGACACGCAGCATTTCCTGCGGGATGATGGTACGCCTTATATTATTCCAACGGGAGCCTCATTGACGTCAGATGCCTTCGAACACTGTTTGCCTGGCATTGGTGCGATCGTCGTCGCGATCAGCCTGGTCTTTTTCGCCTACTCGACGATTATCTCCTGGTCGTACTACGGGGATCGCTGTTTTGAATATCTCCTGGGCCCGAGAGCGATATTGCCATATAGATATGCTTTCTGTTGTATCATAGTTGTTGGTGCGGTGGGGGGACTGGACATTGTCTGGAAAATGGCCGACAATCTGAATGTTCTAATGGCTGCACCCAACCTGATCGCTCTGCTGCTCCTGGCTGGAAACGTCTCAAGAGACAAGAATGATTATGTCAAACGCATGAAGGACTCAAACCTTCTTTAATCCAGTGCCGATTTGTTCAGTTCACGCTGGAGGTCTTTGAGGCGGTTTGATTCGTCGAAGCCGAGCAGGATGATTGGGAAGGCGGTCTTATTATGCATAAGGGGCTCGTCCATGTTCACGAATCGACGGCAGTATTCGCCGTCGGCCGTTCCGGGGATCGGCGAAAAGTCGGCCAGCATTCCACGGATGCCGAGGCTGTGGACAAATCGCATCGAGGTTTCGAGTTCCTGGATTCCGATATGAGGATGGCCAAGGATTTGATAGGCCGTGATGTTTGAGGGCTCGGCGCCGGCGCCGGCGCCGATGAGATGCTCGACTGCTCGTGCAAGCTCTTCGGAAAAGACCTTCGAGCCGGTGCGTTTCTGCCATCGAACCGATAGACTCTCGAAGCCCAGGTAGAAGGTCTTGAAGCCTGCCCGCACCATAAGCTCGGCCAGGTCCGCTGTGACAAAACGTGCGTTCAGGGCGTTCGGGGCGTGGAAGTTGACTTTTATGTTCCGCTTGACGACTTCGTTTAGAAACCGAATCAAAGTTGCTTCAGCCTCGAACAGCAGGGCGTCATCGTAGAAGGCGACATTCTCAACTCCAAGCCGCCGCATCAGCTCCAGCTCGAGAAGGGAATGTTCCACCGGTCGCGGTTTGAATTTGCCGTAGACCTTCGGTACCGAGCAATAGGTGCAATTAAAAGGACAGCCGTCGGTGAGCTTAAGTGTGCCGACGTCAAGCTTTGGATAGACATCCCACAAGGGCGGCTGCTCCAGATCCGCGGGCATTTGGAGATATTCCCAGAGCGGTTGAAGATTTGTGCCAGGTACTAAGAAATCCGCCCCCAGCGTTTGCGCGTGGTCGGGGCAAAGCGTTACATAGTTGCCGCCCAACACGATTTTCGCCCCTGGTGAAAGCTTGTGAACATCCTCGATGACTTCCTCGACCCCCTTGTACCAATAGGTCATCGTCGTCTGGGTAAGCGCAACATCGAAGGGCCCTTCGCTTGCGAGAAAGTCGCCGAACATGCGGCGGGGCATACCGAATCGACGAAAATACCGCGGAATTGCCTCCAGAGGGGCTGGACGCGGGATGTTCTCGCAGTAGAACCGGCCTCTGCCCCAGCAGTCGGATGCGAGCTTTTCCCGTCCGGACGCGAACAGGACCTGCCTGTCGAGATAATCGAACAATTTGAAATCAGCCTTGCCTCGCAGATAGCCCGCAACGGTGAGCAGCCCGTAAGGTTTGAGCCAAAAATCATACGCGGCAAAGTCATGGATCGGCGGGTTGACGAGCAAAATTTTCGGCTTCATAGTCTTACATTCTATAATTCATTGTTTCTGCGTGGGCCTATAATACGCCTCCTAAAGCGGCAAATCAAGCATGAGTTCTCAAGTCGCCCGCTTGCGATCGGGCCCCTGTCTTGTCCTGGTCATGGGTGTTGACTCGAACCCGGCCTATATGTTAGAATACATAAAGTTCACATATAAAAAAGATTAGAGAAATCCGCTGTCTTTGAGCGCAAGTGAGGAATGGAAAGGTGCTAAGGCGTATCAGAATCTCGCTGTCTACCCTCTTGATAGCCGTGTTCGCAGCCGGCGCTGTGAATGTCCATTGTCCGGCCGGTGATCTCACCGGAGATTGGGGCCAGACTGCAATCCCGCTGACTATTAATGAATTCATGGCGTCCAACAGCAACTCGGTCGAGGACCCGCAGGGCGATTACGATGACTGGATCGAAATTCACAACTTCGGCGCCGATGCGATTGACGTCGGCGGCATGTACCTGACGGATGACATGTCGGTTCCGACCAAATGGCGAATTCCGGGCAATGACCCCGTTTCGACCATCATACCGGCGGGGGGCTACCTGGTGATATGGGCCGACAACGATATAGCCGACGCAGGGCTGCATGCGAATTTCAAGCTCGACGCCGACGGCGACGAGATCGGCCTGATAGACGGTCTGGGCAGCACTCCGATCGATAGCGTCGTCTTCGCCAAGCAGAGCAGTAATATCTCATTCGGCCGCTTTCCCGACTCGGGCGAAAGCCAGCGGTTCTTTCCCGCTCCCACGCCGGGCACACAAAACGACGGCGGATATCTCGGTGAAGTCGATGCCCCGGAGTTCAGCCAGAAGAGGGGCTTCTACGACCAGGCGTTTACCGCAACACTCGCCACCGAAACCGAAGGAGCAGTGATATATTACACGCTCGACGGCAAGGAACCCTATACACTCGGCGGCCGGATGCCGAGTGGAACGCTCTACCAGGGCCCCATTTCAATCAGCAGAACGACTATCCTGCGCGCAAAAGCAATCAAGGCCGGCTACATGCCTTCGCGGATCAAGACCAACACATACATATTTGTTCGCGACGTCAAGAGACAATCATCCTCCGGCTCGGCGCCGGGGCCGGGCTGGCCTTCCGGATCTGTCAACAGCCAGGTGATCAACTACGGGATGGATCCGGACGTGGTGAACGATCCAAGGTACGCCCCGCTGATCGAAGGTGCCCTGCGGGCCGTTCCCAGCATTTCGCTGGTGACCGAGCTGAGTAATCTGTTTGGCGCATCGGACGGTATTTACTCGCACCCGTCGAGCGAGGGACGAGCGTGGGAGAGACCCACCTCGGTCGAGCTGCTCAATCCGGACGGCAGCGAAGGTTTCCAGATCGACGCAGGTCTGCGCATTCGCGGGGGATTCAGCCGGAGCACTAGCAATCCCAAACATGCGTTTCGATTGTTTTTCCGCGCCGAGTACGGTGACGCCAAGCTGAGATTTCCGTTATTCGAGGATGAGGGCGTCGATGAGTTCGACAACATGGACCTTCGAACGAGTCAGAACTACTCGTGGAGCTTCCAGAACGATAGTCAGAACACGATGGTTCGCGAAGTATTCTCGCGCGACACCCAGGGGCAGATGGGTCATCCCTACACCCGGAGCCGGTATTATCACCTGTACATCAACGGCCAGTACTGGGGGCTCTACCAGACACAGGAACGTGCCGAAGCGTCGTACGGCCAGTCGTATTTCGGAGGCGACAAGGACGACTACGATGCTATTAAAGTGGATCGCGCTGCGGGCCGGGCGATGGTGGCCACCGACGGTAACCTGGACGCCTACCGCCGATTGTACGATGCGGCCAGGGCCGGCCTGAGCAACAACGAGGCCTACTATCGAATCCAGGGCATGAACCCCGACGGGACGCGCAATCCGAATTACGAGAGGCTGCTCGACGTTGATAACCTGATCGATTTTATGATCCTCGAATACTACTCGGGCGACAGGGATGGTCCCGGCTCGCGTTTCGGCAACATACCGAACAACACATTCAGCATATACGGCCGAGCGGACCCCGACGGTTTCAAGTTCTTCCATCACGACAACGAGCACACCCTCGGCACGAGCAACAGCGAGGTGAATATGGTCACGCCGTTCACCACGGCGGGAGCGCAATTGAGATATTTCAATCCGCATTGGCTGCATGAGCAGCTTGCCGGCGTCAATGCCGATTATCGCATGCGTTTCGCCGACCGTGTCTATAGGCACTTCTTCGGTGACGGTTTGCTTACGCCCGGCGCATCACAAGGGCGGCTTCAGAGCCGGGTCGACCAGATTGAGCTGGCAATCGTCGCCGAGTCGGCGCGGTGGGGCGATTCCAAGCGCTCGACACCCTTTACCCGGGACGGGCACTGGCGTCCTGAGATCAACAAAATTCTCAACAGCTACATGCCGTCTCGCACGAACGTCGTGCTCGACCAGTTCAAGAGCGTAGGCTGGTACCCAGGCATCCAACCGCCCGCGTTCAGCCACGCCGGCGGCCGCAGCAACGGCGGATTCAACCTGACCATGAGCACACCGACCGGGACGATATATTATACGCTTGACGGCAGCGACCCCCGGCCAACGGGCACGCCGCAAATTCAGATCGACACAGGCGCAACTCTCATAGCAGAGAGTGCTGAGAAACGCGTGCTCGTTCCTATCCGCTCGGCAGGCGATAGCTGGAAGGACTGCTCGGGCTTTAGCGATCGGACCTGGACAAGAGTCAGCGGCAATCCGGGCGCGGTGGGATACGAAACAGCCACGGGTTACGAACACCTTCTCAGTCTCGACATCGAATCGCAGATGTACACGAGGAATGCCACCTGCTATATCCGGATTCCGTTTACTGTTAGCGGCAACCCCGAAGAGTTCATGCTCATGACGTTGAACATTCGCTACGATGACGGCTTCGTCGCCTACATCAACGGAACCGAGGTGGCTCGGCGCAATTTCAGCGGCAGGCCGGCCTGGAGTTCTGCCGCCAGTGCAAGCCACCCCGACTCCGAAGCCGTTCAGTTCGAGAGCATCGACATTTCAATGTCACTCAACCTTCTGCAGCAAGGCGGCAATTTATTGGCCATCCAGGGCCTGAACTCCTCGGCCACAAGTCCGGATTTTCTTATTTCCACCGAGCTGCTCGCAAGAGCAGCCGAGGAAGATCCCAGCGATGACATTCTGCCCGATCCAGGCAAGTATGCCGGCCCGATCGCACTGGACATAAGCACGCACGTCAAGGCCCGTGTGTTGCGCGGCAGGGCATGGAGTGCGTTGAACGAAGCGGTCTTTGCCGTCGGCCCCGTCGCGGACAACCTGCGTATCACCGAGATCATGTACTATGCGCCGGACCCTAACGAGGAGTTCGTAGAGCTTAGAAACGTCGGAGCGCAGACAATCAATTTGAATCTGGTGAGCTTTACAGACGGAATCGATCTTACCTTCCCGAGCGTTGAGCTTGCCGCAGGTGAATATGTCGTAGTCGTCCGGGATATCGGTACGTTCGAAGCTCGATACGGCACGAACGTCAACGTAGCCGGTCAATACTCGGGCAGGCTGAACGATGCAGGCGAGAGAATCAGGCTCCAAGACGCTATCGGCCAGACGATTCTGGACTTCGCCTACAAGAATGGCTGGCGTTCGCTCACTGACGGCGAAGGCTTTTCCCTGACGGCAATAGACCCGACCAATCCCGATCCGGACAGTTGGGACCGGAAAGACTCCTGGCGCGCAAGCGCGTACGTGGGCGGCTCACCCGGACAGGACGACAGCGGCATCATCCCCGACCCCGGCGCGGTGGTCATCAACGAACTGCTGGCACACTCGCACGACACGGCTTCGGACTGGATCGAATTGTACAACACCACTCGCGATGCTATCGAAGTTGGCGGCTGGTTCCTCAGTGACAGCGAGGACAATCTCTTCAAATACCAAATTGCCGGCGGAACAATAATCGGTCCGGGTGAATACCTGGTTCTCTACCAGGACCTGAATTTCGGCAACGCTAACGATGCCGGCTCGTATGAGCCTTTTGCCCTGAGCGAAAACGGCGAACGGCTGTATCTGAGCTCTGCACAAAACGGTGTGCTAACAGGCTATCGCGACGTAGAAGATTTCGGCCCCTCGCCGACCGGCGTATCCTTCGGACGTTACTACAAGCCCAGCACGAACAACTACAACTTTGTGGCGACCGACCACATCACGCCAGGGTCAGCCAACGCCGATCCTAAGGTAGGCCCCGTGGTCATCAGCGAGATAATGTACAATCCCGACTGGCCTGCCGACGGCTCGTACACCAACGACCAATACGAATACATCGAGCTTCACAACATCGGCGCAGAGCCGGTGACGTTATACGACTTCGACAAGGGCGCGCCCTGGAAGCTCACCGATGGTATCGAGTTCACGTTCGACGCCGATCTGCCTGTCACGATAGCCGGCGGCGGACGTCTCGTGGTGGCCAGGGACCCCGAGGCACTCTCCTGGTGCTATCCGGGCATCCCGGCTGAGAAGATTCTCGGCCCATACGACGGCAGATTGAGCGACGCAGGCGAGAGCCTCGAACTCGCCATGCCTGGCGACGTTGACGCCTCAGGGCAGCGCTTCTATGTCCGCGTCGATAGGGTCAATTACAGTGATGGCTCTCATCCTGATGAGGCGCCCGGTTCAGTGGACCTATGGCCCGCCGAGCCGGACGGCGCCGGCGGATCACTCACGCGAAAAGTCGCCTCCGATTACGGCAACGATCCTGACAATTGGATTGCCTCAACTCCGTCGCCGGGTGAGTAGATCCTCGAAACAACACACGCGCAGAGCAATCAAGATTTCTCAAATTGACTCTCACGCCGCCAGAGAAAACGGGTATTTTGCAGCTTGACCGGCGCCAAACTGTGTCTTATTATGATTTGCTTCGAGCAAGAGTTATTGTTTGGAAGAAATTAGCCTTGGTTGCGAAACAATGAGGACAAGTAAGGAGACAGGCAATGCGATATGTGAAAGTGCTGACGGTTTTGGCCTGTGTAGGAATAATCGCGGGCTGTGCAGAGGATACGAAAATGCCTAAGAGCACATTCGGCGATGATCTGAAATTTCTTAAAAAGCATACCGAAGTGGTTGTCCTCTCGGACGCCTCGGGTGATAGTCAGGTAGCGGTCCTGCCCGAAATGCAGGGCCGCGTGATGACCAGCAGTGCCACTGGGGCCGGCGGCTTGAGCTTCGGCTGGATCAACCGCGAACTGGTATCGGCCGGCGAGTTTGTCGAGCACATCAACGTCTTCGGTGGCGAAGACCGCTTCTGGATCGGTCCCGAGGGCGGGCAGTTCTCGATCTTCTTCAAGAACGGGGTGCCCTTCGATCTCGAGCACTGGTTTACCCCGGCACCGATAGATACCGAGGCGTTCGAGTTGGTTTCAGCCTCGAAAAATCGAGCCGTGCTGAAAAAGGACATGCGACTTGAGAATTATTCGCAGACCGTTTTCGATCTCCGGGTCGATCGCGAAGTCCGCGTGCTCGGCCAAGAAGAAGCGGTCAACGAGCTGGGGATGACGCCCGCCAAAGGAGTGAAGATGGTGGCGTTCGAGTCCACCAACAAGATGACCAATACCGGCTCACAAGCATGGAAGAAGGAGACCGGCCTGCTCTCGATCTGGATTCTCGGCATGTTCAATCCATCGCCGAGGACGACGATTGTGGTCCCATTCCACGCCGGATCTGAGAGTACACTGGGCCCGGTGGTGAACGATGCCTATTTCGGCAAGGTCCCTTCGGATCGGCTGGTTGTCAAGGACGGCGTACTGTTCTTCAGCGGCGACGGGCAGTATCGGAGCAAGATCGGTCTTTCACCCCAGCGATCCAAGCCAACACTCGGCAGCTACGATGCTGTAAATAAGGTCTTGACGGTAGTGCAGTACAACAAACCGCAGGGTGTCACCGACTACGTCAACTCGATGTGGGAATTGCAGGATGAGCCTTACAAGGGCGACACTGTCAATTCTTACAATGATGGCCCTCCGGAGCCCGGCGCCAAGCCCATGGGCCCGTTCTACGAGCTTGAGACATCGTCTATGGCGGCGGCACTGGACCCAGGCGAGAAGATTTCGCACATACATCGCACGTTTCATCTACAGGGTTCGCAATCGCAGCTCGATCCGATAGCTAAAGCAGCGCTCGGGGTGACGATAGACGAGATTGAATCGGCGCTCTGAACGCGGGCAAAACAGACCGCGCCAAACAATAAGAGTGAATGAACCCGGCAATCCCGTTCAGCAATTGTGGGATCGCATGAATCCCTGCACGCTCTGTCCGCATCTGTGCGGGGTCTTTCGCAGCAAGGGGGAAACAGGCTTTTGCGGAATTGGCGAGACGCCGATGGTCAGCTCCGTTGGTCCCCATTTCGGCGAGGAAAGCGTCCTGGTCGGAACAGGGGGCTCGGGGACGGTATTCTTCGCGGGCTGTAATTTGGGCTGTGTGTTCTGCCAGAACTTCGACATAAGTCACGAGCGCCATGGTCGGCCTATGACCGTAGAGCAGCTTGCTCAATCCATGCTCGAACTGCAAAACGCCGGTTGTGTTAATATCAATTTTGTCACTCCGACGCATGTTATCGCGGCTATCGCCGCAGCGATTGAATTGGCTCGAAAAAAAGGCCTGACGCTGCCGACAGTTTACAACACGGGCGGCTACGATTCAGTCGAGACGCTCAGACTCATCGAGGGCTTCATAGACATCTATATGCCCGACATGAAATATGCCGACGCGGAAATCGGCGAAGAGCTTTCCGCCGTGCCGGATTACCCGGCGGTGAATTTCGCCGCGGTCAAGGAGATGCACCGTCAGGCAGGCGATCTTAAAACAGAGCGAGGGGTCGCCACACAGGGGCTGCTGGTGAGGCACCTGGTCTTGCCGGAGAACCTCGCAGGCAGCTTCGAGATTCTGGACTTCTTGGCTGAAGAAATCTCACCGTCAACAACCGTCAACGTAATGGCCCAGTACCACCCGTGCTACAAGGCCGCGTCCGGCCCCAAAATAAACCGCCGCCCCACCTCCGAGGAAATCCAATCCGTCCGTGAATACGCGATTGAAAAGGGACTGAATGTGCTTCTGTAAATCATTACATGTAGACGTTTTCGGATAGAAACCGATTTTATCTAAGCAAGCACCGAACTTGACTTCATTCAAACTTGCCTGTTTTCGACCCAAAACTGGTGAACTTCTCGGCGAGACTGTGGTATAAAGAGGGTGATTGTGTTAGAATAGATATGTGGATAAGTTGATTGTAGGTGTAGACTAAAGGGTATGTTCTAAGTCAGGGCGGCACATGGGGTTGCACACCCGGGGCTTGCGATTTGTAATGTCTTGCGGTTTCGGTTTCTGTGATGTGCAGGAGTATAGGGCTTTAATTGAGCAAACATGCACTTCGAGCGATTAGCCGGGCTTATGGGTGGTTGGCCCATGCTTATGGTCCTGTTCCGGGAAACCAAATGGATCTGAAAAAATTGTTCTTGCTGTCGTTGATAGTCACGGCGACATTCTTGACGGCCGCCGACGGTCGGCTGGCGTCAAGGCAAAGACCAAAACACCACCCGGGGCCGCGCTGGACGCCGGCGGCGAGCAATCAGGTAGAGTTCGACCTTACTTATGATTTTTCGGTGCCGGGGGAAACTCGGTCGATGAGTTTCGTTGTCGTACTGCCGACGACAACGCCAGGCAGGCAGAAAATTCTGAGCAGAAGCTATTCTCCGAGACCGTCGAGAATCTTCAATGAGAACGGCAACCGCTACGCCGAGTTTGTGTTCAGAGAGCCCCAGCGGCATGAAAAAGTGAAAATACATGTCAAAGCCGAACTGTACAGATACGATCTGCTAAGCGCAAAAGGCGAAACCGCCGAGGAACTTGCCGAAGACGACCGGCGCGAAGAGTTCCTGAAGCAGGAGAGATATATAGAAAGCGATCACGACGAGATAAGGGAAATCGCCAAGGCCATGGAGGGCGATACTGAAATGGACGTGGTCAAGCAAATCTATGACTATGTCCTCGAACATATGGAATATGTCGTAAGCGGCAAAGACGACAAGGGAGCAAGAGTAGCTCTGGAGCGGGGCAGAGGTGATTGCACCGAGTACGCCGATCTGTTCGTTGCGATATGCAGGGCCGGGGGCATCCCGGCTCGCGTCGTCACCGGCTACACCGTGAAAGCCGACACCGCCACTTCAAAACACAACTGGGCAGAGGTCTATCTGCAGAACCGAGGCTGGGTCCCTTTCGATCCGGCTGCGGGTGACATGAAAAGCCCGATGTTCCGAAGCAGAGCCTTCGGTAGAATGAGGCCGGTATACATATATCTCTCTCATGTCCGCAACGACTATGTACTCCACAACCACAATTTCGGCACATACAGGTACAGGGGTGACAGAGTAAGGTTAACCGATTCAGTCGAATTCAAATTTCCCGCCCCATCCACCGTAGAGAGCCGCTGATGTGCCCGGGCGTCCTAATCGCCCGCATCGCCGGCCGCGGCCTTGAGAAGTTTTTCAATGTCCGTATGACCATGCGAGCGAGCCAAATCCAGTGGCGTTTGGCTATAGGATTTGATGCTCAGGTCCGCCCCGTTCGTAACAAGGACTTTCACCGCATCCTCATGCCCTCGTCGAATTGCCATATGCAGCGATGTCGAATTGCTGCCGTTCATGGCATTGACCTCGGCACCACTCGACAAAAGCGTCTTGGCTACATCAGCATGCCCGTAGTAGGCTGCAAGGTGCAACGCCGTGCACTTGGCAAGCGATCCCGACCCATCATAGACTCCATGAACATTAGCTCCATGCTTGAGAAGCAATCCGACCATTTCATTATGCCCGTCACGGGCTGCCGAGTGTAAAGGGGTCTCGTGATTTGAGCTGCTTGGCATATCGGCGTCGGCGCCATTTGTGATAAGAAGTGTGGCCGCAGCGATGTGCCCGTGAGCAGCGGCTAAGTGCAAAGGTGTCTTGTGGGCAAAGTACGTCTTAGACAATGAAATCGAGCATTCTAAATGTATATTGGCACCATGAGCCACAAGCGTCTCGGCTACATCTTCGTGGCCATATGCAACTGCAAAATGCAGTGGTTGAGCACCGCTTCTATCCTTGACATTGACATTGCCTCCACTCGAGAGAAGCGATTGAATGATTTTGAGATTGCCTCTCTCTGCCGCGTTGTGCAGTGGCGTGGAGCCGGTCTTCAGAAGAGCCCCGATCATTGCATCAGTTCTGGCACCTTTCGCAATGAGAAAGTCCGCCAATTCCTTGTGTCCCCGACGAGCCGCCTCACATAAAGCCGTATTGCCTTCACTATCCTCAATGTCTACGTCAGCACCGCCAGTTATGAGTTGCTCAACAATATCTCTGCAATTCTTATAGGCTGCCAGATGCATGGGCGCTGAGCCATATCTATCAACTGTATTAACGTCAGCACCCGCTTTGATGAGCGCTCTGGCAGCGGCCGATTTACGTTGGTAGGCGGCTGCATGCAGAGGAGTGCAGCCTTTCCAGGCGCTATCCCAAGTGCCTCTTTCACCCATCTCGATCCGAGCGTTCACATCAGCTCCTTTGGAAATAAGAAGTTCAACCACTCCTCCATCGCCGTTTACTGCCGCATCGTGCAACGGCGTCCAACCGGAAACCGTTTTTGCTGTGACCTTGGCGTCTCTGGCGATGAGTATGTCCACAAGTTTCTTGTGGCCCCCGATGGCCGCTGAGTGCAACGCAGTTCTGCCATCCGCGTTACCAGTATTAACCTCTGCGCCGCTAGTAATAAGCGACATTGCCAAGTCGGTGTCGCGACGGGAAAATGCTTCCAATAGTGGTGTGCTCCCGTCCTTGTCTTTGGCGTTGATATTAGCTCCGCTGGCCACAAGCAGCTCAGTTGACTCCTTCTTTTGATAGGAGGCCGCAACATGAAGAGGGGTTCTCCGATATTCGTTTACGGCGTTGATATCGGCGCCGTGGTCGAGGAGCAGTTTGATCAAGTCCGGCCCGCCCTCCAATGCAGCATGGTGCAGGGGAGTATCGCCGCGCTTGTTCGATACGTTGACTTCAGCGCCTTTGCCTATCAGGATTTCCGCGATGTCCTTTTCGACCCGACCTCCCAAATCGCGTGGATGACCCGAGGCCGTTGCCTCATGCAGCGGAGTCCAGCCGTCTCTGTTTTGTACGTTGATATTGGCGCCGTTGTCTATCAGAACCTTCACAACGTCTTTATGATGGCCCCAGGCGATTGCTTCGTGCAGGGCCGTGTCGCCGGATTCGTTTGTCGCGTTGACATTGGCGCCTTTGGCAATGAGCAGCTTCGCAGCTTCGGCGTTGCCCGTCTTTGCTGCCATCTGCAACGGCGCCCAGCCCGCCAGACTACCCTTGGCGTGGATATCGGCGCCGTGGGCGATGAGTACTTCAGCCGTCTTTATGTGCCCGCGATTAATGGCCCACAGCAATGCGGGCCCGGGCGGGTACTGTGCCGGTCCGATCGCCCAGTACGGCGAATCGCCAGAGAGGGGACTTCCGGTGGTGTTGACATCCGCACCTCTGGACGCAAGTAGCTCGACAACTTCACTGTACCCATTGGAGGCGGCTAAGAATAGCGGCGTGTTGTCGAGAGCAGGTTCGTCGCCAAAAGGATAGAAGTGGTGGGGGCCTTTGGTGTCCACTTTGGCGCCCTTGTCAATCAAGAACTCGGCTACATCAAGATACCCGTCTATGGCCGCGAAGTGCAAGGGCGTAAAGCCAGCTTCGTTATCTTCAATCGCTTTGGCGTCTTTTGAGGTTTCAGATTGAAGCTGGTCTCTGAGTTCTTTCTCGCCGTCGCTTAGAACCCGTGGCACCCTCGCGTTGACATCAGCGCCCTTGGCGATTAGAAGTTCAACTGTATCTCTGTCGCCCCCAGTCGCCGCGTAGTGCAGGGGTCTCATGCCATCTTTGTCATTTACATCGGGTCTTGTTCCGGCTTCAATGAGAGCTTTGAGTTTCGGCAAATCTCCGATGAAAGCAGCCAGGTGTATGGTGACTTCGGTGTCTTCGGTCACCAGCAGTCTCGCTATCTCCTCATGTGAACGTTTGACAGCAACTTCGAGCGGCGTTAGCCCGTCCCTACCCTTCAGGTCAAGATCAGCGCCGTTGGCGAGCAGCAGCTCAACTACGGCCTTCTGGCCTGCGAACACCGCATAGTGTAGAGCAGTATTGGCGTTGTCGGCTTTGGCGTTGACGTCAGCACCATTTGTGATAAGCAGTTCGGCCATGCCGCGATAGCCTTTCACCGCGGCAATCTGAAGAGGTGTGCTGGCGGTCGAAGAACTCATCTCCATGTCGAACTCAGAAGGTTTCCTCTTGGCGTCAACGTTGGCTCCATTGGCAATGAGAATGCCTGCAACGTTCTTCTTGTTTTCTATTACCGCAATGTGAAGATGTGTGAAGTCTCCCAACCATTTGCCATTGACGTCGGCGCCATCGGCGATCAGAGCCTTGATCTTCTCGATTTCGCCGTCTCTTGCAGCATCATACAGTAGCATCGCCTGCTCTGAGGCTTTGCGAGAAGTTTTCGCTGCAAATGATCTGCCATTGCTCAGACAAAAGGAACAGAGCAGCACTGTTAAGACCAAGAATTGGATAAATGCTTTCATTGTATTCTCCCGTAAACATGCAATGCCTCTCGAAAACGTATTCGGAACTCAACTATTACAGACAATCGCTTCGATCACGATTATATCATGAAGGGGCGTGATAGTAAAGCTCTTCTTTGTGTTAGGGCGGTCAAACGAGGGGTGACGCGACAATGGGCATTGGAATTACAGCTTTGATTTCGCGTGCGGCAGGGTATAATAAAAGTCATGACAAACAAGATTCTACGTGCGATTTTTGACCAGATGGCCGACATCATGGAGATCCTAGGCGAGGATCGGTTCCGCATCAACAGTTATAGAAAAGTCGCACGAATCATCGGAGACATTCCTACCGATGTCGAGAATCTTCTGGCTGAGGGCAGGTTGGCGAAGATGCCGGGGATTGGAAAGTCTAGCCTTGCGAAAATCGAAGAATTCGTAAAGACCGGCGAGATCGCCGTCCACCGGGAGTTGCTTGGGAAGATCCCACCGGGATTGCCCGAGCTGCTCACCATCGGCGGCGTGGGGCCTAAGGGTGTGAAGGCAGTTTACGATCAGTTGAATGTCACGAGTATCGCCGAACTGAAGGCTGCGATCGAGACGGGTGCCGTCGCCGGACTGGCGGGCTTCGGCGACAAGAAGGCCGCTGCCATCGCGCGAGGCATTGCGTTTCTGGAAAAATCCACAGGTCGGATTCGTATCGACCAGGCTTTCGAAGCAGCGGAGATAGTCCGCGGATTTCTGCGAGACGTCTGCGGCATGCTTAGAATCCGGACCGCCGGCTCACTTCGCCGGTGGGCCGAAACTATCGGCGATGTTGACATACTTGTCGGCGGCGTCGGCGGCGAGGCAGCAGGGGGGATCATACAGGCATTCACTAATGCGGGGTTTGTGCGGGACGTGCTCGCCAGCGGCCCCACGAAAGGCTCGGCGATCATCGATACCGGTACGATTGGTGTCCACGTGGACGTGCGCGCTGTGCCCGAAGAGAGTTTCGGCGCCGCGGCCCAATACTTCACGGGATCGAAAGAGCATAACGTGCGCCTGAGGGAAATCGCCGTAAAGGCAAAACTCAAGCTGAACGAATACGGACTTTTCAAAGGCAAAGAAATGATCGCCGGGGTGGTCGAAGAGGAAATCTATCATAAGCTCGGACTCGATTATGTCGATCCTTTGCTTCGCGAAGACTCCGGTGAAGTCCGGGCCGCGAGGGAGAATTGTCTGCCCGAATTGATTCAGCTCGGAGACATTCGGGGCGACTTGCATCTGCACACAATTGCCTCCGACGGTGACTGCGACATACCCGAGCTTGTCGAGGCTGCGAGAGCCTTGGGCTATGAATACATCTGCATCACGGACCATTCGAAATCCTCGGCCATCGCCAACGGCCTGTCAGCCAGGCGGCTGGCTCAACAAATTCGTCAGATCCGCAAGCTCAACGAGACAGTCAAAGGCATGACCATCTTCACAGGGTGTGAGGTTGACATCCTGGCCAACGGGAAAATGGATTTCGAGGATGAGTTGCTCGCCGAGCTTGATTTTGTGATAGCTTCGGCGCATTCGGGGATGGCGAGCCCGCGAGAGAAGGTGACGACCCGCACGCTTAAGGCGATGGACAATCCTTATGTCACCTGTATCGGCCACCCGACGGGTAGGCTCATCGGCCAGCGGGAGGCAATGGATTTGGACATGGAGGCCGTGATCGAACACGCTGCTCAGACGCACACGGCTCTGGAGGTGAATGCAAACCCCTGGCGCCTGGACCTCAAGGACACCCACGGCAGGATGGCAATCGAGGCGGGCGTCAAGCTGGTCATCGGAACTGACGCCCACAGTTCCGACGGCCTGGGGCTGATGGGGTTTGGCGTAGCCACCGCAGGGCGGGGCTGGGCGACAAAAACCGACGTGCTCAACACACTTTCGGCTGCCAAGGTCAAGAGCTGGATCAATATCAAAAGAACCGGATAACACCAATCTCTACCTGTGTTCGTTCGACGTGCGGCCAATTCTTGGGCCAATGCCAGATGAGGTGTGTCCGGCTCGAAATTGATCTGTACAAAAAAAGAAAGTGAGAATAATCAAGGAAATCTTGAACAACCAAAACTGTCTGAAGTATAATTAGTGGTACAAGTAAAAAAGGCAGGCAAGAACTCTTTATATTCATTCGTGCCATCATATTTCATACGCCTATTTCATACCTGCTCTGCCTTTGACAAATAAGAGGTTTTCCTTTTGTAGCCACATGGCGGTGCTTTCTCCGGATTCTTCCTGAGGAAAGCCTGATCGTGCGCGAAAGGGGCGCGGTATGTGCTTTCAGCAGCCAACCTACGGCAGTCCGATAGGGCAAGGGCGCTTTTTGTGTGCGCTGGGCCAACCCAAAGCCTCTGACGCAGTAATTCACCTGGCAACAGATCCGTGCCCCGGTTGCGCAGACCGGAGCGTCATCATATTCACAATATCATATTGAAAGGATACGAAGATGAGAGGAAAAGCAAATCATATGCGATTGCTGCTGTGCGTGTTGTCTCTGACTTGGTCGGCAAAGGCCGAATACGGCGGCGGCACGGGAGAACCCAACGATTCCTACCTGATCTACAACGCCGAGCAGATGGACTCTATCGGCGCCGAGCACAACGACTGGGACAAGCACTTCAAATTAATGGCCGATATCGACTTAGGGGCCTATGCCGGAACCGATTTCAATATTATTGGGACCGGTCGTCTGCCTTCTTTCAGCGGCACCTTCGACGGCGGTGGTCACACGATCTCCAACTTCACTTACACCTCCGTAGATAAGCGCTCGGTGGGGCTCTTCGGGTACATCGATGATCCCAAGGCTCGAATCAGCAATCTGGGCCTAATTGATCCCAATGTCGATGGTGGAATTGGGATCGCCGTCGGCTCGCTGGTGGGTTGGCTTGCTCAAGGAACTGTTACTGACTGCTACGCTGTGAATGGCTCCATCTCAGGAAGATCAGCAGTCGGTGGCCTCGTTGGGAACAGTAGCGGGACAATTCGCGACTGCCATGCGACTGGAAATGTCGCCGCCCTCTACAGCGTAGGGGGACTGGTAGGCTACAATCGCAAGTCGGGTGGGGACGATTGGTCGCGCAACACAGGAGTTGTCGAAAGATGCTTCAGCGCCGGGATCGTTATCGGGGTTGGGGCCGTCGGGGGACTCGTGGGAACCAATAACGAGGGAACAGTAATAGGCAGCTCCTCAACGGCCGGCACAACCGGTGGAGAAGACGTTGGCGGTCTGGTGGGCGGGAACTCAGGTCTCGTCGCCAACAGCTACTCGAAGTGTGATGTCGAGGGGGAGGATCGTGTTGGCGGCCTGGTTGGACGAAACGACGGGGTGGTCATTGCGTCCAGTTCACATTCCAGCGTAAATGGGGCGAAAGAAGTCAGCGGCCTCGTCGGATACAACTCGTTGGACGGCGAGATTCAAAATTCCTATGCAACTGGAAACGTCATTGGCCAAGAGGCGACAGGTGGCCTTGTAGGGACCAATGTCTCAATGCAAGGTGGGCGTGCCGGCGTGTCGCTCAGGACTGGTAAGATAAGACACTGCTACTCGGTCGCAGCCGTTTTAGGGGACAATGACACCGGGGGACTCATTGGGCGAGACGATGACGGTGGGTCAGCCGGCTGTTTTTGGGACGTCGAAGCGAGTGGGCAGTCGATCAGCGCCGGAGGTTTGGGCAAGACAACAGCCGAGATGCACGTGACTGAAACATTTGTGGGAGCAGGCTGGGACTTCTGGGGTGAAGCCGAAAATGGGGTTGATGATATCTGGGCAGAGCCACCCGAAGGTGGATACCCGATTCTCTGGTGGCAGCGTTCTCCTTTGCCTGAGTTGCCTTTATTTTCAGGCGGTCGCGGGGCATTGGACGATCCATACCTGATTTCAACGGCTGACGAACTCAACAGCATCGGCAGTAATCCAAGATTGATGGAGGCCCATTTCAAGTTGGTCAACGACGTCGATTTGATTGGGGTCGAACTGTTCGGCATAGCATCGCAATGGCATCCCTTCAGCGGTACGTTTGATGGCAACGACCACACCATTTCAAATTTCAACCATAATTCCGGGGGCCGTGACAACGTTGGGCTCTTTGGGTGCGTTGGCCATCCGGACGCGGAAATCAAGAATCTGCGGCTGGTTGGTTCGACTGTGGACGGAAGGAATTCTGTCGGCTCACTCGTCGGACGTTTGGGTGCCGGCTCCGTCGTCAATTGCTCTGTCGAAGGCGGACTGGTCGGCGGACGCGACAACGTCGGCGGGCTCGTGGGAGAATGCAATCCCGCCGGTATTGTGACGCGTTGCCGTTCCGACTGCGGCATCGACGGACGGGACAATACCGGAGGCCTTGTTGGAAGAAACTCTGGCATCCTCACTGGATCCTATTCAAAGGCCGGTGTCACGGGACGAAACGCCGTTGGGGGCCTTGTCGGACGCAATTCCCCCGGTGAAGTTCTCAACTCCTATGCCGCGGGTGAGGTTGCCGGCCAATGGTATGTTGGCGGACTCGTCGGGAGCAATTCGGAACGAAGTGGACGCTCGCCCGGTATCATACTCAACTGCTATTCCGCTACGGCCATGCTGGCAGGCTACCAAACCGGAGGACTTGTAGGAGCCAGTACGGCCGGCGGGGTCTACAATTCATTCTGGGACATCGAGGCCAGCGGTCGAATCGTGAGTTGGGGAGGGACGGGCAAAACGACAGCCGAGATGCAGACGACCGGCACGTTTCTCGATGCCGGTTGGGATTTCGTGAATGAGACCAAGAACGGCACCGAAGACATCTGGTGCATTTGCGAAGAGCCGGATTATCCCACGTTTGCCGGGAAGGGCTTACCCCAATAGAAAGGGAGAACTATCCGCCATGCGGAAAGTCAAAGGGTTTACGCTTATTGAGCTATTGGTTGTGATTGCGGTGATCTCTCTCCTGGTGGCGCTGCTCATTCCTGTGCTGCGAAGCGCCCGAGAGCAAGGTCAGAGGGCGGTTTGCCTGAGCAACCTGCGGCAGCTCACACTGGCTTGGACTGCCTATGCTACAGAGCACGATGGCAAGATCGTATCCGGCGTGCCCTTCAGTTCGATCAGTATGACCCATATGGGGCGCGTGGTGGTTGGGGGAAGCTGGATAGGCCGGGCCTTTGATGTTCCTGAGAGCCGTTCTGAACTGGTGGAGAATCCGGACAAAGGCGACTTGTGGCCCTGGATCAAGGACGTCGACGTCTACCGCTGCCCCCGGGGCCGCCCCGGCCATGCAGCCACTTACTCGATCCTCCCCGCCGTAAACGGTTTCCCCGTGGAAGGGACACTCTGGGCGGGTGGCACCGCCCCAGGACTGCGAGAACCCGTCAATCGCGTCAACGGTACGGTACTGCGGCTCACCAGACTGACGGATATCTTCAGTCCGGGCGCGGCCCAGCGCGCCGTCTTTATCGATATGGGCCAGACGGCAGCCGGCCGTGGTTTCTATGTCCACTATCTTTATCCCAAGTGGCATAGGTCCGCTCCGCCCCCCATACGTCATGGCGACGGCACCACGATCTCGTTGGCCGACGGACACGCCGAGTATTGGAAATGGAAGGGTCGCGAGACGGTGGAAATTCCCCGCGTGTCGATACCAGTTCGTAATGTGTTCAGAGAACAACTGGAAGCAGACTACGAGCCGCAGACCGAGGACGGCTTGTACGACCTGCAAGCACTGCAAAGGGCAACCTGGGGCAGATTGGGGTATTCAGCGGAGCAGGGCCTTTAGCTTGGGAGATGTCGTGTCACGATTTGAGCTGAGAGATTGATGCTGGCGGTGATTTTGACTGATTATCGCGGAAACAAAAGAAAAATCTGGAAAATGTCCGGAAAGTGCGTCAGATTCTGCGTGTTCGTTGCACTTATATAAGTAGGAGTCGATGATTAACAACGACGAGCTTACCAGATTAGTCAAGAAAGCGCAGCTTGGCGACAAGGACAGTCTGAATCGCCTAAGTGAGGCGGCGAGGGTGCGCTTGTGCGAATATGTGCTCCGTCTTACGTTGCAGGAAGATTTGACGCAGGATATTGTACAGGAGAGCATTCTGGAAATGTTTAGGGTATTCAACAAACTCAAGAGAGCGGACCGGTTCTGGAGTTGGCTGCACGGCATTGCTTTCAACAAGATTCGCAGTCATTACGGGCGGCAGTGGCGGCACAAGACGACGTCGCTGTCTGAGATCGATTGCGAGATCCCGGCCAGGGACAGCCAAGACGCCTTGGCCGGCATGATCAACCGTGAGCTCAAGCAGATCGTTATCAGATCGATGCAGGAGCTGGCGCCGCGTCACAGGGCCGTACTGACGATGCGCTGTTACGAGCAGATGCCGTACTCGAAAATTGCCGAGTCGATGGGATGTACCGAGTTTGGCGTCCAATCGTTGTTCTACCGGGCCAAGAAGTCACTGGCCGGCAAGCTGTCACGTCACGGGTTGGGCAAGCAGTACCTGCTGGCGGCTTTGGTGCTGTTCGGGAAGATGACCGCTGCGACCGAGGCGACGGCCGCGAGTGTGTCTGTGACGGCAGCCGCCGTCAAAGTCGGCGCCGCGGCCTCTCTGGCAGCGATGGTGACAAGCAAAACTGCGGTTGTTTCGCTGGCTACCGCCGGTGTGATTGCCGGAGGCACCGTGGTTACGAAGCTCCCAGCAGACAATGCCGGCAAAGAGCTGCAAGGATCCGGGGCACAGACTTCCTTCAATTCAGCATCGAATACCGAGGCGAGCAGTGGCGCCGAGCAATGCTGGTACTTCTTCCCCGCCGGTGCCGGCAAACCCGTGATGACGCGCCTGCTGAGATCCAATGTCTCCGGTAAACGCTCTTACAATCAGGTTCTGCAGAATCAACACGCCAACTACTGCTATGACAAAGACACCATCTTCATAAATAATTTCCGCATGCATAATCCCGATCTTTCCGTGAGAAGATTGCCCACCGACGGTGAGGATTTGACTCGGTTCATTTCTCAGGTCGAAGGCAGACAGACTGACATGGAATATGTCTCCGGCAGAAGAAAGGGATTGCTTGTGATCTCCAAACGCTCCAGCGCTCACGGCAACAGGATCTGGCGGATAGACCGCCATTTGAATGTATTGGAAGAAGAGTATTTTCAATCCGGTTGGCCGGCGAGTGCGACAGTCATTGACAACCGAGACACAATGCATGGGCGGGGCTGGACATATTTCAGGATTTCCGGCCGGATTAACGGAGAAAAAGTCTCGGGAAGCGGTCGGATACCGTTTGTGTATGCTGCCAGCAAGCGATTCGGCCCCTGGTTTGAATTGCAGCTTGCCGACGGCTTGAGGATTGCCGACAGCGGGGCGCAGGCGTGTGTGTTTGATAGAAGTGGAAAGGTGGTGGCGAAATACGAAGGGGGCAGTTTCTTCAAGGGATTGGGGCAGCCCTGGATGGGATTGCACACGATCGACACAGTGCGCCGAGATGCGGCTGAACAACAGGTGATGTTTGAGACCGGCAACGTATCGAGCAGCGACAAAGCAGAAGTTGTGTTGACGTGCGAACAGGTCAAGCTGGTCTATACCATCGATATGGAAACCGACGTCATCGAGAAGATCACATTTACGGCAAATGACGGCGGTGAGGGCGAGTTGATATTCTCTTATCTGCAGGACATTGATAATGTCGGTAATGAATTCACGCCGCCGAGGATGAGAAGCTATAGGCAACCACAGCAGGATCCTCCGGGTATGCTGTGGCTCGTGAATTTGATAACCAATCGTTGGTGAATTGTAATTATTGCGAGAACACACAGGACAGAAAGGAAGGTGCACAATGGTCAACAAAACAGAAATCATGACAAGATGGACGATTTTGGTATTTTCCGCAGTATTGGTTGGCGCCGCAACCATCGCAGGAGGTGGGTTCGGAGGAGGGACTCTCGCCCTGAATCACTTCTACGTCGATGCGGTTCATGGACGTGATGACAACCGAGGACTAACTCCTGGAACAGCGTTCGCAACCATTCAAAAGGGCATCGACACGGCAGCGGACGGTGACGTAGTGCTGGTGCATCCGGGGCTGTACCGGGAAGAAATCAATTTTTTGGGCAAAGCGCTCGTGGTCCGCGGTGTTGCTGCAGGCGCTGCAGGCATACCTGTGCTCGATAATCCCGGCGATTTTGCGGTCTCGTTCTACAGTGGCGAAGGTCCCGATAGTGTCTTGAAGAATTTCGTCATTAGAAACAACTTCATGGCAGTCTTCATTGCCGGCAGTTCTCCCACGATCAGCAATCTGACGATCGTGGATAACATGTACGGCATTGAGGCCTCCGCCGGCTCAGAACCCGATATCAGCAACATTATCTTCTGGAACAATAGCTACAGTGACCTGTTCGGATGCCAGGTGCGGTACAGTTGCATCAGCGGAGCCGCTGAAGGCGAAGGCAATATCGAAGGCGACCCGCTCTTTGTCGATCCACAAGACGGTGACTATCATCTACGCTCCTGGCGAGGCCGATATTGGATCGAGCACGACGTCTGGATCCTTGACCAGGTGACCAGCCCTTGCATCGATGGCGGCGATCCGATCGCCGACGCATTGGACGAGCCGATACCCAACGGCGACCGGACCAACATGGGTGCTTATGGCGGCACGGTGCAGGCCAGCTTGTCACCGGAGCGGCTGCCTGGCCGGGCTTTCAACCCAAGTCCCGCCAACGGGGCTGTCGAGGTGGATAGAAATGCCAGATTGAGTTGGAATCCCGGTTTGGGCGCTGTTTCGCATAACGTTTATTTCGGAACTGAGCATCCCCTTCCGCTTGTATCCGACCAGCCCACAATGCACGAGCAGCCCACGATGCAGTTCAGTCCCGGATGGATGGATAGCAATACTGTGTACTACTGGCGCATCGACGAGATCGACAGCGAGGGCATTAAGACGGTGGGCGCCGTCTGGAAGTTCACAACATCCTCAGACTCAGCGCCGCCGCCAAAGGGCAGGGCTTGCTTCGTCCCAGAGACCGGCGTATGGGTGGATGGGATCCTCGTTTCAATATCAACGGTTGGCATAGGGCGCAGCATAAGCTGGGCTGACGGTGTCGGGATAAAGAGTCTGTGGGCGCCTCCATTCTGTCCGGGTAAAGTTGAGCAGGTGCAAGAGCACGAGGGCGTCTTCGAATGCTACGATGTTTTGCTGGAAAGCGGCAATCGCATCGGTGTGGCCGAACGCCATTACTTTTTGACAGAATCGGGCAACTGGGCCGCCGTGCAAGATCTGAAGACAGGAACGAAACTGCAAACGCCAAGAGGCTCGATTGCGATTGTAAACGTGGCCAAGAGACTGATGCCCTATGCGGGGAGAGTCTACAATCTCAAGGTCGAAGGGTCGGACCGGTATCTTGTAGGCAAAGATGCGATTATCGTGCGTGATCACTAATTTGCAGGAGTAGGAAGATGTCAAGCAAGGGAAATCATGTCAGATCGCTGCTGTGCGCACTGTTTCTGCTGGCGGCATCCTGCACGGCTGCGGCAGGCAAGGTGATTTACGTTGACGGTGACGCCATCGCCGAATTTGACGGCTCAGACTGGGCCTTCGCCCACCGGAGTCTTCAGGATGCTATTTCCAGGGCGAGGCCCGGTGACGAAATCCGAGTGGCGCGTGGGACATACAGACCCGATCAGCAGACCCTCTCAGGGCGCGGGGGCGGAGCAGGCACGATGAGGGCATCCGGCGACCGGACGGCCACATTCGAACTCATCAACGATGTGACGTTCAAGGGCGGCTACGCCGGTTATGGCGAACCAGACCCCGATGTGCGAGACTTCGAGAAGTACGAGAGCATCCTCAGCGGCGATCTGGACGCCAATGACGTCGATGTCAACAGCCCCGAGGCTCTGTTGACCGAACCGAGCAGGGCGGAGAACAGCCACCACGTCGTGACCGTCGCCGGGGCGGCAATCCTTGACGGATTCACCATTGCCGGCGGCAACGCCAACGTACCTTCCAATCGCAACGGCGCGGGCATGTTCAATCGGTACGGCACGCCGCAGATTATCGATTGCACATTTCGCGAAAACTCGGCGAGTAGTAACGGCGGCGGAATGTACAATGATCGGGCCAATCCCAGTCTGATCAACTGCGCCTTTGTGCGGAACTATGTGGAAGATAAAGGCGGCGGCATGAATAACTATCAGAGCGCCCCTGACCTGACCAACTGCACATTTGAGGGAAACTCGGCCTTGTACGGCGGCGGCGGAATGCACAACGACGAGAGCAATCCGAGTCTGGCCAACTGTGCATTCACAGAGAACTCGGCACGTTATGGCGGCGGAATGTACAGCGACGCCAGCGATCCGGTCTTGACCAACTGCATATTCACCAGAAACTACGGGATTGACTACGGCGGCGGGCTGTACAATACTCTCGACAGCAGCCTGATCCTGGGCAATTGCATATTCACAGAAAACCGGGCACACATTTACGGCGGTGGGATCTCCACCAACAGAAGCGATCTGATTCTGGCCAACTGTACGTTCGTCCGGAACTCGGCGCCGGATGGTAGTTCTCTCGCCTGCAACTCTAACGAGCAAAAGGGGCGCAGCGACGTCGCGCTGACCAATTGCATCCTTCGGGATAGCGACAATCCGATATGGGTTTACGACCGTTCGACGGTAGATGTCTCCTACAGCAACATCTTCGGCGGTTGGCCCGGCGAAGGGAATATCGACGCAAACCCGAGGTTCGTGGACGCCTATAGTCACCGTGTCCCGGGCACCGCACAGGACGACTTGCGGCTCGCGCCCTCGTCACCCTGTATCGACTCGGGCGATCCGGGCTACGTGTCCGGGCTCGATGAAACGGACTTCGACGCGAACCCGCGCATCACAGCCGGGCGCATCGACATGGGCGCCTATGAGTTCCAGTCCCTGATATATGTCGATGATGACGCCCCCGGCGATCCGGCGCCGGGCAACCCGAACATCAGCGATTCTCAGGAGGACGGAACCGACGCCCACCCCTTCGACAGCATCCAGGAGGCGATTGACATAGTGAGAGATGGGCATACGGTTCTGGTCCTGGCGGGTCTGTACTCCAGGATCGATTACAGGGGCAAGACAATAACGGTCGCAGGCACCGACGGCGCCGCTGTGATCGAGGCCTCGTCGCCGGGCCAGACAGGCGACGCAGTGACCTTCCATACTGGCGAGGGGCCTGACAGCGTGCTGCGGAACTTTGTCATTAGAAACAGCGCCATGGCGATCTCCCTCAACTACGGCAGCAGCCCGACGATTTCCAACGTCACAATAGCCGATAACGATTTCGGTATAGCGGCCTACGAGAATTCGAATCCCGACATAAGCAATTGTATCTTCTGGAACAACAGGGACGGGGACCTCTTCCAGTGCGAGACTCGGTATAGCTGTCTCGAGGGCGGAGCCCCGGCTGACGGCAACATAAGCGTTAATCCGCTGTTTGTCGATGAGGCCGGCGGCGACTACCATCTGCTCAGCCAGGGCTGGCACTGGAACACGCACGACGGATCCTGGGCCTACAACGATCATTTTACGAGCCGATGCATCGACATGGGCGATCCCGCCTCGCCGTTAGCTGACGAGCCGATGAACGTGCCGCGAGACGCCGACAACGAGTACGGCATGAACCGACGCATCAACATGGGGGCCTTTGGCGGAACGTCCCAGGCCAGCATGCCTCCGCTCGGCTGGGTGCGGCCGGATTATGAAACGGCTGCCCCCGAGCCCAACCCGGCTCAGTGGGCGCCGAACGGCACACTGCAGGTACTCCGCGATGGAGATGGACCATTCGATTCTTGGGTCCGAATGACGGCAGCCCCGGCGACGGACGACAGCGGGTGGGTGGAGTATTTCTTCGAGTGCACCAACGATCCGGCCGCCAGCAGTAGCTGGCAGATTTCGTCATCCTACGACGTTCTTGTCCAGAGAGGAAGAGAACCCGATAAGTTCCGCGTCAAGGCCCGCGATCAGTTCGGCAATGAGACCGCGTGGTCGGCAGTATTGCAGTAGCTGCAAAACAGGCGGCAGAGTCTTTTGAAGATTTTGTTGGCAGTCAACTGAATAAATAGATATCATATGAGAATGATCATGTGTGCGAACGTGGAGCCAGGATGCACGCCGAAACAGCGGCACAATTTGCACGTTTCCAGGCTCGGAGGCATTGCGTGAAAGGAATGTCACCGAGGGGGTTCACCCTGATTGAACTTCTGGTGGTGATTTCCGTGGTTTCGGTCTTGACGGGTATCTTGCTGCCGGCCCTGGGCAAAGCCAGAGAGCAGGCCCGAATCCTGCTCGGCACGCGCAACCAGCGCGAGATTATCCTGGGCGTGAACCTGTTTGCCTCGGACAACGACCAGCAGTATCCGGAATCCGTTGCGACCATAGGGGACGTCTCGTTGTCCTGGAACTGGCAGGAACCGATGATGCTGACGGGTTTCCGCGCAAGAAGCCCCCGCCTGCATCGTTCAATGAGTGCCTACCTGCGTCCCTATATCGAAGATGCCGGCACGATGTATTGTCCCAATGCACCTCTAAGATACAAATATCTTCAGGATGCCTGGGACGCCGGTGACGAGTGGGACAATCCGCAAACGCCGCCCGTGGAAGATCCCGTGAGTGGGACATATTGCTTTTATTGGAACTATACAGGTTATCTCGAAGACAGGGACTACCTTTTCAGAGGACCACGAAATTCCGCCGGTGGCCGGGGGAGGAGCAAACTGCTTGTGAGTGACTACTTCGGTTACAGCCATTGGCGAAGCAAAAAGTCCTACAGCAGTTGTGAGAGGTTCGGAGCTGTTTCAATCACAGAAGGAACGCAACTTTCCTCTGCTTACTGGTCCGGCGCAAGTAGTGCAAGATCAGACGCGCCAAAGATCAAGCTGCAGGCCGGCTACGCGGACGGACACGTAGAGAGTTTTTCATCCTCGGATACATTGACTATGAAGGTCATATTGCGGCCGACAACCGGCGAGCCGTATCCCGAGGACATTGCACCAGGCAACTTTTACCTGCCGCGGAACGCCCTGCATTGACAACCTTGCAGACGTCGCCCGGCTTGGTTGTGAAAGCGAGCACCACAGTCACAACCGAAATGTCGGTTTGAATGAGTCTTCTTTGAAAAGGAAAGAGACATATCGTGCGCAGAGAAGAAGGATTTACGTTGATAGAACTTCTGGTGGTAATCGCCATCCTCGCTCTGTTGATCGGGATCTTGGTGCCGGCGCTCCAAAAGGTGAGAAGACAGGCCCGGGCGGTAATGTGCCGGGCAAACCTCAAGCAATGGGGAATGGTGCTGGCTCTTTACGTCGATGAGAACGAGGGACGGCTACCGGTACTGAGTGGCGGGACCGTTCTCTGGTTCTTTCGGGGATCGTGGGTGCCGGAAGGCGACCCCAACAGGCCTAAGGTTTTCCAGAAAGTCGTCACGAGGGGCATCGCCTGTTGCCCGATGGCCGTCAAAGTTAGGCCGGGCCCCGCAACGGGCCGTAGCGGTGCCGGGGGTTCCGGCGGCGTGTCGTATGAAATAAGGTTTGCGAGCGGCTCAACCTTCGAAGCATGGAAAATTACGAGTCCCCCTCCGCCGTTTCGCGGTAGCTATGGTTTCAACGTCACGGCATTCCCTAAGAGCATCGACACTTTTTCATCCAGGGGGCAGGCCAGTATCCCGGTGATTCTCGATAGTCCCGAACGTATGGGTAGACATCGCAATACCGATCCACCGCCGCGAAGAGAGGGGTCAAGCATGCAAACCTTCGTCATAAACCGGCACAACGGGTACATAAACGGTCTGTTCCTGGATTGGTCCGTCAGGAAGATCGGCCTCAAAGAGCTGTGGACCTTGAAATGGGACGACGAATCAGACACGGCAGGCCCCTGGACCAAGGCCGGCGGCGCCCAGCCCGGTTACTGGCCCCATTGGATGAGGGGATTCAAGGACTACTGATGTCTTACCGCAACACGAATAATGGAGCGTCGTCACAGCCCGCGTCGTTGTGCGGGCGAGGAGTCAATGCATGTGTCACTTGAAACAACCTGCCGGCTTTCCGGGCCATCCGGGACGAAGCTACCCGTCAACAATGGCCTGCCTCGTATGGCTTGCCGTCTGCTTATTGTGCCTGCCGGTCAGGGCAGACTATGGCGGCGGCACGGGCCGGCCTGACGATCCGTACCTCATTCATACCGCAGGGCAGATGAACGAGATCGGAGCGAATAGGGATGACTGGGACAAACATTTCAAGCTGATGGCCGATATCGATCTCGGCGCGTACACGGGAAGCGGTTTCAAGATTATTGGGAGCAGTAGCGACAGTGCCTTCCGTGGCGTCTTTGACGGCAACGGGAAGGAAATCGCGAACTTCAGGTACAGTTCTGCAAACAAGAGCAACGCGGGACTTTTCGGGTATCTCAAAGGCCCCAGCGCTGAGATCAGGAATCTGGGACTTGTTAACCCGCGTGTCACTGCGGGCAAGTATGTGGGCTCGCTTGTTGGCTACGCCGATGAAGCAGTTTTCACCAACTGCCATGCGAAGGGCGGCAGGATTTCCGGGAAAGAATCGGTCGGCGGACTGATTGGCTATGCCTGGGCCGGAAGGATCACGAACTGCCGTGTCGAGGGCGGCAGCGTCTCAGGAGATGAGGAAGTGGGCGGACTGATGGGATGGAACAGTGGAGGGACGATCGCCAACTCCTCTGCAACGGGCACGATCTCGGCAGATGAAAATGACGTCGGCGGGCTCATAGGAGTCAATTCGGGCCCGGTGACAAACTGCTTTGCCGCGGGCGCCGTTCTGGGAAATAGGGATGTCGGCGGTCTGGTGGGAGATAACAGGGGCTCAATCGCCAACTCCTGCTCAAGAGGCGATGCCTCGGGAGAATACAGCATAGGCGGCCTTGTGGGGGGCAACGGTGGTGGGACAATCAGCAATTGCTACGCCTCAGGTACTATTGCGGGAGATAACAGTGTTGGGGGCCTGGCAGGTGGCAACACGTGGCCGGGAAGAATCACTTACAGTTATTCAAGAGGCGCCGTAACGGGAACGACGTACGTCGGTGGTCTGGTAGGGTCGAACTCCGAAGGTTTTGTGAGCACCTCTTTCTGGGATGTCCAGACGAGCGGTCGAAGCGACATGTGTGGACGGGAAAGACTGGGGATAGGCTGCGACAATGCCAGCGGCAGGACCACAGCCGCGATGCAGAGAGAAGACATGTTCCTGGATGCCGGCTGGGATTTTGTCGGTGAGAGCATAAATGGGACCGAAGATATCTGGAGCATCTGCGAGGGACTTGGGTATCCTGAATTAGCCCGGCAACTCATTGCAGGAGACTTTGACGGCGACAATAGGGTGGACCTGGCCGATTTTGCTTTCTTTGCCGAACGCTGGCTGTCAAGCGACGACAGTTTCTTCTGGTGTCGCGGGGCCGACATTACCAACGACGGCGAGGTTGGCTTTGATGATTTGGAAGAGTTCGCTGACAATTGGCTGGCCGAGGGTGTCCCGAGTTCGACAGGCACCATCTATCTTACCGTGGACGATTTTGAGTCCTACAACGACCTCGATCCCAGCGACCCCGAATGCAACAGGATATTCGACGCGTGGTTGGACGGATACGACAATCCGGCAACAAATGGCTCCATCGTCGGCCATACTAATCCCCCTTTCGCCGAACGAATCATCGTTCACGGCGGCAAGCAGTCTATGCCCTATCTCTACCACACCCTTTTCAAGCTCGCGAAAGCTGAACTGGCGCTGAGTCCATCGCAGAATTGGGCCGAAGAACGCGACGGGGTATTGTCGCTCTGGTTCCGCGGTGATTCGTCCAACGCTGCTGCGCCTATGAGTGTGATTCTAAATGGCGGTTCAGCGGTCTATCACAATAATCCCAATGCGACACGGATAGATACCTGGACGCAATGGACCATCGACCTGCAGGCGTTCACGGGCGTGGACCTTGCCAATGTCAATTCTGTCGCCATTTGCTTCGGTGATCAGAACAATCTACAGCCTGGCGGTTCAGGTATGATGTTCTTTGACGACATTCGGGTGTACGGGCCCTGATAAACAACCAGAACCAGGCAGGGCCGCGGGCCAAAGCCGGCGGCGTCATGCCGGAAGACTGACCTCAGTGGATGAGAGGATTCAAGGACTAAGGACTACTGATGACAATGCACGACAAGGTATACCATCATGCGTAAAGGCAAGGCTTTCACGTTGATAGAGCTGTTGGTGGTGATTTCCGTCGTTGTTCTGTTGATGGCGCTCTTGCTGCCGGCCCTACAGCAAGCAAGGAACCAGGCCAGAGCGGTCGTGTGCCGGGCCCACCTCAAACAGTGGGGGACCGTATTGGCGTTGTATGCGGAGGACAATGAGGGACAGCTTCCTAGCAGGTCAATTGTCTGGTTTCTCCGAGGCTCATGGCTGCCTGAAGGTGATCCCAACAAACCTCCCGTCTTCCACCAGCTCAGTACCAGGGGCATTGCTTGTTGCCCCATGGCTGTGAGAGTCAGGACCGAACTCGGACTTGGCCGTCATCACGATGGCGGCGGAGCGTGGGAGATAAGGCACAGACCTGGCTCGACCTTCAGGGCATGGGAAATCGTAAACCCTTCTCCGCGATTCCGAGGTAGTTATGGTTTCAACGGGAGGTTGAGGCTGGAGGATGAGAAGTGCACGTATTTTGTCATGGGACGTGCAAATATGCCCTTGCTTCTCGATTGTGTATCGTGGTCTACTTGGCGCGATAACAAATCGGACCCGCCACGCACAGAGCCACTTGGGGGAGAAGAAGATTCCTGTATCAACAGGCACGACGGGTACATCAACGGCTTGTTTCTGGATTGGTCCGCCAGGAGAATCGGGCTCAAAGAACTGTGGACGCTGAAATGGAATAGACAATCCGACACGGCAGGGCCCTGGACCAGAGCCGGCGGCGTGCAGCCCGAGGATTGGCCTGAGTGGATGAGAAGGTTCAAGGACTACTGACAAGGACAGCATTATGCCCAGAAGAACGGGCTTCACACTGATAGAGCTTCTCGTGGTGATTTCCGTCATCGTTCTGTTGATAGCGCTGTTGCTGCCCGCTTTACAGAAAGCACGGAATCAAGCCAGAGCTGCTGTCTGCCAGGCCAAACTAAGACAGTGGGGAGCGACACTGGCTCTATATGTAGAGAACAGCGAGGGTTGTTTCCCCTGCTATGACCGCGACGACGACATCACGTGGTTTCTCCGCGAGTCGGTGGTGAGCATCGAGGACCCGAACGGTCAGTCCGTGCGCCCCGTTGACACAAGCGGAATTTCCTGCTGCCCCATGGCTGTCAGAAACAGGAGCGGGACAAAGTGGGCCAGAATCCACGCCGGTCGATCGGTGTAAAAAGATCCTTTCCAAAAAATTATGGCAGCGGTGCACGTCACGCAGGCATTGGTGTTAGGCTGAGCCATGTTTTTTTGATCGCACAGTATCTTTAGGGTGGGAGGCAAAATGCAATCACGGGGACGCG
>JADHXR010000162.1 GCA_016782865.1 Phycisphaerae bacterium
GGTGGTGGAATTATTACCGCCACACCGAGACACATGCCTTCATTCGATCACTGAATGCCTGGATCATGCGTCGCTTACGTGCGATCATCTGGAAACACTGGAAGAATCGCCGCACGCGTATCCGTGAACTCAAGAAACGTGGCATCAGTCACCGCTATGCTGTCACAACGGGTTGTTCCCGTAAAGGTGCTTGGCGTATGAGTCGCGTCAAATGGGTTATCATTGCTTTGCCGAATGCTCACTTTAAATCACTCGGATTGTATTTGCTCAGTTGATGATCTGCCTTGATCAGCCGAATCGCCGGATGCGGACCCGCATGTCCGGTGGTGTGGGAGGGGGCCTCTGCAAGGAGGCTCCCTATCCCGATAAGCGGGCACCGCACCACATCATTTCTTCCTACTTTACTCATGGCCAATTGTAGTCATGAGCAGCCTGCATCTCTCTAATCCAAATGGCTTCTCGTGCACTTGGTGTCCCCGGATCCGGCACCCCTTTTAGGCGCTCAAGCGCTTCATATAATCCGTTACCGGGCCGATTAGTTTCGACAGCTACAACTACTGATGTTCGGAATGGTCTATTTGCTGTTGCGTCTTGCTGATCGAGCACCTCAAATATCTCAGCAAGTGGGTGCGAACTCCAGGCGCCATCCAGCGGCGGAAGGCCAAACTGCTCAACTAATTGGCTGTAATAGATTTGGGCACCACGCTTCGCGACGGACTCTAATTGCTCTCCAACCACATTCGGACTAACTGGGAGATTCGTATTCATATGATTTCCTCAATATTGCCGCCTAACGTCCACGATCACCGGGCCGCCGGAGTGATCGCACCATTCAAGACACGCGCTTTCGGCGGCTCCGTGTGCATCGTGTTGTTATGTCGCGTTGCCACTGGGTTATTCAAAAAGCGGCACGCATCCGTGATTGTACAGTAAGTGGCGAACATCAGGCATTAACGGCAAGAGTTCGATATTTGGGTCGCGGTTCACGAGATCATCATACATTTGCATTGCGTTATCGCGAGACCAATATAGACAAAGATATGTTGAGGCGAATGCCAAATCATCGTTATTGGCTCTCATTGCGATATCGACGACACGTTGCATTTTCGACTCTATTTCGGGGTCTTGCCGCAGCATCATATAGACGTGTTCGCCCATGTCACCGCGTTGCCATGTTTCCCACTCGGCCGCCTCCAATAGGTGAATGATCTCATCGATAGTCCAGCGAAAGTGCTTGCATACTGCGTTGCAGACCTCTTGCGGTATCCAATTGCTCGAACTCCATAAAATGTCGGGATGCGGTGTTACGTGCGTCAAAACGCAGATCGTATATTCGAGTGACGCGCCCGTGAACGTCGGCAAAAAGCGACGCAGCGATATTAGTATTCGTGAATCTGACCGCCCCAAACCAAAACAGTCTGATATCGATTGCAGTCGTTGGTCCTCGGAATCGGAAGACAGATCAAGTACGCAATTCGCACCGAGACGTTGTGATTCGCCCCGAAACTGTGGTTTGAAGGCTGAATGAAGCGAAGATGATGTGAGCAGGTTGGATCGCGGTACTGGGATGCTTGTCGGTCGGCTCGATTTCATGGCCAGAAATTCGGTAATACTAGTCCAGTAGAGACTTCCGGTCTCCGGATCATGCACGATGCCTGTGACGGGCATGCTAGAGTTACGCCAAATCTGGAAGTGGTCTTCGTCCACCGGAATCGCGAATCCGTCGGCTCGCCGGTACTTGTCGCCTCCTTTGATTTGAGCAGCGACACAAGTTCCGGTCACCACGTCACGATCGACAATGTCGATGTATGCGTCCTTGCCATAGTCGTTCGCTAGGTCAACCTCTTGAAAGACGCAATCGTTCTCTTCAAAGAACGCGCGAGCAGCGTTCACTGCTGCACGTTCGATTTTGCGGTTCTTGCGGAGTCGCATTTGTTAGGAGTTGCTCCGACAAAGAAGTCTTAGCCACATAACGCCGCAGCTCATGAGACGCGAGTTTACGAGCGGTCTCAATGGAGCTGCTTGTTCTGCTTATTCCGGTTTGAATCCAATAACAAAAACGAAAAGAGAAGGCTTGTCATATGCAAGTTCTATAAATATTCTGTTTTTTGCCCCTGGCAGCCTAACTGGCAATATGCGAGGTTTGTCAGGATTCTTCCTATTGAAGCCTATTGCGCAACCGTAAAGACGAGTATTCAGAGGTTTATAGATGATATGTGGCAATTCTATAGTCACGGACTCATCGGTCAGTTTACTGATAGTGACTCTATCCCATTTGAATGCATATTCATCAAGAACGCGCCCTTTTCTTGGAATTAGTCGTTTCTCAGATTGAATTTGACTGATGCTATTTGGATCAACGCCAAACAGTACATAACCTGAAGGATACTTTTGGAGCAATGTCGATTCATGCTGACTAATCCAGATGTCATCAAGTAGAGATGTGTTGTACTCAACCTGCCTAAACACCGCAGCCTGAGTTTTTCGGCTGGCAGTATATTGGCATGACACTATGGCAATGATAACTGCCGCGAAGAGGCCTACAATAAAGTGGAATGTGGCGTTTCTCCAGATCGGAACATTGTGAAATCTTCCAAGGCTGTGTATATAGCAGAAAGACGCCCCTTTCATCGCACGATTCTTACAGGGCATGTTCTTCTTCGTAGTAGCACCACAGAATTCCACGGCAGACTTCTTTCTTGTATTGCCCATTTGCTAAATGCAGAACGTTGCGGATAATTCGCGAGCGTTTAGCGAGTCGAAATTGATCCGCTTGTTATCATTTTATATACGAGTGACTCATCCATTATCATCGCTTCTTCAATTTAATATTTCGCCAGGTTGGTACATCATTCCGAAAGTCAAGAGCTTCCCCAGAAGCTGTAAAAAACAGGCCAGGTTCAACTTCCTCGAGACGTTCATTATTGATGGTTAGGTAGCCATCTTTTTTGCGAATCTTCGCTGTTGCTAGGTCATGTTCATACCCAAGAGCTAAAGCAACTTTAACATACCAAGTTGGTTCAAAGCCATTATGAACAAATATGTATCTTCCCTGATATAAAGACCACTCCTTCTTGTAAGGTGTCGGTGTAAAGGTACGCCCGATAACATTTTCTCCTTCAGTTAAGTCATAGTCCGGTAGCTTATCTATGTTTTCTAGCCAGGGTATTGATTTTTTTGCAATAAGCTTCTGCGTGATAATCTTATCCAGAATTTCATAACACAGAACTCCCATAATATAATGGGGAGCAGAATTAGTGAGTTCAATAGCGCCAATCCCGTATTCAGGACACCAAAACATATAAGAGGTAAAACCGAATCCGCTGCCACCATGGGCATGGTAGATTATATCATTATACTCGCCTTTTCTTAAACCAAGGCCATACCCATCTTTTGATCTGTACATTTGGCTTAATACTTGCAGAGGGACAATTTCTCTTTGGTCCATTGTACCAAAATTCAGATGAAACCGAACAAATTCTGCCAAGTCAACTGCATTGGTATATACTCCTCCCGCAGCAATCAGAGGACTCTCCAAAGGAACTATTTTCAGGAGCGGGCTATGCCCAATGGCACGATTCTTATTCTCTCTAATTACCCGCATGTCCATAGAACTATGAGACATGCCCAAAGGTTCAAAGATCTTTTCGCTAACATACTGCTCTAACGGTTTGCCTGATTGAACCTGAAGAATGTATCCCGCTAAATCAATACCATTATTGGAGTAACTGTATTTTTGACCAACCGGAAATTTCAACCACGTATCGGATATACTCAACACATGATCTTCAAATGATGGAGAGTACATATCATAGAGATTTCCAACAGGAGCATTGTGAGTGAATCCAGCTCTATGGCTAAGCAGGTGCCTTAAAGTGATTGACTTTTCGGGATTCTCCTCAAATATACTGTGAACAGTGAAAGATGGTAGATATTCAGTGATTGGAGTATCAAGTTCGACTAAACCCTCGCTCACTGCACACATGACGGCAGTCGCTGTAAATGTCTTTGACATGGATTGAATACTAAAGATGGTCTCAAGCGTAACCGGAATCTCTTTGTCTTTATCTGTGTATCCAAATCCTGCAGCCCAAAGGATACCGTTGCAATCAACCACAGCAACAGACAATCCAGGGATTTTGTGCTTTTTCATCAAGCCAGGTATAGACAATCTATATCCATCGAATACCTCTTGGAGATCATGTTTTCTATGCCAACCTCGGTATGTTCTACCTGTATTCTGGAATCAATCCGCCCACATCCATTACAGCACAATAATAGAATAAAGAGAATCGAGTTAAATGCCAACCACGGGATATAAACGTTAGTGTTGACTATAGTTTTCAAGATAAGTCTCCGCATGCTCTATGATAACGGAAAGATCAGGAGATCCGCAATCGCGAAGCGATTAAGGACTCTCCTGGATCGCTTTGTTAGCTGTTTCCTCAGTAATTGAGATTAGGACCAAAATCCGGGATCTTGCCATCTTTAACAACAACTGACCATTTATCCAGACGATCCTTTCCCATTTTCCAGAACTTCGAGCAAAGCTCGATGTATTTGAGAACAACATCTTTTTCGCCTTTCTGGAGAAGCTTTTTCGCAAGAGTCATATTGGGGCCAAATGAATTGAGTTGTGGTGAGCCAGGAGTTTTGCCAGCTTTGATCAGGCGTTCCTTCGCTTCTTCAACATCATCCAACGTGAGCGCAATTCTTCCGAGAATTATGTTTCCATGGTGAATATTGTTTCCATAATTCCAACCGGAGTTGTTCTGACTCAGCATTTTCTCAGCATATCCCGTGGCTTTCTTGGTGTTGTTGGCCTCCAGAGCCACCTTTGCAAGAGATTGAAGAAGAGCATCTCGCTCGACGTCACTTGATAGTTTGTATGCTATTTCAAATTGTTCCAATGCCTTTCCGGCAGCATTAGTTTTGACCTTCAAAGACTTTTTCATCATACCCAGTGAATACAGATGTCCTAACTTTGTAGGCCATTTGGGATTCTCCATATCAAGAGGTCGTGCCGTCTGTAGTGATTCTACGGCTAACTCTCGATCATGTAGCTGGAAAAAGTTTGCCGAGTGTTCAAGCAGTTTCAGGTTTGCCGGTCTTCTCTTGAGTTGGTTTATCCAAGCTTTTTTGCCTTGCGAATAAGCCTCTTTATCCAAGATTGCATCGAGTGTCCCGTAAGGGAGGCCAAGAACTTCAGATTCCGGTGAGTTCACTATCAACCATAAGACATGTTTCCGTTTTGCTTCACGAGCAGATTGATTCTGGAATTGTCTGCCAAAGTAGTAGCCAAGAAGTTTTGTGCGTGAGCTAACATCACGAGGATTCTGCTCTATTAGCTTTTCGAGCGACTCTACTTCTTCAGCCGTCAGTCTCCTTCCACTCATTGTAAGACTGTCAGCATCCATTGCAAATGCTGTGGTACACACGCAGACAAAAACAATTACAGTAATTATTACTAATAAGGATCTACTACTCATGGATATGCTCCTTTCATTATTCAGCTAACGTTGCGAGTCTGGGGCCGAGGTACGAGGTCCCTAGCACTCGCTTGTTATGTCTTTTCTCTTCTTGTTGAAGGCTTGCACTTCTTTCCTTTTAGCCCAATGAATCCTATAAAAGTTATCCCGCAATCCAATATGAGTAAAATCCACACTTGCGAATCCAGCAGACGAAGGAAACATCAGATTCAATTCATCGCCGATGTCGAGTTCTTTGGGTAGCATATCCGAGTATTCAGAGGGCTTTTCCACCAGCTTTACGAAACCATATTCTACTGTACGACGCAACAGACGTACTATACTTGTGTTTTTAGTAATTATCATTTGCAGAAGGACTTTGCCAGGCCCATGGTTTACTCCTGAAAGCGTAATCATGTCTGGAGTCTTCTCTTGGCCATCTATGATTACTCTCCAGCCAAACCTAATTTTTACTCGCCCCTTCATGATGACATCTCTGTAGATATTCCATCCCAAGGCCAGAGCAGCGATGAGGAACGATGACATACTAATGAGTAAGCTTATTGTCCCAGACATATTCGTACTTCCTTGTACATAACGTGATGAGTGACCGTTTTTCCAAAGGCCGTCCGCGGCCTTTGGAAAATACGTGTCCACTCACTGGTTCGATGATCTCTTCTCCTTCAGCAGGGACTCCAACCTGTCAGCCACCTTCCGTGCGTCTCGGAGATGCGGCCACTTGATGGCCACATGATCGCGCTGGGATGATGCCGTACTGATCTCGATTGTTCCAACATCGAGAAGCGCCTCGATGATTCCCTCGTACGCGTTGATTCCGACAACCTGGTCAAGCGGCGTGCGGAGGTCGATATGCCCAGTGAATAGTTTCTCCGTCCGGATCTGGTCTGCACCGATGGTGAACTTCCACGTCTTGCGGATGAGCCACTTGATTAGGGCGAACAGAGCGAGGATGCCGCAGACGACAGCAATAGCGACCGTCTGCCAGAAAATAAGGTCGGCAAGCGCGACGGCGGCGAGAACGGCAAGCTGAACGCCAAGACAGATGGCAAGGTAGCGTCGGTCGCATCGGATGAGTTGTGTCGAGTCTGTCATCTGTCTCCTCTCATCGAACGCGACGGCTGATGGGACGCGAGCGAAGCGAGCGGTCCCTATCGAGCTGTATGTTATGTGTTTCCATTTTTGTCGTGTGATACATCATGATTGACCAAGCGGTTTAGTTCCTGTTTGTACGCATCCGCAAGATTACTGAGCCATTTGGAAAGAATTTCCACCATCGTGAAGACATGAAAAACGGGATCAATGCCAAGAGCAGTGAGTCCCTTGCGACAATTGTCGGATGAGTCTTCGGATGCACCAACTGATCGAATGACACGAATCGTGCGTTCCGACTGGCCGGTTGCATTATCCCATTTAGGCCATTCTTCATGGTGCTTGAAATAGTTTGCAAATGCGTCGATCAATTCAATTTCAGAGTATTTTGTTTTGGTAATCAGATTGTTGAACCCGTGAATTATTGCCGGTTTTTTAGCGCAAGTGGTTTTTAAAACGTGTCCGTCACGGGCAACGCGTTGATGGAGCCATATAACTCGTGAGATAATGCGAGCGATGTACGTTTGGGCAGCCACGAATGCGCAGCCAATCAGGTCTTCGACGAGCATTGTCTCTTCGGCGATGATTTCAGCGAGGCAATCACCATCCTGAGTCTTGGCGACATCACTGATTCGTCTTTCAGCACGGTGAGCCGCTCGACCAAGTGTGTGCAGAACGTCTTCAAGTGTATCCGTGTCATCGTGTGCAAGGATACGAATGAGAAGGCAATAGCGATTGATTCGTCGATTCATAAGTTTACGTGTGGATGTTAGTAGCCATAACATATTATTCTATAGTTTCTGTATAGTAACCCTGAAAAGTTATACTTGACAAGGCAAATATGCCATTCTAAAGTGATATGCTGAAATTACTAACTGTATAACACGCTAAAAAGGGTGTTATACAGAAACTGTGTTTTATCAGATGATAAGAGTACCAACGGAAATAATGAAGAGTTATGCTGCCCTGCTGGGTGAAAGGGGAATGGAAAAAGACCCCTATCTTAACCATCAAAAATGGCTCAGATTTCCTTACATTTTTGGCGGTAAAAAGAAAAGTAGCGGCCTCTACTCAAAACCAGGCTTTTAACGCACTGCTATTTCTATTCAGGCACGTGTTAAAAAAGGAATATGGCGATTTCAGAGATGTTCCCAGAGCCAAGCGAAAGCCTTATATTCCGGTCGTTTTATCGCGAGATGAGATCGATAGGATTGTGGAGCATCTCGAATATCCCTATGACTTGGTGGTGCAACTTTTGTATGGATGTGGCTTACGTTTGTTTGAATGCATGAATCTCAGAATTCAGTGCTTCAACTTTGATGCGGGAATCTTAACTGTCCACGATGGTAAGGGTAAAAAGGATAGGACTGTTCCGCTGCCCATAAGTATATATCCAGAACTTAAAGAACAGGTTGAGGCTGTGAAGCGGCGTCATCAATCAGACCTCGCTGATGGTTACGCTGGTGTGTTTTTACCGGGGCTCTTGGACAAAAAGTACAAGAACGCTGCCAAGGAATTAATCTGGCAGTGGTTCTTCCCGGCCAAAACACTTACCTATGTGCCTGATGAAAAACAACACCGTCGTTATTATCTTCACGAGACCCATGTCCAAAAGGCCCTTAAAAAGGCTGTGGCGAAAGCACAAATCTGTAAGAGGGTTACGACACGTACCTTCCGTCACAGTTTTGCCAGTCACCTGCTTCAAGCAAACTACGACATACGCACCATACAGGAGCTTCTAGGCCATAGCGATATCAAGACCACGATGATCTATACCCACACTGTCCAAAGTCGAACGATTAAGGATAGCAAGAGCCCGTTGGATTTCTAGGCTGACAAGTGAACGCTAAACACTGACCGCCTCTCACTTCACTCTTCATACTTCACCCTTCATCCTTTCGCGACCTCCGGCCGCTCAGACTCCGCCCCCGTCGGTGTCCCGCAAATGGCGGGCACGCCAGAGAGCCTTCGCCTTTGGCTCCGAAGAACAAGAATACCGCCGCCACAGGAAATTTACGCCCTGACAGGCGGATGTGCAAGGGAAAAAACTGGCAGAAAATGCAAAATGACGACGAGGCCTTCCGGCGTCTGCCAGATGTAGGGTGGCTCTAATAATTGCTTTTGAGCGGCAAGTAGAAGATTTTTGTATTCTGGCAAGGAAGGGAAATCAGCCTTAGCGGAAGCTAAGGGACTGGCAAGAAATAACTTGGACTTTTGGACGCCCAATCGCACCTCATCTTCGGCCGCTTCTCAATCGCCAAATCCTCACTGTAGCCCACTACAGCTCCGGTCTGGCTCAATCGGCGCGTCCAAATATAAGGCACCCTTGAACCCCAAATTGTCCAATTTATTTCTTGCCAGCCCCTAAGGCGGCTTTTTCCTGACGCCGTCCAGAATCAAGAAGATTCGTTTGCCCGCCAAAATGAATTCTTGGAGGTGCCCTGTATGCTTGAACAAGGTTGCGGTGACCTGTTGTCCAAAATCAAGATCATCCAGATCCCCCGAACCGTGTCTTCTGACTTGTGCCAACGTAGCTCAACGGTCGAGTTCTGGTTCCGCAAACCAGTGTTGTGTTCTCAGGCATATCTTGACGAGCATCAGCATCAGCGGGACCTCTATGAGCACGCCGACGACGGTGGCCAGAGCGGCGCCCGAGCGCAGGCCGAAGAGCATAGTCGCCGTGGCTATGGCAACCTCGAAATGATTAGAAGCGCCTATCATGGCCGAAGGAGCGGCGTCACGGTATTGCAGTTTCATTAGTCGCGCCAGCCCGTAGGTGAGCCAGAAGATCAGATTCGTCTGGATGAAAAGCGGTATCGCTATCCAGAGAATCGTCAGGGGATTGGAGAGAATAACGTCCCCTTTGAATGAGAAGAGCAAGACCAGTGTCATCAGCAAAGCGATTATCGTCACCGGCGTCAGGAAGTGCAGGAACCTTTCCCGAAACCAGGACTCCCCCTTGGCGGCGATGATCCACTTGCGCGAAACGTAGCCTGCCACGAGGGGCAACGCGACATATATTGCGATAGACAACAATAATGCCTGCCACGGAACGGGGAGCCTGCCGACGCCGAGGAGGAACCCACCCAACAGACCGTAGAGCAGGAGCATCGTCAGGGAGTTTATCGCGACCATGACGAGCGTATGCCCGCCATTTCCTCTGGCAAGATACCCCCAGACGAGGACCATAGCCGTGCAGGGCGCGATCCCGAGCAGTATGCAGCCCGCCAGATAGCTTCTCCAAAGTGGAACTTCCAGCATCTTGACGCTTCCGACTTCAATGACCTGGCCCGCGCCGTATGTCTCTCCCACGGACAGGTCGAGCCCAAACGGCATCTTGACGTGATCGACCGCATCGGGGCCGATCAGACCGTAGAAGAGCGTACCGAGAAAGAGCGAGCATATCGCGTACATGGTGAAGGGTTTGATCACCCAGTTCACGAAAAGCGTAAGCCCGACAGGTCGTATACTCCTGCCCGCCTTCATGACTTCTGCGAAGTCGATCTTGACCATGATCGGATACATCATGAAGAACAGACACACTGCTATCGGAACAGAAACAACAGGCGCATCGCCTACATAGATAGCTATCTTGTCGAGACTCTCGGCGAATCCGGGGGCAACCTTGCCGAGTACGATCCCTCCGACGATACATAGAGCGACCCATAAGGTCAGGTACTTCTCGAAGATATTGAGCCCTTTGGCCTGCTTGCCATGATCACTGGATTCCATTCCATTAACTCCTCATGTCATTCTTTTGGCCGACTCTGTGACGGTCTTCATCCACATCAGAATGTCCCCAGTAAATAGAAGCCCGCGATAATAAGCAGTGTTCCAGCTATGATTCTTATAGTGGTCTCGGTCCACTTTGCCTTGATAACCGATTTGCCGAAAGATGCACCCAGCATGATCAGAGCAAGCGGCAGGCTGAATCCCACCGCGTAGGCTGCCATTAAGCACATCCCCCACAAAGTGTAGCCCTGTAACACCGCAACCCCCAACACGATGAAAATTCCGGGATTGCAGGCCAGAGACGCCACACAGACACCTCCTCCCATTACAAGTCCAAATGCTGCTGCGCCCAGAAGCCCCTTCGGTCGAGAGCCGGCAGTCGCAGTTTTCGCAGGCAGCTTGAATGGTAACAACTTGAGTGCGGCAAGGCCGACAAAGATCGCAATCAGCCCCGCAAAAACCTTCCAGTATCTTCCCATCATGTCCTGGGCCACCTGTCCCACAAAGCCTGCCACGGCCCCAAGGATAACAAGCGCTATGGTTGTTCCCAGCATGAAGAAAAGGGCGGCAAGAACCTTTGCCCGGCGATCGCGGTCCTCCCGAGTGCCCGAATACCCGACTATCGCACCTAACAGAGGCAGAGTGCAGCAGGCGCTGGCAACCGCACTGGCCAGTCCGAGAACAAACGCCAAAGGCAGGGCCACAGGCCGGAATCCGACCTGTTCAAATACGGTCTCGGCCCATTGCATTATCGACTGAATCGATTCCACTTTTCTTGCCAGCCTCCACTATTCGCATGTAACGCCACTGCCCGGCGGGCAACAGCCTGCACTCGGCCTCGATGCAGTTACAAAGGCCTGGACCAACTTCATCTCAGTGATCTGGTCCGCCGAAACTGCGCTCATTCCGGCACCTTTTACCATGGCAAGCACACTGGGAACGGACAACTGCTCTGCAAAGTTCGCAAAACTTGGTGCGCCCTGCTTAAGTCTGAAAGCGGAGATAGTAGTTCCACCGGTCTGGATCTTTCTGATGGCGGCTTCGATCTGTCTGGTTGCGGCCTGGTTGCTTTGCCGGTCTTCGGCGGCAAGAAGGATGAAAACGGCGTCACTGTTCGCCGCCGCCTTGTCGAGCAAAGCCAGGGAATCCAACTCAGGCCCCCATAGAGCGGGTGAAGCTTTGTCAGAAATGTTTTCCTTTGTTTCTTCATTCGCTGCTGCAGGAGTATCTGTATCGCCCTTTGACGTCGTGGGATTTTGCATCGTGGCTTGAGCATTTTGAGGCGAAGAAGTGTCCCCCATAACCTCAGGTTGGATTGCAGCGAACGTATTTTGACCTTGCTCTGTCGGCGAATCCGATTTGCTCAAGAGCGAACGCGCCAGAACTACCCCTGCCGCAAGCACAATAAGAATAAACACCGCAATCTTCCAGTTCTTGCCCCCGCCATCAGAGCCTGACGGGCAGCAACTTCCTCCGTCACAGCACGGTTGGAGGTCACTCTCGCTTGGCTGGCTACCAGCCTGTTCGTTCTTGTCGTTCATTTTAACATCCTTTCAAAAAGAGGTTGGAACTGAATCGTGTCCTGTAATCGTTATGCACATTGTGAAGTCTTTTCTCTTGTGACATTGTCAACAACCACGCGTGCGACAGAAAGACTGCCCCTGTCTTCGGTCTTCAGCCGTGATCCTGTTTTGGACCACAACAGCAGCGTTGAGCTGAAGACCACGGTAATACAGCCTGCCTCCTGGAAAATGACTGCCAACACAGGGGTGAGCATCCCAAAACCTGCCAAGGCAAATCCTACTATATTGTACATAATGGAGAAGAAGATATTGAGTTTGATGCGCAACATGACCTTTCGGGACATGTCCATGAAATTTACGACCCGCGACAGATCATCATTCATTAAAGTCACATCTGCTGTTTCAACAGCTACATCTGTCCCTGCCGCCCCCATCGCAATACCCACATCAGCCAGGGCGAGTGCCGGGGCATCGTTGATGCCGTCGCCAATCATACCGACAACAAGCCCCTGTTTTTGCAGCTTTTCGACATATTGCAGTTTTTGTTCCGGAAGAAGCTCGGCTTGAAAGTCATCAACTCCGATTTCTTCCGATACGGCCTTGGCTACCTTGTGATTGTCTCCGGTAAGCATCGTAATATTCTTAATGCCCATCGCTTTCAAGGATGCAATTGCACGAGGAGTCTCATGGCGAATCTCGTCGGCAATGGCAATCAAGCCGATCGGTTTGAGGTCATTAGCCACAAGAATGGTGGTTCTGCCCCGTTCGGTTTGGCTTGAGATTCTCCGGTCTATGTCCTCGGTAATAATAACGCCTTTATCCTGGAGAAATGTATCCTTGCCGATCAATATCTTCTTGCCGTCTAACCGGGCGGCAACGCCCATTCCAATTTCGATCTTGAACTCATCGGGATCAGGAACCTGAATGCCGCACTCTCTGGCGCGATCCATGACCGATCTGGCTAATGGATGTTCAGAATACTTCTCCGCTATCGCAGCTAATCGCAATACCTCTTCTTCCGATATGCCGTCAAATGCAACCACATCGACCACCTTTGGTTTTCCAAAGGTAAATGTGCCCGTCTTATCCACAAGGAGAACATCCATCTTCTTAGCCAGTTCCAGAAATATCCCTCCTTTGATGAGTACCCCACGGCGGGCCATATTGGATATGCCGGCAGTTACAGCCGTGGGAGTGGCAATAGCAAAGGCACATGGACAGGCGACCAGAAGAACCGAGACAGCGACTTTGATATCACGAGATGTCACGAAGGCTATTATTGCCAACACCAGTACTGTAGGCAAAAACCACACCGTGAAGCGGTCGGCAAGATTCTGAATCGGAGCTTTTGTCCCTTGAGCCTGTTCGACAAGATGTACAATTCTGGCCAGCGTCGTGTCCCGACCAACCTTGGCGGTCTTGATCTCAAGTCGACCTGTTTCGTTCAGAGTTCCACCAAATACCTCTGAGCCTTTGAATTTCTCAACCGGCATTGATTCTCCGGTAATTGGAGCCTGGTTTACACAGCTTTGGCCACCTACTACAATTCCATCAACAGGGATACGTCCTCCAGGCCTGACGACCACAACATCTCCGATCTGAACCTTATCGACCGGCAGAACAACCTCTTCTGTGTTCCGGCGAATGGTTGCCGTTTTGGGGGTAAGATCCAGCAGGTTCCTGATACTTCTGCGCGTCTTATCAAGCGTGTAGGTTTCCAGGCCGCCTGCCACTGCCATAATGAACACAACGACTGCCGCCGCTCGAAATTCACCAACTGCAATAGTAGCGATAAGAGCAACGGTAACGAATACATTGACGGTTATCCTTCGTTTGAAGATGTCCTTGAAACCCGCGACAAACCGCAAATACCCGCCGAATAAAGTCGCAAGAAGCGCTAAACCCGCATTCAGCCAATACGGGCCGATTTCCCAATGGGCCAGGGCCCAGCTTGCCAGGACCAGAATGGCGACAATACATGGGACGATGCTCAAGACGACTACTTCTCTGTATTTGGCGACGTTGTCATTGTCTTCGCTCACGGCAGGAATCTCCTGTCTGATCGCAATGAAGTGCTCCGCAATTAACGCTATGTTCCGCAACTGCGATGCTGGACTTCCTACTCGCTGTCAGACACTTGCGGCTTGTTCTTGCCGGCATTTCTTTTGTCATCGTCATCTGAAGGACCACAGCAGCTTTCACCGGGGCCACAGCATCCACCGGTCTTGGTCATAGATTCCCAGATCGTGGCCAACAGACCTTTCTTCTTTTTTTTCGTTTCCATTTCTCAGTGACTCCTTAACAAACTTGTTCCTTGCGAGACGTGAGTCTCACCCTTTCTTGTAACAGGCGCACAGTTTGTCCCTGTCCAGTTTGCTTACACGTTTGACTTGCTTGCCATCGGCGACGATTTGTTTATCTTTGGCTATTGCATTCTGCACCCACTGAACAGCTTCAAGAACACATCGGGGAGCATCTTCGTCGGGCAGGCTGTAATACATCCACCTGCCTTCTTTGCGGGCCCGAACCAACCTGGCCTGCCGCAGGATAGACATATGTTTGGACACCGTAGATGGAGCGAGACCGAGCATTTCGATCAACTGGCAGACACAAAGCTCGCCTCGCGAAAGCATCATCAGCGCCCGGACCCTGTTCTCGTCAGACAGGGCCTTGGCAATGTTCAAGAAAATCAGCATAATGAAATCTCCTATACTTCGTCATATAACGAAGTATACATAAGCAACAATCCCCGGTCAATCCCAAAATATTCAATTTATTCGAACGTGCCGGCGATCAGCCCGCTTTTGGCCCCAGCGCCGACGGTTTCGATGCCAGCACCGTCCAGGATCCAAGAATGGTAAAGATCGGCATCAATACCCCGCCCGTAAAAACCAGGCACGGCTGGCTGACCATTTACCACGCTGTCGGTTCCGACAAATATTACCGCCTCGGAGCATTGCTGCTGGACCTCAAAGACCCGAGCACAGTTTTGCACCGCACGACCGACTGGATCATGCAGCCCGAGGAGGATTACGAAATCGATGGATACTACCGCGGCTGTGTCTTCCCGTGCGGCAAGGTCGTGATTGACGGCACGCTGTTCGTGTACTACGGCGCGGCGGACAAGTACGTGGGTTTGGCCACGTGCCGCCTCGATGAGCTTATAGACTACGTGCTGTCGTGCCCGGCCTAAGAGAAAGGAGTCCAAATGAAGCTGCAACTGCACACCATCGACATTCTCATCATAGCTGGTTATCTTCTCGCAGTCATTGCTCTCGGCTGGCTGCTGTCCAAACGGGCCTCGAAGAACCTCAGTGCATACTTCCTCGGAGGCCGGTCCCTGCCCTGGTACGTAATCGGCACCTCGCACGGCGCCAGCGGCTTCGACATTACCGGCACGATGTGGTTCGTAGCGATGCTTTTCACGTACGGCGTCAAGGCGGCCTTCATCCCCTGGATATGGCCCCTGTTCGACAGGGTGTTCCGCCAGGTCTACCTGGGTGAGCACGTTCGATTCCACGGTCAACGCCGGGGCGGCGTACATCGTCAACGACATATACAAGCGGTACGTCAGCCCCGACGCGCCTGCGAAGCGGTACGTGCGTTTCGGCTACTTCGCTTCGGTCCTGCTGGTTGTAGTTGCAATTGTCATCGGCGTTTTCAAGATCGAGTCGATCCACGAGATCACAACGTGGATCACTTTCGGTCTTTACGGCGGTTACGTCGCACCGAACATTCTCAAATGGCACTGGTGGCGGTTCAACGGATACGGGTACTTCGCCGGCATGATAGGCGGAATAATCGCATCGCTCGTTCCGCTGCTGATCCGGCCTGATATGAACAAGATGTACATACTGCCCTTCAGCCTGGCGGTCAGCACGATCGCCTCGATAATAGTGTGCCTTCAGACCCGACCCGAAACCGACGAGGTGCTCGAGAGTTTCTACCGCAACGTCCGCCCCTGGGGATACTGGAGGCCCGTCTTCGAGAAGATCGCACGCAAGAATCCGAAGATACGGGCCAACACAAACTTTGCACGTGACGCCTTCAACGTCGGCGTCGGAATCATCTGGCAGTTGACTCTCATGGTGGTCCCGATCTGCATCGTCATCAGGGAAAGACGAACCCTCTGGCTCTCGCTCGCCGTCCTGGCCGTAACTTCCGTAATCATGAAGTTCACATGGTACGACAAGCTCGGCCCCGGAGAGATGTACATGACCGAAGACGAGTAGAGGCGTCAGCAGATGTAGCAGAGTAAAGGAATAAGGAAAGTCGCGGTAGGGACACCTGTCACCAGGTGCCCCCCGCACAGATCCGTACGTGAGGAGCTACCTCATACGGCTCCTACCTTGAGTTCTTGGCGTCAAAGCGAATGCCGGGGTAAGGATGGACGATACGGGGACGTGGTATCCATTGTCTTTGCAGACGATAGAAACGCTCTAATGTCCAAGAGAATACTCTCCAGTGCCGTCAGTGTGGTGATGGCCGTCTACCGGGGCATATCTACTGTCAGAAATGTGCTGATCGGCGAAAGAAACAGTCGAATCGGGAACGGCGGCGGTGGTCTTACCGAAAAGCCAAAAGCGTATAGGTCTAATGTGGCGCTTTTGTGTTCCTAAAAACGCCGTTCTTGGCCCCAAAAACCGCGAAAGAATTTAGCGAATATGGCGAAGGGGTATCATAGGTCGGGGTAGGCTGGATTCGCTAAAAGAAAGCGGTACAAAAGCGTTAGGGTCAACTGTCCTGGAGGCGCACCCCGAGTCATCTCTGGAATGACGAATCTTATGTTCTGGGCCATAGTCGCGGAGGGTCCGAAAAACGCTGGCAACAGAACGATTGCGCAGGGATTCAGGCCTTGACGTCATAGAGATTATCTGTCATAAAGGGAGGTGGAAGACTATGAAGTCCCCGCATGCTATTTTTCAGGGACAAAGCGTTCTTGAAGTGTAAAGAACAGATAATCTTCAGCCGATAGATATAACACGTGTGTGTGAAGAAACAACCATCATCGATCACCCAGTATTACGTTCTGAAGGAGAACTGCCATGTGTAAGAAATTGATTTGTCTGGTATCTTTGGCTTTCGTGCTCGGTTCGGTCTGGACACATCCGACCGAGGCAGCCGACGCGAATCTGGTGGGCTGGTGGAAGTTCGATGGCGACGGTCTCGACTCCTCCGGTAATGGCCGCCACGGCACGCTTTCGGGAGACGCCCATTACACGCCGGGTTACCTGGGACAGGCCCTGGCTCTCGACGGTGATGGCGACTACTTCACCGTCGATGGCTACCTGGGGGTCTTCAGTGCGAGCCCCGTGAGCGTGACCGCGTGGGTCAATACGACCGACACCGGAGAGCTGGGGGACATTGCGTACTGGGGTCGCAGCGCCGGCCGCAGGAGAGTGGACTTCCGTATCAATGCCGGCAGGCTGCGAGTCGAGCACGGCAGCGGAAACCTCCAGGGCGACACAAGTCTTAACGACGGC
>JADHXR010000039.1 GCA_016782865.1 Phycisphaerae bacterium
CCTCTCTTCTAAATTACCTAGAAAGCTGGAACAACTTAAGAGCCTTCCAAGACAAGTGTCACGCTTTCTTTCGGTGGCAGCTCACACATTAAAAATGAAGTTATAGAAAACGAATCCAACGGGATTCTATTGCGAGGCGATTTTCACACAAGTGTCGGTCTTTATCGTTACAGTTTACACCATAAAGGATTGAAACCTGGAGAATATGCCTCTGCTGTTACTGTAAGCGGCAATAACGTAGATTTTACATTGGATGTTACCCAGGATCCAGAAGAAGGTAAATTCGAATTTGGATATACTATCCAACCTGGTCAACCGAATCCATCAACATTCTTTGCAAATCAAACTGCAGTCGTTTTTTCCATAACAAATGTACCGGCTCCGGAAATTGCAGAGACTGCCACGAAAGAACGTGATCCAAATGTCGAATATTTAACAATAGAGGAAGCTATGAGGCGCTGCGAATCAAATGACCTGCCGGGAGTAAAAGTGTTTCCTTATCGTGGGACGCGATTCGGAGGCGCTCCGATAATGGCTCATCGAGATGGCGATGATATTATCGTAAAACAACCGACTTATGTCCGCTCAAATAGAGATTTCCTAAAACAAACCAACACGTTGCCAATATCAACATTTATAGGTGGTGTGAGATTGAAACCGAATGAAGTTGTACGAGTCCATACTTATGAACCACGATGGTATCATCTAAATATTACGGGATCAACTGAAGGTGACATCGAAAATGAATTTTGTGTTACCGGCGAACAAATGCTGCAAATCGCTGAAATGTCAACCTCGCAAACATTTGTCAACATAGGCCTCACCGTTGTAGATGCTGCACTATTCCTAATTCCGGTTGGAAAGATTGTCACAGCATTGGGTAAGCCAATTTTACGTGGTAGCCGAAATATAGCTATCGGTGCAATGTTAGGACTAAGGGAAGCTGCTCCAACCGCCTTTGCTGGAATAGCAAGTAGAACAGGGACAGTCCTCGTTGAAAATCAGCTAGTGAGCCAAACAGCGAGCAGGGCAATTACTCAAACGACAAGTCATGTCATTATTGACCTGGGTGAGCATACAATTGCACAAACAGTGACGAGGGCAGGAGCACCAGTCGCTACAAGCGTGGGAACTCGTGCTGTTGGAGAATTGGGAGGGCGGACAATAATTGTGACGATGGTCGATTCTGCAGGACATCAAGTTGCATCATCCTTCACAACACCTACCGGCCATGTGGCACTAGATGCTGCTTTGGATCGTTCCTTCCGAGAAACATTTGACCAACCAGGATCGCAATTAGCTGGACAGCAAGTTGGATCAACTGTTGCTCCTGAAATTGCAGCAGGTTTCACGCGACAGCAGGTAATTGCTTTTAAGGGATTTATTGCTAAACCTTTTTCACACAGTGATATAAGAGTTCTTGAAACATTGTGGACGCAAGCGGCGAGGCAAGGTGATGACGCTATCCTCAATTTGGCCAACAGCAGATATTTGTTTAACCTGCATAGAAACAGATTTTGGCGCCTCGTAAGGGAGAACAGTGCAGCGAAAGCAATATTTGAAAATGCCGGTTGTGTATTTGCAGGTAAGCGTTCTACAGCACCTTATTTCACACTAAACGGTCGTAGGATCAAAATGACAATTGATCACATTATAGAACGCCAGACTGCACCCCATCTTGCCCTTACGGGATCCAATCTGCGTATTTCATTCTCTCGGGAAAACAGTGTTGTTTTAAGGCTTTTGAATCAATTGGATCCATTTCAGCGGGCGGGGAATTAAAGAGGTACAGTATATTTTTTGAAGGATTGTGCTTGATAATGATAGGTTTTGATGAAGGATAGCAGTTGCCCTGAATTACTGCGGAAAAACGAGAGGCAGCTTGATCCATTGACACCGCATTTCACGGCCGGACCATGTCAAGTCTCTGATCGTCACGAAAGGTAAATGCAGTGAAGCGCAAAAAGGTCACCCAGACCCATAAAGCGGAACACCACCAGGATATACAACGCGCTGCAAGGCCCAAAGTTTCAGCGCCGCACCCTGCGCATCCACTCAAGCACCTCCACCAGACCCTCGGCAACCGGGCCGTTGGTCACCTGATGCAGGCCAAACTCCGGATCGGTCAGCCGGGAGACAGGTACGAGCGGGAAGCTGACCGGGTAGCGGATATGGCAATGCGTATGCCCCGTGCACAGACGACCAAATCTGAAGTAGTGCAATGCCAGGAGGCCGAAACTGCCAAAGCGGATGAGGAAGATGAGATCCAATCCAAGCGGGCTGAAGTTTCCCTGCTCCAGCATCAGGCCGAGGAGGAGGGATTGGTTCAGACCAAAGGTGGAAGCCAGAGGGGCCAAGCACTTGCCGACGGTATTGTGTCTAGCATCCAGGCCATGAAGGCGCACGGTCAACCCTTGCCCAAGTCTACCCGGGAATTGATGGAATCGCGCTTTGGTGGCTATGATTTTGGTGACGTCCGTATTTATGCAGATGCACTTGCCGCAGAATCTGCTCGCACTATAGATGCAAAAGCCTATACGGTAGGCCGAGACATCGTCTTCAGTCCTGGAAAGTATACACCCACGACCACAAGTGGGCGTATTCTGCTTGCACATGAGTTGGCGCATGTCGTTCAACAAAAGAAATCTCCTACACAGTCAGCGGCAAGAATACAGTTTGCAGGACAAAAAACACCTAAAACCAAGAAACCGCCGTGGACTCAACGAGATTTAGAGGTGTGGTTACGAGAAGACCTTAAAGCTCTGAGGAAGAAAATAGATGAATGTGACACCTGGTACACTTTCCGGTCCCGTTGCAAGGCGGAGCACCGTTTCGAAATTCGTAAAGCGAAAGGCATATATCGCCTTGGCATGCAATTGTTGCGAATGGTAGAAAATGGCCACACGAATCCCCCACACGACTCACCAACTTGGGAAGTGCTTAACAATCCCGATGGACTGTCTCCGCGTGCCTTGCTTCAACGCGTGTATCGCGTGATGCGAGCTCGCATGTTTGGCCCAGGTAGCCTTTGGGGTGACGCCGCCGGCTCCGGAGAAGGAGGTAGAATCGCCGAGGAGAGAAACAAAAAACGTTTGCAGGAGGACCCGTACTATCGATACACAGAAGGACCTTCACATCCCAAGGATGATAAGTATGTTGCGGACATCGAAAAAGAGATCATTGATAAGCAGGTTGAAGGACCAGAGGTTTCACACGTGCCAAAACAACACACTGCCCCAAAAGAAACAGGGGAAGAACCTGAGCCAATTAAGGATACTAATAAGCGAAGACGTTTAGTGCAGTCAAAGTCGAAGCGCACCCTAGTCCACACTCGTGCGAGCGTCCCAGAGAGAGGAATGCCTGACGCTAGTGCGCTGGAAAGACATGCAGGTCGGGCTACACGCGGCTTTCGACGGACTATCTTTCGGCACATCAATGAGATGTACAAACGTAGAACATATTTGTCGGAACTCTCTGCTCGTAGTTCGAAGCATGATACTCTTCAGTTAGATTTGGGGGTGAAGCAGATCACAAGAGATGCTTTCAAGAGGTACATTGCGACAGGGACCGTTGTCGATCTTAAGAATAAGGTGTCTAGTATCGATCAGCTGAGAGAGCTTAGGGATTACTTACTCGTAAGAATGCCGCACGCTGAGGATGTGAGAGAATTAGACATAGTAGAATTACGAGAACTAGAGCAACTTCTACTGAAATACACCATCTGGCGTCTCGATTTCATTTGTAAGAAAGCCGGTTTGAAAGGATATGGGATTATAGTATTTCCAGAGGAAGAAATCGAAAGGGTCCCCGAAACTGGAAGAAAAATCATTGAATACTACGAGAGAGAAAGTGGATCGCCCTTCAGATAGCCATACATTGAGATTCTCGACTCGTGGAGTGATTGGTATTCCTTTTAATTCGATGTGAGTAAGGCGCATATCTTGGCTAAAAGACTATAAAAAAAATTGTAGTAGCCGCAACAGGGCGCTTGTGGACACGTTGGAGTGAGGCTATCAAGATGTTGATTATCTATTGCCTTGTTTTCGAGCAAAGTGTCAGCAGATAAGAGTAAAAGCCTTCTGTGTGCTGTACTATTGAGTAACCGAGAAGCTTTGAATAAGCCCAATGGCCGTATTGAGGATGTTGGTGATTTTACAGTCTTCGGTGGGTATATATTGATTAAGTGAGACGTGAGTGTCGAACTGACCCACGAGAATTAAAGGGGAGAATTAGAGGAGTACGGTACATTTTCTGGTAGTCTGTGCTTGAAAATGATGGGTTTTGACAGAGGACAGCGGGTGCCCTGAACTACTGCGGAAAAAGGAAGGACAGTTTGTATTATTGACATCGTGTTTAGTTTTAGGTGCCGTTAGGCCGGTTGTGGAGTTCTTCTGATGCGGAATTTTACGGTCGAATCGTGTGAAGTCTCTGATCATCACGAAGGGTAAGTGTAGTGAAGCGCAAAAAGGTCACCCAGACCCTTAAAGCGGAACAGCTACATGAAACACAATCCGCTGCAAGGCCAAAAGTGTCAAACCTGTATTCCTGACATACCAAATGTGAGAACTGCCTTACCATATTAACAAGAACTCTCATTTTGAAGGAGACGAAAAGTGGATACGAAGAGCTTTTTGAAAGTAGACATTGAGCAAATCCCTCCGAAGCCGATGTACGTACTCATTGTTGAACCGGAGGATATTGCTGGCGACGCGCCTGTACTCCTTTTCCTGCATGGCAAAGGTGAGGCGGGTGTTAGTGAGAATGAAGTGCCGAAAGTCCTTCTTCATCTTTCGCCGCCATTCCAAGCCATTCAAGGGCACCTCAGAAACGTCACAGTCGTGGCCCCGCTAGCCCCTCATAATCCCGGCCCCAAGGGTGAAAATCCAGAGCCACACTGGAATTGGCGAGAACATGTGGATGTGCTTCATGAATACATGAAGCGTCGCTTCAGCCAACGCATGCTGCTTGCTACCGGTTTCAGTCGTGGTGGTTTGGGAATTCTGCAACTCCTGGAAAAGGATTCCGGGCTCTTTGCGAAATGGGCGCTAGTTGATCCTCAGAGAGCCAGTGATGCAGACGAGGAAAAAAGAAGGCTTGTTGATGTCCTTGATGTCAATGCGCAAGGCTGGCTTATATATGGGGAGAACGAAGATGACAAGACGGGCAAGCCAAAGGACGACTGGCGTCACGAGAATAAGCTCTTCTCTGATCTTCTGGCTGCACGACTGGGACCCGAGCACACTCTGTATTTCGGTTTTAGGTTGTCCCATCCTGAGATGGCTCGTCGGGCGCACATTGGCGAAGAGTTCAATGGATTGGAAAACATGTACGAATTCCTCGGCCTGACCTGAGGTTTTGGTACACGTACCCTTTCAGATTCCACATTAAGGAGCACTCCGAGAGAATCAAAGGGATCCTGCAGGAACACCTGATTCGCACACACTTAGGTCGATCTTTCCTCTGTAGTTAATACATCATTTGGCTAACGAATAAGTGACAACCGTTTGAATGGGATGATTGCGTTGGGCTGACGATTACGGTCAGGATATGTACAACTCCCACAAAGGGCCCACTCAACATTGGGTTGTGCCTCTGAAACGATACTACTGAGCTAAATAAATCGAAACATGAATAGGAGGCATAGTCAGGATATAATCTGGGCCGCTACATGTTTCTGTGCTTTTTCAAACTGAGTCAACGCATTTCTCAAAGGAGGTGAATTAATATGGCTGTCAGTTACATATTCGGGATCTCGTGGGATACTATCGCCCATATCGAGGACATAGTAAATGCCTCAAGTGGGGCCAACGAGCCCACTGACATTCATGCCAGAATTGGCAAAGCCGTCTATGAACTCTGCTGTGGTACAAGTCTTGAGGAAACTGAGACCGGAGAGATGGAAAAAGAAAATTCGAGTCTCACGATTGGCAGTTTCACAGACAACGTTTATCTGGTGGGCGAGTTCGATTCAGTTGATCCCCAGGTTTTCTTCTGGAATGGAAGCTTGCGCAGACTGAGCAGTCTGGCCACTGACGAACTATTAGAGGCAAAAAGGATTGTCGAAAATCAAATGAAGCAAAGAACCACAGGCGATTCCTAGCGCAATTGAGATGGCCTAATCCAGCTAGTCGAGGGATCAGACACACACCAACCGCTCTATCCGGTAGTTAAATCTGCCGAGGGCTAAGATGATGCACTCGCCTGTGTGACAGACATGGCTTTTGTCCGGATTGACTCGGAGTGTGAGCCCTCTGTTCAGGAATCGGGTGATATCGATCATGCTGTCTTCGCCTGCATACTGCGTTTTACCATGCGCATAGCGGGCAAGACCATGGCCGCGATGATAAGCGTAATACTGAAATGAGGTGTGCAAAAAATGAAATCGGAAGACATAGTGAAAGCTTACATCGTCTTGAAGGCAGCCGACTGGGAGACCGCCGCAAAATTCTACTCCGTTCTTCTTGGTCGGGATGCGGATTCCGTGCCAGATTACGGAGTTGCTGAGTGGCGAATAGGGTCAGGATGTGAGTTAAGTGTTTGTGGGAACGCCGAGAAACCAGTTCGATTTGAACTGGTAGTTCGCGACGTCAAAAAGATCCACGATCGACTGAAAGCGGAATTAGACTTCGAGCCAGAAGGAAGAACAAGCTGGCAAAATTGGGACTCCTGTTTCTATAGAGATCCATGGGGAAACGAGATTCTTCTTCGATTAGACCGAGAATGATACTCTGATTCCCATATCTATCATTGGCATCAAGCGGCTAATTCCTGAAAACCCACTCCAATTCGGATATCCGTCTGCGCTGCTAATTCTCGCAATCGCAGGAATCGTAGCGATTGTCGTTGATGTCTGATCATCCCAAAAGGTAAATGCAGTGAAGCGCAAAAAAGTCAGCCAAACCCATAAAGCGGAACAGCATTCGAATACAGTGTGCGCTGCGAGACCCAAGGCGTCAGCACCGCAACCCATGCATGCGCTTAACCGCCTCCACCGAACCTTGGGGAATCAAGCAGTGGGTCACCTGATGCAGGCCAAGCTGCGAATCGGCCGATCGGGCGACAAATACGAACAAGAAGCCGACCAAGTTGCGGGTCAGGTGATGCGTATGCCCGATCCGAGGGTGCAGCGTCAGATCGAAGAAGACAAGGAAGACGAACTTGCCCAGACAAAACCCATCGCCGATCAGATTACACCACTTGTCCAACGGCAGATAGAACCGGAAGAGGAGGAAGGAGAAGAAATCCAAGCCAAGCTGGCTAATGGCAGGCTATTGCAACGGCAGGAAGAAACGCCGGAGCAAGAAGAGGAAGAAGCCCTTCAGGAAAAACCGAACCATAATAAACCCGGCTCAAAGGTCAATCCTGAACTCGAATCGCGCATCAATGCCATGAAAGGCCGCGGCCAGCCCCTCCCTGAATCCACCCGTTCCTATTTCGAACAACGTTTTGGTCACAGCTTCAGCAATGTGAGAGTGCATACTAATAAGAAGGCAAATGAAACCACAAAGTCCGTGGATGCGCGAGCATTTACTATCGGAAGAAATGTTGTTTTTGGTGCCGGACAGTATGGGCTGAATACAGACAAGGGGAAAAAATTATTAGCACATGAGTTGACTCATGTAATCCAACAAAATGAACGAGTAGGATCAATGATTCAGTATAAAGGCCCCAAAAAACGTCGCAAAAAACTCCCTGGCAAAAAATTCAAGCTTGAAGATAGTAAGGTAGCCGACCTAATAAGGACAGAACTTACAAAAATAACAATTCCAAGCTCTGATCCCAAAAAGAAAACAACGGTCCGCGTGGATCCTGGAAAGGTCATAAAGCTTCTGAGTTCATCGGCTCTTTTTTTAGAAGACGCTGAGAAAGTAAAGAATAAATACTTCACCAAGAAGGGAAAGCCCCGTACAACTCCGCCCCTGACATTAAGGTTCCATGAGAAACGGGAATTAGGGAGTGAATTTGAGCGTAGTAAGTCGCTGATCCTAGTACATGTCACTACCTTGCCTAAAGTTGTGGAAAGAATAGTCCATGAGATTGTGCATGCCAGACATGCCACTCCAAAACGTGAAAAAGCAACTGGAAAAAAAGGTGCTATTACCCGCGCAGAAGAGGCTGGTGTCCGGGAGGAAGCAACAACCAGAGAAAGAGAAAATGAAATTATGGCCCAGATCACTGCCAGTGAAGCCTGGACAAAGCATACAGGCGGCGCTGCTGTCCCACCTGCTCTTGCCAAAGAAAAAGAAGTAAGAGAGTCATTCATTAGCGGTTTTCCAAAACTAACCTACCAGGAGTTCTTTATTATTGGGGAAATGAAGAGCATAAATAGCGTGGCCGGAGTAGATGAAGAGAAAGTCAGGCCTATAGCTAGAAAGATATTATCGACCCATCTGCCCCTTTTTAGAATTGAGAAGTCCTCTGTTCCAGAATCTCAGATTGATGTTAAAAAGCTTCGGAAAGAGATTGCTGCGACAGAACCGGATAAGCCAATTTATTCCTTTGATGATTTTAAAAGGTGTGTACGAAGGAAAGATCATACGATTCCAGGGTGTTCATACCTTTTAGATGCTTATAGGCATTATTTTCGTAGACCGCTTACTGATAAGGAGTTGAAGGACCTCCACATCAAGATTGTTCTTAAAAATTGGAAACTCCGCTATGAAATGATTATGGCTTCTCGGGAATCGGCTACAAGTTTCTTAGATTGGTACAAAACTTTGCCAAAAGGATCTAAACGGAAAGGCAGACAATTTTTTGAGTGGGTTCTTATTGAAGAAGCTATGTATGAGGAATGGTCGGATGTTAAGACTGTTGACCCTGCAATCCGGGGTCGTCACCTGGATTTTTTGGCAGCTCGTATCGGCAAAGGTTTAAAAGGGATTTCTAGACCTTAAGACAAGCATGATGGGTTGTGGAAGAAAGTTGCCTGTTCTGAGCTTAACCCTTTTTTATATGGGAGCAAGCTATGTTGTTGGGCTGAGGATTATTAAATGTCAACACCGTATTCCGAACACACCACATGTGATAACTGCTCTGTTTTGTCACCGAGAATTCTCATTTTGAAGGAGACGAAAAGTGGATAGGAAGAGCTGTATGAAAGTAGACATTGAGCGAATCCCTGAGAAAATCCCTTCGAAGTCAATGTACGTCCTCATCGTTGAACCGGAAGATATTCCTGGCGACGCACCTGTACTTCTTTTCCTGCATGGCAAGGGCGAGGCGGGTGTTAGTGAGAATGAAGTGCCGAAAGTCCTTCTCCATCTTTCGCCGCCATTCCAAGCCATTCAAGGGCACCTTAGAAACGTAACAGTTGTGGCTCCGCTAGCCCCCCCACAACCCCAGTACCAAGGGCAAAAATCCTGAACCGCACTGGAATTGGCGGGACCACGTGGATACGCTTCATGACTATCTAAAGCGTCGCTTCAGCCAACGCATGTTGCTTGCTGCCGGTTTCAGCCGAGGAGGTCTGGGAATTCTGCAACTACTGGAAAAGGATCCTGGGCTCTCTGCAAAATGGGCGCTGGTTGATCCTCAGAGAGCCAATGACGCAAACGAGGAAAAAAGAAGGCTTGTTGATGTCCTTGATGTCAATGCGCAAGGCTGGCTTATATATGGTGAAAACGAAGAAGGGAATGGTATGCCGGCAAAGGACTGGCGTCACGAGAATAAGCTCTTCTCCGATCTTTTGGCTGCACGACTGGGACCCGAGCACTCTCTGTATTTCGGTTTTAAGTTGTCCCATCCTGAAATGGCTCGTCGGGCGCATATTGGCGAAGAGTTCAACGGATTGGAAGACATGTACACATTCCTCGGCCTGACGACCTGAGGGTGGGAAACATGTACCCTTTCAGATTCCACATTAAGGAGCACTCCGAGAGGATCAAAGTAGTACGACACAAATTCCTGACTCACAAACAGGATTCACGTACAGGGGACTTTCACTCAACAAGCGTGCGCCATGCCGGTCACATCCGTTTCACTGCAGGTGAATGGGGAAGAGTAATCGCCTTGTCCGGTAAGTATAGCGTTAGACACAGTACATTCACCACAATTTAGAAAGGAGACAGAAATGAATAAAGTATCAAGATGCAAAGTACTATTGAAGATTTGTGTTTTAGGCTTTCTCCTATCGGGATTAAGCAGTTGCGCAACGGAACTAGTGGCACCCTATGATGAGGGCCTCGTTACTGGCACGGAGGCTTTCTACAAGAAGGCCGCAGGAATTATTGACGAAGGCATTCGGGTAAGCCCACGAACTGATCAAGAACGGGAAAGAATACAGGACCCTAACAACCATGACGCGCATTTCTCAAGATTCGAACCTAAATACAGTGACCTATTGGTTGACTCGGAAGCCTTAGTTCTACGAGCCATAACAGGCAGCTATGAGATTGATAAAGTAGGTCAAAAACTACAGGAAAAGATTGACGAGTTTATTGAAAAACAGATCCCTTCCGTGTGCCAAGGGCTGTCCGAGGAATTTGGAAAGACAAGTCTGACGACAAAGAACTATATTGACCTTATGTGTATTGTTTCTAAATGGAAAGAACGCCACGAAAACAAAGAGCTAACAAGGAATACGCTGATTTTGAAAAGAGCAAACTGGGAGGGCAGGAAGAAAACGATATTCAATGCGATCTTGGCAATACAAAAGGCTGAAAGCAAGAAAAAGAAAGATCAATAATAATAGGAGATGAATAATGGCTACGGTTAATAGTGTTGATTTTGGAAAAGTCATTAATGATGCAGTTGTTGCGGCAAGAGCCGTCATTACCGACAATTGGGATCAGGTGCAAGAAATTGTTAAAAACATTGGAAAGAGCCTTACAAACGATGTCGTATTCATCGCCAAGAAGAAGGTATCAGGTGAATTCAACGAAGGGGATGCTAAGGTTTTTTTGGAAGACCAAAAAATGCTTGCTCGCATAAGGTTACGTTCGATTGCGATAATAACACTGCAATTAGCGGAACGTATCTGGAATGCGATCGCCAATGTGTTCAGAACGGCGATAAACACGGCATTGGGTTGGACACTACTTTAGACCGGGAAGATGGCATTTCAACTTATTGGGTAGGTTAGAACCTTGGATAAGAGGAGAGTAGTAGTGGAAGACAAATCTGTCATTGAGAAGAATCAAGCAAGACGGCCAATCTGGCCAGGCGGCAGTGACCAGGAACGATTCTTTGCAATCCTCAACAATCGTGGCAAATCGGAAACGAGTGAATACCTTCCCGTTCGCCGGAACGGGTTTGTAGTGCTCGTACGGGGGGCTAAGGATCTTCGGACCCTTCAAGCGTTGTGCCTGGATCCCAGCCAGCAGGATAGGAATACTTGTCTGACGGTAAGATACCGAGTACGGCCAGGTGCAATTTTTGGTACCCTGATTGCTGCGTTAATCACGGATCTGCAGAAGATCCAGCAGGGGAAATGCGATGAATCCCATCCGATTGAGGCATTCGGGCCAGAACCGGATGATTCACGGTGGGAACGAATGCTCAAGGGGCCGCTGGAGAGCGTGATTGCCAAATGGCCCGACGGCAAACAAGGAGCTTTCAGCTCAGAGTTCCTTGAGAAATGGTTGGGCACGAGTCAGCTTGAAGAATTTCTCAGTAGCCACTTTTCCGACGAGTCGACCCTTCCGAAAGGTAGTCGTTTTGTGCTCTTCGGGGAAGTGAGCGAGGTCAGCGAGGATTCGTCCGAATGGCAAGAGGCCATAGCAACCTTGTTCCCCCGCCTTCCAGAGCGTATCGGATTTGTTCTCTCAGGTGTTCCGGATCATATCACTCTACCTCGTGATGACCCGCATTTTCTGGAGATTGAACTGCCGCAGAGTTCAGATGATGGATCAGATGCCGGGTCGAGAGTCAGCAAATATACACATGCACCGCTTCTCAGTGATCGGCCTGCCCAGGAGGACCAACTGGGCGTCTACAAGTCAGCAGAAGCACTTGCACGTTTCATTCTCCACGAACAGACGAAACCTCCGCTCACGGTAGGCATTCATGGGCCGTGGGGGAAAGGCAAATCATCTTTCATGGAATTGGTTGACATCGCCATGGTCAAATGGGCGAGTGCGAACCGCGAGTCGCGCACAGTAGAATTGGAACGATTACTGGGTGATATCAAGAAGATCGAAGGGCGAATTGAAGGTGCCAAGGCAGGTGATCAGGCGGGGTTGCAGCACGAACTCGACAGGGAGGTCAATCGACACCTGCAATTGTGGCAGGCTATGCAAAGGGCCGCAAGAAAAGACGTCCTTACGGTCCGATTCAATGCCTGGCAGTTTGAGGACGCGACACAGATCTGGGCAGGGTTGGCAAGTGCAATCAGTAGGCGGCTGGAGAATGCATTGCATTGGTCATCGCGAATAGGAATACACGTTCAGTACGCCTGGACAAAGCATCGTACTGAACTTCTGCTCAATCTGCTCTTGCCAATACTCTTCGTTGTTCCCTTGGGTATCTATTCCACTCTCAGGGGAGGCGAGCACCTGAAAGCCTTTTTCGCCGACTGGAAACACATTGAAGCCTTTACGGATGCTCTGCTGCCGCTAGGGTCAACGCTGTTCCTGATGTGGATTGTTATTAACCGGATTCTGAAGGTTGTGCAACCGGTGAGCGACCGAGTGCTGAGCTATACCCAGCTTCCCAAGTATTGTGATCAAATGGGATACCAGCATCAGGTCTTGGACGATTTGCGGTTTGTCTACAAGTACCTTCAGGATCGTTGGGCGAAGTGTAAGGTTGTCGTTTTCATTGATGACCTGGATCGCTGCTCTGAAGAGAAGATTATGGAGGTCCTACAGGCCATCAACCTCATTCTTGCGGGGAGCGACTTTTTTGTCTTCCTTGGGATAGACACGGAGATGATCTATCGGGCAATCGAAACGCACTATTCTTCAAAAGAGAATCACAACTCCCTTCCGGCAGATTTGCCCGAGAGTTATTTACGCAAAATCCTCCAGCTTTCTTTCCACCTGCCTGTAACGCATCCCGAAAAGCGATTCAAATATCTGTCCAGACTATTCAGCAGAAAGACACAACTGGAACTCAACCTGAATACAAACAGCGGCTCCGAACACAACCACCAGGACGAAGATTATGATCCAGCCAAGCTGGAATCCGGCGTACTTCGTTACGATCTGCAACTGCTCCAACAAGTCACGCGGCAGCAGTTGCAGGAAGATGTGGTTGATACTTTGGATGAACTCAGGGCTTTTCAGGATCATCAAAGATTCCTGGAAGACAACCCGCGTGAGATCAAGCGGCTTGTTAACGTTCATCGGCTAGTCAAGATCCTTTTGCAGAAAAATACGCCGTGGACTGGTGATCGTCAGCGAAAGCTAGTTAAGTGGCTCATATTCTGCGCTCATTGGCCAGATCTGATTGACGATGTGCTGGTTGTGAGAGAGGAGAAGTCCCATCCGAACTGTCTGGAGGAACTGAGCACAAAATTGAAAAGGACTGAGGGTAACCAGGCAACTCTCGATTTGTTGAGAGAGTTCGCGCTACACCAGGATACGTTGTCCTCGGATGACATCGACGATGACTTTGTTCGGGCAGCTACGATTTCACAAATGGTACGAGATCCGATGAATCCTAAGACCCAAACATCTACACCAGATTTCAACACTGCTGATAATGCCAAGAGTAGGCGAACCTCCACCAAGAAAGCCAAGAGGCAGACATAAGGAGGACAAGACGCAGTTCCCCACAAAACCGGCTGAGTGGCATTATCTCATAGGACCGGTGACTTTGCGTTATTTTTCTTGAGAGAATAGCCCCGATTACGTTGACAGGCAAAAGAAAAGATCCTATCTGATTCAGATCACAAAGTTGAGGTGCCTTCATACATTCAGCTTGAGGGTGCTGCTGCCCAGGTCGAGCCGGTAATTGATCTCTCATTCTTGCGATACTGTCGATTGGTACGCTCAACAGCATTAGAGGTGGACGGAGCTGTGAATCATCCAGAAACCTCATGGCTTTTTCAAGATTAGGGGAATACCGCTTCTTGAGGGCCTTTCCTAACTGCCCGGTTACTTAATAAGGTATTTCACACTTTACTCTCTAAAGGGATAACTGCTGTGGAGCGAGCGATTAACAAAGTAACAGGATCCAGAAAAACAGCCTGGGAAAAAGAGATAACAAAACAGGAAGAAGAAACATGGAAAATAGTCAAGAATCCGACCGTTGAAGATCCAACTGTAGGATGAATTTTGAAGGTGATGTTTCTTTATATTTTAGCAGATTCAAGAGGGTACGAATCTTAATCAACAAGGGGAAGAACGTTACTGACCCAATTTTGTTTAATCCACTTTTCAAAGAAGGAGTAACACAATGAACGAGATAAAACTCAAAAGAGGCCGTAAGGAGGTAGTTTTCAAGAAGCTGGACCACCATTTTGCGGTGCGGTTGAAACGGGGCAAAGCCACCGACGAAATGGCGCTTGAGTCGGCCTGCGGTCGTCCGGAAGCAGAAGTGAAACACGTGGATTCTGCGGCTACTGAAAACATGGAAATATTCACTGTCAAAAAGGCTACTGACCTCGAGGAGACTACGAAGCAACTGCGTAAGGCCCCCGCAAGTGAAATCGTAACTCATATGTACGCAGTGGATGGTACACCAGGCGGCGCAGTGATCCCCACCGGAACCATGACTATACAGTTTAAGCCTGATGTAAGGGCAGATGAACCAGAGAAGATCCTTGCAGAGTTTGGCTTGGAGGTGTTGGAAGACCTGGATTACCTGCCACATGGCTACACCGTTCGGCTCACTCATGCCTCTAAGGAGAATCCCTTAAAGATCGCGGCCGAGCTGCAGAAGCGAAAGGAGATCAAAACGGCGGAGCCGGACCTGAGCTTCCGGATTGCCTTTCAGTACGCACCGCCTGATACCCTCTATCCGGAACAGTGGCACCTGAAGAATAGAGGTGACAGGATAGGTTTAGTCGCAGGAGCCGACGTGAAGGCGGAAGAGGCATGGGAATACACGCTGGGCTCGCGGGACATAACAGTCTGCGTGATGGATGACGGTTTTGCCCTTGATCATGCTGATTTTGCTGCGCCGGGAAAAATAGTCGCACCAAGGGATTTTGGCCAGGATGATTTCGATCCTACTCCGGTTTCTGAAGACGACAATCACGGCACTGCCTGCGCTGGTGTGGCCGTTGCCGAGCAAAATGGGGCTGGAGTGGTTGGGTTGGCACCAGGGTGCTCTTTCATGCCGGTGCGCACGTCCGGCTGGCTTTCAGATCAGTCTATCGTTCACCTCTTCCAGTATGCCATCGATAACCAAGCAGACGTCATCAGTTGCAGTTGGTCCGCTGCGGCCGAATACTTTCCTCTTTCTACCAAGATTGAGGGTATCATTCACAAGGCTGCCGCCCAGGGACGTCCCAACGGTAAGGGATGTGTCATCCTCTTCGCAGCCGCTAATGATAATAGTCCGTTGGACGGGGAGAAAGACGGCCAAATCTATCACCAGGGCTTTGCTCTGCACCCTGATGTGATGGCAGTGGCCGCATCAAATAGTCTGGACAAACGTTCCAGCTACAGCAACTACGGCCCTGAATTAACGATCTGCGCCCCCTCCAATGGTTCTCCGGGTCGGGGCGTAGTCACAACTGACAGACGCGGCACAAAGGGGTACTCTGCAAATGACTATACATACGACTTCGGCGGTACGTCCAGCTCTACGCCTTTGGCGGCCGGCCTCGCCGCTCTAATCCTTTCGGTCAACCCCGAACTGACATCTGCTGAGGTCAAGACCATTATGATGGAAACGGCAGACAAGATTGACCCGGAAAATGGCCAGTACGTGGATGGACACTCTCCATTGTACGGCCATGGTCGTATCAATGCTCACAAAGCTGTGGCACTCGCGGCTGGAGACGGTGAGGGACGACTGCCGGAGGTACTGTTCATGGAACATCGGGTAAACAAACCCATCCCGGATCTTGGAGAGATCGAAGATACGATAATCTTTCCATTGAATGCGACCATTAACGATATAGCGATAAATGTTGACATCAAGCACACTTGGCGTAGCGATTTGCGTGTAATCCTCAAGACGCCCAAAGGGGATGAAATTGTCTTAGCGAGCAGAACTGGCGGCAGCGGGGATGACATTATCAGAGCCTTTCGTTCCAGCGATGAGCCGGAACTATTCTCATCCATTATAGGAACGCCTGCGAAGGGAGAGTGGCGTATGAAGGTGGTGGACATGGCCAAACAAGATGTAGGTGTCCTCATCAAGTGGGGCTTGGCCATAACATATTGAAACGGGCGTCTGTTTAGATGTCCATGCACAGACTGTGTGTTCTGATCAGTGTTGCCAGAGACATCCCTCTGTGTCAGGATTTTTGAGCCAGTTCCTCGCTGTTAATTAATGCAGAGGGCAAGGAGTAAGGAGATCTTCCAATGGCTGATATTGCCTATGTTTGTTTCTCAGACATGCATCTTGGTGAGGAAGATAGCCTACTCACAAACCTCAGGGAGGCCAGTAGTGATACGGACACAAGGCGGCCCAGCGCAGTTCTCAAAGAGCTTGTGAAGTGTTTGCGCTCCCTCGTTTCACGGAACCGGGAAGACAAGAAACCGACATTGATCTTGAATGGCGACATCCTCGAGCTTGCGCTTTGTACAACCAACGAAGCTGCTATGGCTTTCGAGCGGTTCATCGAGCTGGTGATGAAGAAAGGAAAGGAGCTCTTTGACAAGAGGATTATCTATGTTCCCGGTAACCATGACCATCATCTCTGGGAAACCGCTCGTGAGAGGCAGTACGTCGAGCACATTCGCAAGTCGAAGAAGAAACACTTGGATATCCCGTGGCAGGTCACTAACGCGTTCGTCGAGAAGGGGCACGGTGCCGTTGAGAGCCACTTCCTGACGACCCTGGTGCAGAGGCGTTTTCCGGATGTGGTGATCGAAGTTGCCTATCCCAATTTTGGGCTCCTGAGCAGAGATGGCGCCAGATGTGTTGTCTTCCACCACGGGCACTTTATCGATCCTCTGTATCGCCTGATGTCCACGCTGCGAACGTTGGCCTTCTCTGGCAGCGAGGAACCAACCACCATCTGGGACATCGAGGCTGAGAACTTCGCCTGGATCGACTTCTTTTGGTCGACGCTCGGCCGCTCAGGCAACGCTGGGCGAGCTGTCGAGCTTGCCTATGAGAAAATGCATGAAGAGAAGCAGTTCAAAGAGTTCCTCTACGGTTTCTTAGACAATCTGAACGACAAGTACGATTTGCCGGGATGGGATCAGGCCACAACATGGACACTTAAGCGAATCGCCAGCCTTCTCGTGGAGAAACAGGCGGCAATCTTAGAGCGAAAGGAGCCCAGTTGACCTCTAACTGACAAGTTCGAGTGTAGCCTTAGATCGTTCGTCAATGACACCCTGAAAGAGCAGATTGGCGGCGAGCGGAACGGCAACGTACCTCCTGACATTACCTTTGCTTTTGGCCACACGCACAAGCCGTTTTCGCAGGATCTGGATACCAAGCAAAAGCCTCGGTGGATCAACGTTTACAATACCGGCGGATGGGTGGTCGAAAGCACAGCCCCACAACCCGTTCGCGGCGGTAGTGTGCTGTTGGTCGACAGGGATTTGAACAGTGCGCTCGTGCGCATGTATGATGAACAGGACGACCCGTCGCGCTATGCTGTGAAGGTGGAAGAGTCTCTTCGTGCCGGCGAGACGCCAAATCCGTTCTACCGGCAAATATCCGCCCTGGTCAATCCAACCGCCGCACCTTGGAGCAGTTTCTCGTCTGCCGTGGCCGAGGAGATCGAAATCAGGCGTCGAAACCTTGAGGGCAGAATACATGACAAAGGATAGCCGCGCCCTTGCTGAACTCGTTGCGACTCCCGTTTGTCGGAACCTTGTCCCGGCGAGGATAAGCGATGAGCAGATGCCGCACAAGCGGTAAGGATAGCCCCCGAGAAACCAAGGGCGTGCACATGGGGCCCGCATCTTCGGCCAAGTGAAGATGTGCTAACCTCGTAGAGTTGGCGCGCAGAGCAAACTGTGAAGACCGATCAAATGATAGGGCCCAAGAAGAATCCACGTAACTACCCACGAGGAGAGAAGATCCCACGCGAAGATGGAATTGCAATTGCATGGCGTCTGTGCAAAGAGCACAGCGAACGGCCACCATACCCTGCGCTCAATGATCTCGCATCTCCATGGCGATGGGACCCGTACACGCCAGGCGATGACATTGGCCGACCAGTAGCAGTCCTGTGCTTTTCACCATCTGGGCAGATAGTTGCCTCATATCCATCAGCGAGTGATACATAGCAGAGTGACTCCAGCATTAGTACGGAGGTTTCGGTTTTGCTGCGAGAAAATGCATGAATGAAGACATGCCATACTATTAGGGCCCTTGACAAAGGAGATCGCACAATGAAGATTAAATGGTTCGGACACTCTGCGTTCCTGATCACGTCCGATGAGGGATGCAAAATCATTATCGATCCGTACCGATACAAGGCCTTCGAGCTCGGTTACGAAAAGATTACGGAGGAAGCACAAATCGTGGTCATCAGCCATGACCACAACGATCACGACGGTGTAAAGGAACTGCCCGGTAGTCCCACAATCGTGAGAGGTGAGGGCGTAAAAACGATTGGCAGGATCGAGTTCAAGGGGATAGTAACCTCTCATGAAGATAAGGATCTCACTCCCAACACGGTGTGGTGTTTTACTGTGGACGGCGTGAGACTGTGCCATCTGGGCGATCTCGGTTGTTCATTTGAATGCAAATTGCGTGAATTGACGGGTGGAGTTGATGTCCTGATGATACCTGTAGGTAGCGGGAAACCAACGCTTAGTGTTGAAGCTGCTCGCAGAGTTGTCGAAAAGATCAAGCCTCGGATTGTCATTCCGATGCACTATAGAGTGCCAGGAAAATGCGACTGGGAAGATGTTCATCCTGTGGATTGTTTCTTAGTGCATGGGAACAACGTGAGACGGTTGTCTTGTTCTGAGGCTGTGTTCAGCAAAGACCGCCTTCCAGAGGTGACGGAAATTTTTGTGTTTGAGCCATCGAATTAGGGACTATAAGTCAAGGAGAAGAAACTCCAAATGGATGGTCATAATCCTGGCGAGCAGAAGGCCCATGAGAAGAAGGTCAATCATCTTCTGTATCTTCCAGCTGGAGCGTGCTGAATATCGGGTATGTGAAGCCGTGTAGTCGTAATCTGGCAACTTCTACTTGGTACAGAGGTGTAGAATGAAAGAAGTATTCTCAATTAGAAGCCTGTTTCAGGTTCCTGATGGAACACTTGTAGAGCCGTTCTTGAACTCCAAGGACGAAAAGAGTCAGATTCCCTTCGACCTCTTGGAAGATTACAGCATTGCTGCTGGTGTAATACAGGCTAAGACCAGTTCTAGGATCCAAGTAATGCCATCTGGCACTCGAGTGACCTTCGTTCGCACGGGCAGTCTCAGGATCAAGATGAAAGCAGAATTTGACGTCGAGCCATACGATCTGGAATTGACCGCCGACCAAGCAGTAGTGACTGCTCCCGGCACTCTTCTCCAACTGATCAATGACACACTGGAGTCATGTCATGTTTTGTATATCGTGAGTCCAGCATATCTTGTCCTGCTCAACGACGACCACGTAGTCTATGACGATTCCATCATATTGGGTGAGGACTGGGACAACGTTACGTGCGTGCGATGGAATTCACAAGAACTCCAGATAGCACGTCATGAAGCTTATATAGAACTCGCGGCCAAGAAAGTCAGGAAGTCCTAGGTGCCGTGTGAGCACCTAGACTTTCGGTATACGGAACCATATATACATAGTCAGATCTTTATATGAATAATGACGAAAAACACTTCAATGAACTCCAGCAGAAAACGCGGGCGATTGCGTCTACCTGGATCTTGGCTGGCTTTGGTGCGATTGCGTATTTTATTAAAACAAACACACCTGTGTTCGAATATTTCTCTACTTACACAATGATCAATCTTGTAAGTTTAATGGTCGTGGTGGGTTTGTTCGTTCTGTGGGTATTAGATCAGCTTGTATACCAAAGATTACTAAATGCCAATTTTGTAGCAGGGCTGTATAAAGAATATACGGACAATAGAGTTGCGCCTATCAGAATCATGATGGTAATAGGGTCTGAATACAAAGGAATGGCAAGGTGGTACAACCTTTTCTATTTTATTCCTATGTTGACGTTTACTTTGTTCAGCAGTGCTTCCTGGATATTCGAGTTAGTAACGGTGGGGCTAGCAGAAAAGACAAGTTTCGCATCGGCCATCATTGGGATTATCCTGATACTCATCACCACCTTAATATGGAAATATATCTACAGTAAAAAACGCGAAACGCCATTTCTCAATTTGCTCAAGTCATTTGATGACAAAGAATTCGAAAGGATAGGAAGTTCAGAAAAATGCGCCGAGATCATTCAAAAATGGGACCCAACCTAATCAAACGCTGTAAACAGGACCTCGGTGAGGCTCTGTGTCCCATCGGCCTCTTAGCGGTACTGTTAGCCCGCAAGGCTCTAGCAGGATGGAACAAGAGGTCAGGTCCTAAGGAGAAAACACTATGGAACAGGGCGACAAATCTGATAATAATATTCGTACTGAGTACGAAGCAATTTCGGCGAAGCTGAATCAGCTACCGTCTTTTAGGTTTGCTCTGGCCGGCTTCTACGTAGCAGGTGTCGGAGTTGTCGCGTCTATAGAACATCCCACGAAAGTTCACTTTATTATGTTGTTTTTGATTACTATCGCTCTTTGGTTAATCGACTTACGGACAAGAGGGCTTCTCGAAACCATCGGTAGAAGAGGGGCAGAGATAGAAAGGGTAAATTGGGGGCACTCTGGTTGGATCAGCCGCATGAGAAAAGAGGAGCCTGCAGGTCAAAAGGAAGACGGGGTAATCTTGCAAGGGCAAAAAGATACTGTCAAGTGCTTCTTCTGGAGATTCGGGCTACCACGTTGGGTCCATCATTCTCTGGGCTTTGATACGCTGTTTCTTGTCGTGCTGGTATACTCAGTATACCGGATACTTACGGTGACATGCTGGACGCGATACCCTCTATAGAGCTCAGATCGTTGGAGTGCCCGAAATCGAAACAGGAAATGATCCTGAAAAAGCGGCCAACGGCTTTGTCATGTGCGACAATATGATCATGGGAGCCTGCTCTCTTCTCAGGCAGTACAATAAACGTCGATTTCCATTCTATACCTTGAAAAAGCAAATCACCCTTGCATTTAGGGCCCAAAGCAATAGAATTATTCTGCATGAATAATATCGAACTTACTCGTCGTGAATTTCTACAATATACGACCGGCGGCGCGCTGGCGCTGCCGGGCATTGCCGCCCTGGCTGCCGGCGCCAATTCTAAACTAGAAAACCCCCCTGCTGTCCGGGCCATCACCGGCGGGCCGAAATTCCATTGGTTCAGCTACTACGACAAGCTCCAGTTCGATCCTTCCTGCCGATATGTGCTCGGGATGGAGGTGGATTTCGAGCATCGCAGCCCGAGGCCCGACGATGTCATCAAGATCGGGATGGTGGATTTGAACGGCGGCGAGACCTGGACTCAGTTGGGCGAGAGCCGTGCGTGGTGCTGGCAGCAGGGTTGTATGCTCCAGTGGCGACCGGGCTCGAAAAACGAGATTATCTGGAACGCCCGGCAGGATGGTCGTTTTGTATGTCATATACTCAATGTCCACAGCGGCAAGAAGCGGACTTTGCCCCATCCGGTTTATACTGTCAGCCCCGACGGTCGCACCGCTGTGGCACCGGATTTTCGCCGGGTCCAGGATATGAGGGGCGGTTACGGATACGCCGGATTGGCCGATCCGCACGCAGACGACACGGCTCCGAAGGATTCGGGCATTTTCCGAATCGATCTCGAGACGGGCAGCCGGGAATTGATAATATCCCTCGCCGAGATCGCAAAGTTCGGCAGTATCCCGGGCGATCCTAAGGACGCCAAGCACTATTTCAATCATCTGTTATTCAATACCGACGGATCTCGATTCATCTTCCTCCATCGCTGGCGCGCCACGGGCCTGCGAAGTTTCGGCACGCGGATGCTCACCGCCGGAGCCGACGGCGGTGATATTTGCGTGGTCGATCCTCACGGCAAGACGTCGCATTTTATCTGGCGCGATCCCAAACATATCCTCGCCTGGGCATGGCACCCTTCGCAGGGCAACGCATTCTACCTGTACGAGGACCGCACGGAAAACGTGGAGGTCGTCGGCAAGGGTATCATGACAAAGAACGGCCATTGCACGTACCTGCCGGGCAGCAAGTGGATATTGAACGACATCTACCCGGACAAAGAGCGAAATCAAAATGTCTATCTCTATAACACGGCCACCGGCAAAACGGTATCGTTGGGTAATTTCCATTCGCCGCAGCAGTATACGGGAGAATGGCGCTGCGACACGCACCCGCGTTTTAGCCCCGACGGGCGAAGCGTCGTAATCGATTCGCCCCACGGCGGTAACGGCCGACAAATGTACCTGATCGATATCAGCGCAATTGTTTCATCTTGAGAATCAAGCAAGCAGCAAATCAGAGTTGCCCGGAAGGGCAAATGTCAGTTTCTTCCTTGAATCCGTCCTGTATTTGTGATAGAATAGCCGTAGAATAATCGCTGGCCATACGTTTTCGAGGAGAACGACAAAATGAGGAAACTAGCGTGGGCGCTGGCTGCCCTTTCATTCTTCTACGCCACCGCCACAGGGCGGAACCTTCTTAACTCATCAATAGCTGCCGACAATGCTATCGGTGATGGCAACAAAACTCCTGGTTATACCATCATAACGACATCTGAAATCCGGAGCGATTCTTCCCAGTTGGATAACTTCATCACCCACAAACGGTCGCTTGGATTCGACGTCCAGGTCATCACGGAAGCAGATTTCGGTGGGGGTACCGGCGATACGGCAGCGGAGAATATCCGAGCCTGGCTCCAAGGCAATTATGTGAAATACAACATCGAATACGTCCTCCTTATTGGAGACCCGCGCCCAGATATTGGTGAAATACCAATGAAGATGCTCTGGCCGCGCTCCCATGACGCAGAGTACAGAGACGCGCCGTCCGACTTTTACTATGCTGATCTCACCGGAAACTGGAATCTCGATGGAGATCAATTTCATGGGGAGTGGCCGGACGATTTTGGCCCAGGAGGCATAGACCGCCAATGGGAAGTCATGGTGGGGCGAATCCCATGCTACAAAACGGAGCGTGCGCGGTTGCCCTACGCCGAATCGGTGCGGGACGTTGATACGATACTTCGTAAGACAATAGATTATGAAGAACAGACACAATCCGGGCTCTCGACAGACTGGCGAAAGAAGGCCCTGCTGGCTATGACTATAGGCGACGGGGCATGTCGTCTCGGTGAGGCTATCTGCAATGACATCCTCATCCCTGTGGGATGGGCGTATCACCGCATGTATCAGGACGACTATATCGATGTAGACCATTGTGGTTTGCTGAACCCGCCTCCAGAGACGACTCCGTACGCCCCGAATGATGTCTGCAATACCTGGAGGCACGGCAAGTTTGGCCTAGCGGTATGGTGGGGTCATGGCGACAGTACAATAGACACCAGTTGCGATCCTAATGACCAGTACCCCAGTTTTGTTTTTCAAGTAGCTTGCGAAGAGGCTTATCCCGAAGAGCCGAATAACTTAGCCTATGCGCTGCTCAAGAATGGAGTAGCGTGTACTGTAGCACCAACGAGGGAGACGTGGACGGAAATTCCTGAACCATTTTCAGGTAACGCCACTGGTTCGTCAATGGCTTATGAGTACGCGTCGAGACTTGTTGGCGGACTGACTGCCGGCCAAGCTTTGCACAGTACGAAGCAAATCCTGCCTCAACACGTTATCATTCACTCTGGGTATTGGATGAACTTCTTAGTCTTTAATATCTATGGGGACCCGGCTCTGAGCATAGTGTCCCCAGAGAAGAGCATGGTGTATGTAGATGCCGCCGCCACGGGGGCCAATGACGGGTCGTGCTGGCCTGATGCCTACGATCACCTTCAAGACGCCCTGGCTGTTGCCGTGCCCGGCGAGGAGATTAGAATTGCCCATGGAACATATAAGCCCGACCAGGATTCAACTTATCCCGGCGGAACAGGTGATCCGGCTGCGTCGTTTAGGCTCAAGAACGGCGTTGTTATCAAGGGGGGATACGCAGGCGTTGGCGCAGCGGATCCCAATGCACGAGATACCAGTCTCTTTCAAACAGTTCTAAGCGGAGAAATCGGCACACCTGATGTCAATCATAACAGCTACCATGTCGTCTTCGCCGCCAGCGGAATATGTGAAGCTACGGTCCTTGATGGCCTGACAGTCACCGGCGGCCATGCGCGAGAAAGTGACCCGAACGGGGGTGGAATGTACGTTGACAAAAGTTACCCGACAGTAATCGACTGCACGTTCACGCGCAACCATGCTACTGGAAAGGGCGGCGGTGTATGTAACGCCGGTGGCAGCGTCCCAGTATTCACTGGATGCACATTTGTCAGCAACACGGCCTATCATGGTGGTGGGATGTACAACCATGGTAGTGTGATGGACAACTACGTCCACTTGTGCAGCCCATTCCTGACCAACTGCACATTCGGCAGCAACAAGGCCCATAATGGAGGTGGGATGTACAGCATTTACAGCAATCCGACGTTGACCAATTGCGTAATCAGTGCGAACGCGGCGCAAGAGTTTGGCGGTGGTCTGCATAATGAGGGCAGCGCCATGATTCTGGCCAATTGCGTTGTTAGCGGCAACTCAGCGGATTGGGGTGCTGGGCTAGGGAACAACTCCAGTGAGCTTTATGCGAAAAACTGCACCTTCCATAGAAACCGAGCCTGGAAGGGTGGAGGCGGTCTATTCAAATCTTTTACCAAGGCGATATTGACCAACTGCATCATGTGGGACGATCAGCCTCATGAGATATACGATTGGGACAACGCGGACACTTTGGTCACCTATAGCAACATTAAGACAGGTGATCACATACCTTGGCCAGGTGACGCCAATATGCGTGCCCAACCGCTTTTTGCCATGCCCGGCTACTGGGACCAAAACCGTACGCCACAAGACGCAGGTGACGACTTCTGGGTCGACGGTGATTATCATCTGAAGTCGCGGGCGGGACGATGGCGACCAGAATGGGGACGCTTGGTTCAGGATTGGGTTCAGGATGACGTTACCAGCCCCTGCATCGACGCAGGCGATCCCAACAGTCCCACTGGCAATGAGCCGTTTCCAAATGGCGGCATAGTCAATATGGGTGCTTATGGCGGCAGTAGCCAGGCCAGCAAAAGCCCTGCAAATTAGCGCACTTTCTGCCGAATTGACCAACAAATTCATGGCAGATTTCAGGAATATTCAGATCTTTGTGGACAGTGGGCTGCAGTGATACCATCGTTTTGGTGCATACGCCTTCTCAAGCCGAAAAAGGCAAATCGTTCTTGAGTTAAAGTCTCACCACAGATACAATCATCCGAAACATGTGAAATCCAAGAACGAATGGACAGCAGATGCAAAAGAGCAAGAGAACACAAGAACACAAGAGAACAGGCAATCTGTGCACTCACGCTCTTATAGCTTGCGCCCTTGTATCCGCTGGCTGCGCCCAGCAGCAGCGCCGGGCCATTACCGCCCCCGTCTCCGTACCGGATATAGGCAAAGCCGAGATCATGGAAGTAGCCGAGGATGTCCTGGCCAGGATGCACTTTACCATAGAGAAAGCGGATGTCCCGAACGGCTTGATACGAACCAGGCCGCTGCCGGGGGCGCAGTTCTTCGAATTCTGGCGCAGCGACAACGTCGGGGGCAAAAACTCGCTTCAGGCAAATCTGCACACAATCCGCAGAACGGTGGAATTGGATATTAGCCATCATGGCGACCAACTGCAGATCGATTGTGATGTCCGGGTGCAAAGGCTGTCTCTGCCCGAGCGCGATGTCGGCAGCAGCGCCCGGGCGTACGGGATGTTCACAAGAAGCAGCCCGTCGCTGCAGAAGATGAGTTTCGACACCTGGCAGGAGAAAGAGATCGCCTGGATCGATTTGGGCAAGGACACGCGGCTTGCCGCAGAGATATTGAAGAGGATAGAAAAGCGACTGGCATCCCGAGTGAGCGGCGAACCACCGGTGACGGAGAGCAGGACATGAGAGTGCTCGTCTGTGGCGGAGCAGGGTATATAGGTAGCAACATGACGGCTATGCTGGCCGCCGAGGGGCATGAGCCGGTGGTCTTTGACAATCTCAGCAAGGGCCACATCTCTGCGATCCCGCAGGCTGAATTCGTCCGGGGCGACCTGGCCGATTATGACCTGCTCGTCCACACGCTCGGCGAATACAATATCCAGGCTGTAATGCACTTTGCCGCATTTATCGAGGTAGGCGAATCAGTTGAAGAGCCGCTGAGATACTATCGCAACAATTTTTCCTGCACGCAGAATCTGCTCTCGGCTATGGAAGCAGCCGGCGCTGAGAAGTTTGTCTTCAGCAGCACTGCGGCCGTCTATGGTGTCCCAAAGGATGTGCCGATCGTCGAGGATTCACCGACCGAGCCAATCAATCCTTACGGTCAGACAAAGCTGGCAGTCGAAGAGATGTGTCACTATCAGAGCCGGGCGGGCAAGCTCGCCTATGCTTCGCTTAGATATTTCAACGCCTGCGGCGCCGGCAACAACGCCACACTCGGCGAGGACCACAGACCCGAATCGCATCTGATCCCGCTGATCATCCAAGCGGCGACGGGAAAACGCAGTGAGATCAAAATCTACGGTACCGATTACGAGACCCCCGACGGGACCTGCATCCGTGATTTTATCCACATTGACGATTTGTGCCGGGCCCATCTGCTGGCGCTGGATAAACTGGAGAAGAGCCGAGAGCTTGTATGTAACCTGGGCAACGAGATGGGCCATTCGGTAAGAGAGGTAATCGAAACGGTCAGGAAGGTCTCGGGCAGGGATTTCAAGGTTGTGGAAACAGACCGTCGAGCGGGCGATCCGCCGGTGCTGACTGCCGATGCGACAAGGGCAAGGAGTGAGCTGGGTTGGAAGATCGAAAAGCCGGAGCTGGAGGAGATGGTCTCCACTGCCTGGCGGTGGCACAGTGAGCACCGAGAAGGTTATGATGATTGAGTGAATCGCATGAGCAAGCGAGGCTAACAGGAGATTCAACAGGTGGACAAGACTAAACGCAAGGTCGTTGATTTTCTTAAGAAGCACAAGATGGACTTCGAGGACATTGATATCGAGGTGAACGTGAATGCCTTTCTTGGTGACATGGAGCGGGGACTGAAAGGGCAGGAGAGCACGCTTCGGATGATACCGACGTATATTGAGACGGGCGGGGAGATTCCGGTTGGTGAGTCGGTGGTTGCGATCGATGCCGGCGGCACGAACTTTCGTGTGGCCAGGGTGAAGTTCGACGAGCAAAGGCGGGCTATCATCGAGGGATTGAAGTCGGAAGTGATGCCGGGGGTGAAGCAGGAGGTGGGCAAGGACGAATTCTTTGAGACGATGGCGAGTTATATCAGGGACATGGTGGAAGATGACAAGAGCATCGGATTCTGCTTTTCGTATCCGACCGAGATTTTTCCCAACAAGGACGGGCGTGCGATACTGCTCTGCAAGGAGGTGAAGGCGAAGGCGGTGGAAGGTGAGATAGTCGGCGAGAATCTGAACCTCGCACTTCGTGGGATGGGCGTCAAAGCAGCCAAGCGAATAGTGATACTGAACGATACGGTGGCGACGCTTCTGGCGGGCAAGGGATCCAGCAACAGGGATTTCGGGGGGTATATCGGGTTCATTCTGGGAACGGGGACGAACTGCTGCTATGTGGAGAAGAACAGCAACATTACGAAGACGAGCGGGCTGGATCCGGCGAGGAGTCAAATCATCAACTGTGAATCGGGCGGGTTCGGGCTTTGCGAGCGGGGCAGCATTGATATTGCGTTCGATGAGTCGACGGTGAATCCGAGTGTGCACCAGTTTGAGAAGATGATATCAGGTGCATATCTCGGGCCTATATCGCTTAGGGCAATTCGAAAAGGTTGTGAGGAGGGATTGTTCTGCGGCCGACTTTGCAGGCACGTGGAGGGGATGGCTGAACTTCAGACAAAAGAGCTGGATGATTTTATGAACTATCCATACGGGGACAATCCACTTGCGAACGTGAGCGCGGCAGGGGAGAAAGCGGACGTTGTCGCGATGTACGTTCTGGTTGACAGGATAGTCGAGCGGGCGGCGAAGCTGACGGCAATCAATCTGTCATCGATGGCGATAAAGTCGGGTGCGGGGACGGACCCAAGCCTTCCGATCTGTATTGTGGCCGAGGGGACAACATTTCATCACCTCAAGGGGCTCAAGGCAAGGGTGGAGTACTACCTGATGGAATATCTTGAGAAGAAGCGGGGGATTTATACGGATATTGTGAGCGTTGAGAACGCGGCGATAATCGGTGCGGCGATAGCAGGACTGACGAATTAGGATTTGTCAGAGCAGTTGGGCGGTCCATTTGACCATATTTGCGAGAAAGGTCGCGTACCAGTTACCGACTTCTATGGGATCTGCGGCGGGTGCTTGCGCCTGTAGTCTTGAATCGCCCCAGTCGACGAGACACAAACCAAGAATCATGAGGTGTGAGAAATGGGTGGAACGTATGTAGGAATTGACGTGGGCGGAACGAATGTCAAGATCGGCTTATTCAATACTGAGCTGGAGCTTATCCGCAAGACATCGATAACTACCGAAGCAGAAATGGGGCCGGAGATTGTTATCGACAAGATGGCCAAAACCGCAGAAGACCTTCTTGCCGAAGCCGGGCTCTCTCTGCAAGACATTGTCGCAGTGGGGATAGGCACCCCCGGCCCGGCCAGATACAGCGAGGGCGTCATTATCAGGTCCACCAACATGCCGAAATTCAAGAACGTTCCGATCTGCAAAATGCTCAACGAAAGGCTCGGCGCGCCTATTGTCTTTGACAACGACGCCAATGTGGCCTGCTGGGGCGAATACGCCGTCGGAGCCGGCAAGGGTGTCAAAGATATAGTCTTTTTCACGCTCGGAACAGGTATCGGCGGCGGGATCGTCAGTAACGGCGAGTTGGTGCACGGATGCGACGAAAATGGGGCTGAGCTGGGACATATGATCATCCACCCGGACGGCAGAAAATGCAACTGCGGACAAAAAGGCTGTGTGGAGGCCTATGCATCCGCCGATTCCACAGCGAGGAGGGCTACTGAGGCGCTCGAAGGGGGAGCCGAATCCAGCCTCAAAAAAGTGCTCGATGAAAAGGGCCGGATCACCAGCAAGGATGTTTACAAACACCTGGCTGCCGGCGACGAGTTGGCCAAAGAGATAACCGACGGGACGGCCAAAGCACTCGCGATTACTTGCATTAACATGCTGCACACGACTGAGCCCAAGCGCATCGTCTTTGCAGGTGGAATGATTGCCGCCGGCGACAAATTGCTGAACCGCATAAAGCACTTCTTCAATGAGCACATCTGGACATTGAAGAAAGAAACGGTCGAAATATGTTTCGCTACACTCGGCGAAGACGCGGGTATCATCGGCGCCGCCGCCCTTGCTCAGCACACAGAGCAACGGACAAATTCGATAACGTAGAGTTCGGGGCAATGGGCGGTGTGAGTGTGGCGATGGCGTTGCACAGAATGATATCGGATGAATTCGGTTTCCGCGGGGAGTTTCAAATCACCGAGTCACTGCCGATGAGTGCTGCCGACAGGGCTGTAGGACTGGATATTGATGAGGCGTACATGTGCGGTCAGGCTGCGGTAGGGCTGGCAAAGCAGGACAAGACGGGACTGATGGTGACACTGGCAAGACAGCCAGGCAGCGAATACAAATGCGGTACGGGGACAATACCGTTGGCGGACGTAGCGGCAAAGGCCAAACCCATGCCGGATGAGTTTATCAATGAAGAGGGTAATTTCATAACAGGGGCATTTCTGGAATACTTGAATCCGCTGATTGGGGAACTGCCCAATTATGCCAAGTTGTCGTGTAATCCGTAATCAACAAGTCAGGTAGATACTAAGGAGATTGTTTTTGCCATGAGAAACGAAGAGAAATACACAAAATTCGCTCTCGCACGTGAGATGATGGAGACCCCGGAGATTCTAAGAAGCTTCAAGCTGGACGGGGCCGAGAAAGCAGCAGCACAGATAGAGCAGGCAGGGAAGCTGTTTCTCACAGGAGAAGGGTCGAGTCGGTTATTCCCGGCGAAGAACATTATGGCACAGGCGATGCGAGACGGCGTGGATATCGAGATATCGACCGAAGGAGCGATGCAGGCGATGGAGTATGATTTGAGCAGCTTCGTGGTAGCCGCCGCCTCGAACAGCGGCCGGACGAGGGAGATTATCTTGCTCGTGAAGGCCCTTCTGGAAGCAGGACATGATAAGATTCTTGGACTGACGGCCAACAAGGACACCAAGCTGGAATCGCTCGCCAATCAGACATTCATGCTGAGCTGCGGGACGGAAGATGCGGTGGCGGCGACCAAGAGCGTAGCGGAGCAGGCCATATTCTATCAAGCGCTGATTGCGAAGATACAAGGCAGGTCACTCGATGTGGCATCGCTGGCTGATGCGTGCGAGGATGCGCTTACGCAGACAATCGACGAGTCTGTCGTCAAGGATATCGCCAAAGCACCGAGGATATACTTTGCCGGCAGGAACGACGGAGTCGCGGAGGAGCTAACCCTGAAGACGAACGAGATAACACGCAAAAGCAGCGATTTTCTTGAGGGGACGTATCTGTTGCACGGTGTGGAAGAGGTTATGAACGCCGGTGAGGCGGTGATTCTCATAGATCCGTACAGGTCGGAACTCGAACTCATCAAGAAGTTCATTTCAGACGGCGTGGGCGCCAAGGTAATAGCTATTGCGACTGAAGAGACGATTTTCCCAACGATCAAGGTGAAGGACGTTGGTGAACTTGCGACTTACGTCTTTTTGGCAGCCGGCTGGAACGTTCTTGTTGAGGTTGGGATCGCCTTGGGTATAGATCTGGATAAGCCGGAGCGAGCCCGGAAGATTGGGAATGTGTTTGCGGAAAAAGACTGATTGCCCTTAGGACCATGCACGAAATAACTTCCCGTTTTGGAGGCCCAATTTCACCATATCTTTGGCCGCTCCTCAATCGCGGAATCCTCACCGTAGAATAGCTACGCCTCCGGCTCCGCTCAATCGATCGCGCCCAAATCTACGGCAAACTTGGACCTCAAATTCGCCAATCTATTTCGTGCACGGCCCTTAGCGGCTCTTAGAGATCGGTAGCCGAAGCCGGGCGGTGACGGGGTAATGGTCGGAGGGGTATCGCCCGTCGATGTTGTCGTACAGTATCTCCGCCGCAAGCACTTGCGCACTCGGCTGGGCCAGCACGTAGTCGATCTTGCTGCCCCTGCGGCCGCCTCTGAATGAGTGGCTGGTCCTGACGTCCTTGACGTCCGGATGAATGACACGGAAGGTGTCGACCAGTAAAACAGGTGTCTCAGTAGCGTTTTTGCCGGTGAGGTATGTGACAACGGGATTATTCTCGCCGGCGTTGAAATCACCCGTCACCATAAACGGGTCCTTGTGATTTCGGCTCGCGATGCGCCGAGCCAGCAGGACCGCACTCTTCTCTCTTGATTGCTGGGAAACGTGATCCAGGTGAGTATTGAAGATGTAGAACGCCTTGCCCGAGTCATTCTCGATGAGTCTGGCCCACGTGCATATGCGCACGCAGGCGTTGCCCCAGTGGCTGGAGCCCACGACGTACGGCGTGTCGGACAGCCAGAAGGTCCCGGCCTCGCCTACTCCGAAACGGTCGGCGCGAAACAGGATCGCCGAGTATTCGCCGTCGGTTCTTCCGTCCTCGCGGGCAACGCCGATTTCGCCGTACACAGGCAACGCCTTGCGGATCTCGTCGATCTGGAAACGCAACGCCTCCTGCAAACCCACCACGTCACTGCTCTGTCTGCGGATGACGTCGAAGACCATCTCCTTGCGGTTCGGCCAGCTACTCTCGCCGTCGCCCGCAGAGCCGTAGCGAATGTTGAAACTCATCACGCGCAGCTCGAAGGCGTTCGCTCCCGCCTCGTCCGCGTGGGCGCCCAGGGCAAACTCGCGCGAGCACAAGCCCAGAAAAACTACCAGAGAAAAGAATACTCTTCTCGCTTTGTAAGTTCTTGCGCAGTACATAGTTTCCTCCCGAGCCGGCTGGCTATATGTTCTTTTGCTTCTCTTCTTCCGACAAGGATTCGTTCAGCGCTCCCGAGCGAAAGCCCTGCAGGTCAACGGTCACAAACTTAAAGCCCAGCGATTTGAGCTTCTCGACTATCTGCGAGCGAATCGGCTCGGCTGTAACTTTCTCGATGTCCTGAGGATTAACCTCGATCCGGGCCACAATATCATGATGGCGGACCCTAAACTCCACCAGCCCAAGGCTTCTGAGGAAATCCTCGGCATCCTCGATCTGCCCGAGGCGCTGCTCGGTGACTTCCAATCCGTAAATGACCCTCGAAGCCAGGCACGGCGAAGCGGGCATCTCCGCGGTCGGCAAATCCACCTGCTTGCTCAACTGCCGTATCTCGGGCTTGCTCAGCTTGGCGTCCATCAAGGGACAATGCACACCGAAGACCTTAGCCGCACGGTTGCCGGGACGAAAATCGTCTTTGTCGTCGAAATTGCTCCCGCAAACGACGCCGTCATAGCCCTTGTCCTTGGCGATCTTGACGAGGATTCCGTACAGATGTGATTTGCAGTGAAAACACCGGTCGGCCTTATTCGCCGCGTAGCTGCTGTCGGCGACCTCATCGACCTGCGTCTCCATCACCTCGGCGCCGATGATCTCGGCGCCCTTGATCGCCTGATCGTACTGCGACCGCGCCAGAGACGCACTGACGCCTATACAAGCCAGGACGTTATGAGCCCCGAGCGTATCGACCGCTGCTTTCAAAAGGTACGTACTGTCTACGCCCCCCGAGTACGCGACCACAACTTTGCCCAGATCGCGGAGTATCTGCTGAAGCGATTCGTATTTGTCTTCTAGTTTCACCATAAATCGAACTACCCTGCCCAAAGCCGATGGAGGGAGTCGAACCCTCAACCTCAGCTTTACGAAAGCTGTGCTCTTCCATTGAGCTACATCGGCAATCAGATCGCCTATAATACCGATCGTCGCCCGGTCTGTAAAGAGGCTTGATCCGTTTTAATTAGGCTCCACCTATCGCTACTACCGGAATGTATAAGCCAATTTGATGAAGATGCTATGGGCGATGTCGCTCTCGTTCTCCTCGCGGATGCTGTTGTAGACGAGGTAGAAGTGAGCGTTTTTGACGAATTCCCACCCGTAGATGATGCTGATGTTATGGACATCGGTGCTTCGGTGTTGGAGGGAACTCTTGATCCACGCCTTGTCGCTTAGAAAATAGTCGAAGACCACTCGGTTGAGCCAGACTGTATCTCGCGTGCCGTCCGGCTCTTCCTCGAAACGGACCGTATACTCATACCGTATCGGCCAGCGTTCGAGAGGCTTGAAGTGTTTGGCGAAAATCAACTCATGATAATCGGTCTGCTCGAACTCACCGAACGCCCAGTTGACCGCCATCATGCGCCAATAGTCCGATTCGTTGAGAGATACCTCGATACCGGTTCGGCTGTTATCGAATGGCTTATGAAAATCATCGCTGTGGCCGACTGCCAAGCCTAGGTCGTTCTGCAATGTAACTCCGGTCTTGGCGCTGTAGTCTCGCAGTGTCGTCTTATGATCGTTGTCCTGATAAAACTCGTTGCCAAAGAAGGCATAGAAGTTCTTATACCATTTTTCAGCGGAGCGCAGATGGTAAATCGAACGAGTGTACGGGCCGAAGATATCCCGCCGGGGAATGAAGCCCAGCACGGGATCAAAATCTTCACTGATGCCGGTGTAGCCGACGCTGATGTCCCAGGGATACTTCTCATAGTTGAGCGAGCCGTAACCCAGGTAATCAGAGCTGTCCTTGGCTGTCTGACCGGTGTTGTCTCTCAGTCTGTCGTCAGCAGCAGCTAGTTGATAGCTGAATCTCCAGTCTTCGTTCAAGAAGAGATTCCCATCTGTGCCCAGGACACGGGAGTGGCCGCTCTTGAAGTCCGAGGAGCTGAGGTAGTAGCCAAGATTAGATGCCTCGCCCACATTCTGGAGGACTCGCAGCGCGGATGAATTGCCATAGTGCGTGTCTCCATGGACCGTGTCGCCATAGACGTCGATGAACGCGAACTTGAAGTCCTTCCAGTCGCCGCTGACTTTGGCTCCGGTATCAATGCCGGTGAAGCGTCGGCTGTAGTAGAGTCTGTTGCGCATGCTAAACAGTTCATTTCCTTCCTCGAAGAAGAGACGCTTCTCCGGGAGGAACCGCTCGGTATCACGCAATTCGATTGTGTCGGTGTCGGCCTCGACCTGGGCAAAGTCCGGATTGAAGGTCCAGGAGGTGATGATCGACGGCGTTAGCCTAAAGCTCACGTCGCCTCCGGTTTCGGGCTCAGTGTGTGAATCACCGTTGAAATCCGAGCGTGACGTGACATAGGGGGTGACCTCCAGATTGCGGTCGAAGGTGCTGTCTGCAAGATCCAGGCCCTTGATGTGCCCGAAGTAGCGCGGTTTGAAGAAGTCAGTATCGTTGTAGCTCCAGAAGCTGGTCACGTCCGTGCGGACCAGTTTACGTGTGAAGTTGATGCCCCACGTTTGTCCGTCTGCCTGCCGGTAGTTCAAGATGCGCAGGGGAATGCTCATCTCGAAGACCCACCGGTCGTCGTAGATCTTGGCTGCGAGATCCCACTCGGCCGACCAGCTTGTGCTGAACGATCCACTTGGGCCTTCGGACGCATCGACACGCGTGCCGAGGGGATTTGAGAAGAAGCCGTATTTTGAGTTGTGACTGTGCGCCGGATCCAGGTGTACCTCGACCCAATCATCGCCGCGGAAGAAGCGGTCTTCGCGTAGTTCGGAGGCGTGAATCTTCTCGATCTGATCGTCGAAGCACTCTCCAGCGATGTACAGATGGCTGCGCGTGTAGGCGATGCGGACGTTGGTCTGTTGTGCGGCAGGCCGGCCGGATCGTGTGTCTGTGAAGTCTGCCCCCACTTCGGCCTCCTGCCAGAAGGGCTCGTCAAGAACACCGTCCACAGTAATAGGAGCATCGACTTTAAATGGTCGCAGCGCGGGGACCGTGGCGTTCGGGTCGTCGTGTGCCAGGCATGTGGTATGAAGCGCCAGTGAGATGAGAGCACATACAGCGTGGAGGAGAAAAAATGACCACAATGTCCCTTTCCTCATGCAGACTTTCCCAGATACACTTCACTGAAACGCTCCTGAAAGCTCAAAATCTCATGATAACGCAATTTCATCTCAATTTCGAGGACATTCCGGCCGATCCAACGTGCCCCACGGCCCCGGAGAATGGGAAGTCGCAGCCAGATTCTCCAGCATAGAAATCGAGGACAACATCGCCCACGGCGGCAATGGAGGATAGCGTGCAGCGTATAGCGGATAGGAAAAGGCAGAATGCAGAAAACAGGAGGAACAAGGAGAAAGTAGCAAGGAAGAAGGTGGAAAGCGAGGAGCGAAGTGGGTAATTCTGGGGCTGCCATAATTACTTCCAGCCGATGTCTGCGTCCCAAAGCTCCGCAGTAATTCAGGGCGCCCGCTGTCCTCTACCTAAACCTATCATTATCAAGCACAACTCATCGAAAAATGTACCGTACCCCTTGATTCCCTAAATAGAGAGAAAGGGCCGCAAGCGCGATGCTCGCAGCCCCATTGAACTCTCAGTCGATACTCCTTGATTTCCAAGCCAGCGTTTTGCACAATAGCCGGACACAATCACTATTCCGACGGACTGCGATAATATGAGCCGGACAGCGCGAACTCCTCTTGGGCTCCGAGCAACAACTCAGCCTGTTGAAGGGCTGCCAACAAGTTGTCCTGCACCGAATACATCCGGTACCCTGGCGATCTGCATAGCGCCGTTTTTTGAGCGTCTCCAAGATGAATACCCCGGGCATTTCCCTGGTGGCCAATTCAGAACACTGCAGCGCCGAGTTCGAGAATGGCGAACAATTGTGGCGAGAAAACTTATGTATGCCTGTATTGATGGAAACGAAAACATTATTAGGCGATACAGATTATATCAAAAGTCGCCCCCATGGGGGCGACCTAAAGAATTGACATGCTTAGGAGCACTGGTTATAGTAACATTCATAGCTGAGGCAACGGAGATGGTAAGAATAATTGTTGCTGATTACATAATGCTTAAAATCTGTTCTCCTGAGTTTTCTTTATCGTTTTAAGAGCTTTAGTAACTACCTCGTGAAAAATTGGAGGCTGTGGTGAATTAAGAAGCTTATTCATATTTTCAATAGCGGTTTCTACAAGGTTATGGCCTTTGATATCATTGCGTTTGATGCACAAAGGAATTAAGTGAGATAAAGCATCAAAAGCAAGAATACGCATATCAAGATAGGTATCTTCGTCCACGGCAATATTAATCACTTCGTGGACGAGTTCTTCTGTAGGCTCGGCTAAGTGCACTATATGTTTGAGAACTGTTTCCCGTAATCGCCAATTATCACGATATCTCAGTATGCGAGTAAGACCATCCTGATATCTATCCAATTGTTTTAACTCTATCAACCGATCGAGCGTCTCAATTATATGCCCCCAGTCTATAAGATTACCAAATATATCTGAGCCCACTTGTCAATCTCTTTCCACCGAAGGATTAGTACATATTTAGTCAATTTAATATGTAAACGTTACTATACCCACTTTTCGTAGCTTTTCAGTATAACAAAAGTCTCCGTCTTAGATATTTCTCCGATAGTAGAAAGTTTTTCTGTCAAAAAACTCACAAGGCACAAGTTTACGCAACTTTAACTGTCAAGAATTCTTTCAACCTTTCCTTGATCCACATCCATCACATAGTGAATTCCACTTACTTCTTTCGCCTCATACGTCAAGGCCGCGATGTCATCTCGTGCTATATATTCCATGGCGAACTTTCGGCTGCCTGCCATTAGCTGACGCAGGCCTTGTGCAAGACGTTCGTAATAAGTGTAGAGTCCCAGTGCACCTGTGGGAAGTTTCTCAAATTCCTCGTCACCGATTTCTTGCCGCAAGGCGCTTGCAGTAACGAAGATTTCGTCCTTTGAATTCCCGAACCGCTCGATGTACACGGGAATCTGGTTCTCGTCTATGGTGCGCCCGATGGTCTTTCCAACCATAGCCGCGGCGATGGGTGCTCGGGCCATACCAACCAGTTTGACAAACGGTGCGCCAAGGGCAAGGCCTTTGAATATTTGGTCTTCAAAGGCAAAACCGCCAGCCACGGCCAGTGCAGGCAGGTACTCGCCCTTGTCGGCAATACGTTTGGCATACTGATGCAGAAGCGAATGCAAGTGCACTGGGGGGATGCCCCACTCATTCATCATGTGCCAGGGGCTCATTCCGGTGCCGCCGCCCGCCCCGTCAACCGTCAGCAGGTCAATCTTGTAACGGGAGGAAAACAAAACGGCTCTTGCAAGATCAGCGGGCCTGTAAGCACCCGTTTTCAGAAACACGTACTTGGCCCCGGCACTGCGTAATTCTTCAACCCGTTTGGCAAATGATTCCTCAGTCACCATTCCTACCCGCGAATGTCGCTCAAACTCCTTGAAAGCTCCTCGATCGAAAGCTTTGATCACATTCGGATCAGTCGGGTTCGGCAGGACTATGTAACCACGCTCGTACAACAGTTGAGCCTTTTTGATATCTGTGATTTTCACTTCTCCGCCGATATCCTTGGCGCCCTGGCCCCACTTGAGCTCGACGCATTCTACACCGAGTTTCTCAATGGCGTATTCCTGCGTACCTAATCGCGTATCCTCAACATTTCCCTGCACGATGATGGCGCCGTATTCGTCTCGCTGATGGTCTTTATAGAGATTCACACGACGTTTGAGATCGGCTGTATCAACCACGCGACCATTTTTTATGACAGACTCGGGGTCCATTCCAACGACGTTCTCACCAATGGTCAGGCCGGTCCCTGCTAAGGCAGAGCCAATAGCCAGCCCCTCCCAGTTATTCTTGGCGATGTTTGTCGAACCAATCCCAGGAATACCCCACGGATAGCGGAACTTTATCCCATTGTCATGGCCAAAAGCCACCTCCAAATTAACGGCGGGAAAGACGGCCTTGTCACTGTCGGCTTCAATGCCGTGTGCACCAACGGCGGTTCCCATGATGTTGAAGTGTGAATAGTCTATCGGATAGGTTTTCTCCGCGGCAGTGGTTACCACGCCGAAGGGTTGTGGATAAATAACTTCGTGGCCGCGGTAGGCACTTTTGCCTATTTCACACATGCCGATACAGCCATCCACACAGGTCACACACATGCCCGAGGCGGGTACAACCGAACCTTCGGTTCTGTTCTTGGTGAGCGTTGCAGCCGAGGCGTTGACTTTGGAAAGCGTCACTGACATTATGTTTTGCTCCTTATACGTTATTTGTTGTTTTGTATTTCGCAGGCAACACAAGGATCCATATAACACATCATATCATCAAAAGGCTCCTTTTCGATGCAGGGCGGAGACAGATTCATACACCCCCCGCAGATGGCTTTTTCAGGTTCATTGTATGTACAGCGGAGTTGGCAGACCGGGCAAATGTACATGCAACCGCCGCACAAACGGCAGACGTCGGACTTGACGTCAAACGGTGTGCCGATTTCTCTGTTTTCACCGCGGTTGCGAAAGCCGATGGCCTTGGCCATCATTTGCTCCTCACACATACGTACACACAAGCCACAAAGGATGCAATCCTCGTATTCCTGCTTGAAGCGCTGCCGACGAATGCCGTGTTTGGAAGCGAGATCCTGAATTGTCTTTGACTGGGGACACGATGCGAGCAAGAGTTCCAGAATCATCCTGCGCGCCCTTAGCACTCGCGATGATGTAGTACGTACCTTGAGCCCTTCCTCGGCTGGGTAGGTGCACGAGGAAACCAACTTTGCTTTCGGCGCCTCTCCGATCTCAACAACGCACAGCCGGCACGCCCCGTAGGGTGACAGTCCGTCCATATGACATAGGGTAGGAATCGCAAAGCCCAAGAACCTCGCGGCCTCCAGCAGGGTAGTACCTTTCTCAACCGAAACATCCAAACCGTTTATTCTCAAAGTAATCATGCTGATTTCTCCTCAACGGCGGCACATTCGGCTTGGCCATTCTGTTCAGGCCTGGTGAATTCCAAGTCGCACCTCAGACACCTGCGGGCCTCGCGTGTGGCTGCTTCCGTGGACAACGACATTTCCACTTCTGCGAAGTTCTTACGCCTGGACTCAGCAGGCAGAGCAGCAGGCTCAACTCTCACGGCTTCCTCTGAATCCTCGTCGCTAATCGTGGCCGGCTCCATGAAGAACCTTGGCAGTCTTACATCGGGAGGCTCCCTAAACTCTTGACCGCGAAGGTAGCGGTCTATGACCCCTGCGGCCTTCTTACCGGCCGCAATAGCATCAACGACCGTATTCGGGCCGGTGACCAAATCTCCGCCGGCAAATACGCCCGGCCTCGTTGTGGCGAGGGTCTGAGCATCGACGCGAGGTGTGCCGCTCTTTGTAACGTCAAGCCCCATTGGGGCAAGGCAATCACTGTCTGGACGTTCACCAATGGCTACTATCAGTCTGTCTAACGGTATAGTGAACTCGGTGCCGGGAATGGGAACCGGTTTGCGCCGTCCGCTTGAGTCTGTCTCGCCAAGTTCGTTCCTGATACACCTAATGTCGGCCAAGTGACCGTGCTTGGCATCTATCTTTATGGGTGAGACGAAAGTCTCAACTCTTACACCTTCGGCCTTGGCCGCTTCAATGTAACGTATCTTTACGGGCGAGACCAGTGTTTCAAGTATTATTCCTTCCTCCATTGCCGCTTCAACTTCTTCGGCGTAAGCAGGCATCTCCCGAGACGTGCGGCGGTACAGCAGCGTTACGCTCTCAACTGCCTTTTGCCGAATCGCCACTCTGGCGGCATCCACTGCGGAGTTTCCCCCGCCCACGATGCCGACGTGTCCTTTGGCCAATTCCTCGCCCCTTAAATTAAACGCTTTAAGGAATTGCATGGAGGGATGCACACCCTTGACTTTTTCTCCTTCAAGTCCCAAACCCCAGCTCTTGTCCGCCCCTATTGCCAGGAACACGGCCTTGAAACCATCCTTGAAAATCTCGTCGATGGTAATGTCACGGCCCAGCGATGTTCCACACCTGAGAGTAATGTTGTAATCAAGCAAAGATTCTATCTCCTTGCGCAACACATCCCGTGGCAGACGATAAGAAGGGATGCAACTGAGAAGCATCCCCCCCGGTTCATTTTCCGAGTCGATGAGTGTCACCTTGTAGCCGGACAGAGAAAGGTAATGGGCTGCTGCAAGCCCTGCGGGGCCCGCCCCGACAACCGCCACTCTGCCACCACCGATGTTTGTGTGGGTTCTCAACGGCTTGTAGACTTCCGGGGCAACACGGTCCGTTACAAATCTCTTCAATGACCTAATGGCAATCGCTTCACCGCCGCTGACGGCATGGTTGCATCTGGTTTCGCATTTTCGATCGCAAACGCGGGCACATACCGACGGGAATGGGTTGGCCTCCCTGATGATCCTATAGGCCTCCACGTAGTCGCCCTTCTCAATCAAGGCGGCATAACGCCAGACCTCCGTGCCCAAAGGACAAGCAGCCTGACAGGGCACACCCACCAGGTCTTTACAAACGAAGGCGTCGCATTTTTTATCAACCACATGCCGCTCATACTCATGGCGGAAGTAACGGAGGGTACTGAGAACGGGATTGGACGCCGTTTGTCCAAGGCCGCACATTGTTGTGTCCTTCACCACCTCCGCCAATTCCTTCAAAAGGTCCAGGTGCTCAAGCGTAGCCCTACCTCTTGAGACATCTTCGAGAATCTCGTGCATTCGCTGTATGCCCTTTCGGCAGGTAAAGCATTTTCCGCACGACTCATCCTTCAAGAAGTTCATAAAATACTTGGCGACGTCGACCATACAGGTGTTGTCATCCATGACAATCATGCCGCCGGAGCCCATGATTGAGCCGGCCTGGGCCAGGCTGTCGTAATCGACCGGCAGATCGAACATGTCAGCCGGAATGCAGCCCCCGGACGGCCCACCCGTCTGCACCGCCTTTATCTTGGCCTTGCCTGTCGAGCCTCCTCCGAGGTTATAGACGATTTCATTGATGCTTATGCCCATCGGCACCTCGACCAGGCCGGTGTTCTTGACCTTGCCAACCAGGCTGAATATCTTCGTGCCGGCATTATTCCTGGTCCCGATTTTTGCGAACTCCCCCGCGCCAAGCCGGAAAATCAGAGTGATATTGGCCCAGGTCTCGACATTGTTGATTGCCGTTGGCTTGCCTTCGATACCTTTCTGCACGGGGAAGGGTGGCCGTTGACGCGGCTCTCCCATCTTCCCCTCAATAGACCGGATCAAGGCTGTCTCCTCGCCGCAGACAAATGCTCCGGCTCCTTTGACCATCTTAATATCAAACGAAAAACCGGTTCCGAGAATATTCTCGCCCAGGAGTCCCAACCGGTGCGCTTGCTCCAACGCGATATTCAGATGCTTGACAGCAACCGGATATTCATTGCGGGCATAGACTACACCTTCCGTAGCCCCTGTCCCGCAGGCGCCAATTATCATCCCCTCGATGATGCTGTGCGGGTTCCCTTCCAGGACGCTGCGGTCCATGTAGGCGCCGGGGTCACCCTCATCAGCATTGCAGACAAGGAACTTGCCGCGGTCGTTTGGCTGTTTTGCCAGCAGTTCCCATTTCAACCCTGTGGGAAAGCCGCCCCCGCCGCGGCCGCGCAATCCGGAACGCTTGACCTCTTCCACTACCCAAGCGGCGTTGCCCTTGGTGAATACTTCCGCCAAGACCGAATATCCACCAACTTTGATGTAATCATAAATGCGGATAGGATCTACCTTCTCATTCCAAGCAAGAAGTCTGCGAATCTGCTTATTGAAGAAGGGTATATCATCCTGTTTTTCCACCGACTTGCCGGTTTCCGGATCCACGAAGAGAATATCCATAAGCACTTCGTCTCGTGCGGTGGCCTCGACAATACGTTCCATCTCCTTAAGGCCCACCCTTGGGTAAAACACCCGGCGAGGTTCGACAAGTACAGAGGGCTCCATTTGGCAGAAACCATGGCATCCGGTAATGCGGAGACGGACCTTTCTGGTCAGGCCCTTTGCCAGAATCTCTCGCTTGGCCACCCGGATAAGGTCGCTGGCTCCACTGGCCTGGCCGCATGTCCCTGTGGGAATAACTATGCAAGGAATGCTTTTGTCACTGGCATCAAGCAGCACTTCCCTTAATTCTTTTAGCTCATCAATCGAAGATAATCTCAGCATCCTGTCATCCTACAGAAACCCTTATGTCAAATACCCTTTTTCTCCTTCGAGCTTGATCAAACCAAATCCAACATATGGTTCTTACATCCCCGGCGTGAACATATCTTCACTACACCGCCACCATGGACGAGCATTGGCACCATTGGCGCCCTGCACATCGAACAATCTGATGTACACAGTATCTCCAGGCCACAGTGCGGACAATGGATTTTCACCACGGTATTGCCTGGGATGTCCAATTCCGCTGCAATATTGTGACTCCCATATAGACAGGAAAGCCTGAGCCAACCTTCTTCGTGGTCATGGGTAATATTCACCTTTATCGATGGATAGCCATCGATGGGAAGAGTCTCGTCCATAAGGCTACGGTTGCAGTGAGGACAACTAACACTAATCGGGAAGATGCGTTTGTCCTTGCCTATCTCGGCGCTGTCGAATCCCTTGCGGGCCTCGTCCAGCAACTGACCAATCCTCGACGTTCTCACCTTCGAAAAATAGTGGCCGTCTATAACCACAACCGGCCCCAGCGCACAGGCACCTAAGCAGTTCACTGTCTCCAAAGTAAATTCCTTGTCGGGAGTCGTTTCTCCGGGCTTGATTCCGAGTTGGTGCTTCAGCTCTTCGACAATTCTGGGCGCGCCCCGCACGTGGCAGGCTGTCCCAAGGCACGCACAGACAAGGTGCTTGCCCCTTGGCTTCAGGCTGAAGGAGCGATAGAAAGTGGCGACGCCATATACGTCGACCAGAGAGCGCCGGCTTCTATCGCTCACTATTCTAAGGGCCTCTTCAGGAAGGTAGCCATATTCACCCTGGATCTCTTCGAGGATGGCAATAAGGCCGCCTCTGTCTTCATTGTGTTTCTCGAGTATTCTCAAAATGTTCGTCACATCCACGTCTTCGCACACTTCGACGCGGTCGCTGCTTGAGGCAAAGGCTTCTTGCTTCATTTCACTGATACTCCTCACAATGCCAGACACCGCCTTCGGCTTTTGGAAAGACACAGGTTTGGCGGTTTTCACAGTCGCGGCACAGCCCGATCAAGTTGCCTGACTCTTCAGTCGTAACGAACGATGCAGTCGGCTGCAGTTTATCCTCTTCGGTTTTTCTCTTGGCAGGGACACTCTCAATCTCGAATTCCTCACAGTAAAACGATGGTCTTTGAGGGTCCCTTGGAAAAGTACACGTCGAAGCATGCCTGCATGTGGAGCATAAACGTGGATATATAGTATTGCTTGGCATAACCTATTCCTTAAAATGTGTCGTCTTACGGCCCGCATACACGCAAAAACCATGCCAGCCGATTCACAACGCAGAAGAACAGATTCTTCCATGCGTTTAGGCGGCGGATGCCAGAAGAAAATGCCCGCCTAATTGGCAGAAAACGAAGACTTTCCGCGAAACAGTCTTTTCGTTGAGGTTGCCTGGTGGCGTCGCCGCGTCTGAGCAGGGCAGGAGAAACCGGTGGGGCATTTTGAACCACCGGGTAGGATTTGGTCGGCACTCGAGGCCTCAGGAAGAAGGCTTCTCCATTTTCCTGAGCTTCTCCCGGAGCGTCTTGCGATTTATGCCGAGACTCTGTGCCGCAAGGGTTTTATTGCCCTCCACGCTTGATAGGACATTGCTAATATACTCGGCCTCCACGTGCGCCAGAGTCCGCGTCAGCCCCCTTTCTCGCAGGGCTGAGAAACGCATTAGAGTAGGCAAGTCGGGGACCTCGATAACATCCCCGTCAGTCATTACCACCAGGCGCTGAATGACGTTCTCAAGTTCTCTGACGTTCCCCGGCCAATTGTAACTCATCAGGCTTTGCAGAGCCTTGTCGGAAAAACAGAGAGGCGATCGGCCTGATTCAGCGGAAAACTTGGTCACGAAGTGATGGGCCAATAACAATATATCGTCGCCCCTTTCCCTAAGAGGCGGTATGAATACGGTAATGACATTGAGGCGATAGAATAGATCCTCGCGGAAGAGTCCCTTTCTCACCAGGCCCTGTAGGTCTCTGTTGGTCGCAGCCAGAATTCTTACGTCCACCTTTCGTGATCGGTTCGACCCAACCATACAGACTTCCTTATCCTGCAGTACCCGGAGGAGTTTAACCTGCATGGCCAGACTCATATCGCTGACCTCGTCAAGAAAAATAGTGCCGCCGTCCGCGGCATGAAAGAAGCCGGCCCGGGATTCATCTGCTCCGGTGAAGGCTCCCTTTACATGTCCAAATAATTCGCTCTCAAGCAAAGCTTCAGGTATTCCGCCACAGTTTACGGGTACAAAAGGCGCCGAAGACCGGGGACCGCCGTAGTGGGTGGCTCGCGACACAAGTTCTTTGCCCGTACCACTTTCACCCGTTATCAGCACGGTGGCCGAAGTGGACGCAGCCTTGTTTATCGCGACAAAAACATCCCGCATTGCCTCTGAGTCCCCGATGAAACCCTTGTGCGTGGGAACCACGTGGCCCGGAGTCGCGTGCCCGGACCTTCGGAGCTTGAGTTTATCGAGAGCACGCTGAACAGCAGAAAGAAGTTCCTCGTCAGTGAAAGGTTTAGCAAGAAACTCTTCGGCACCGCTCTTGATCGCGTTGACGGCCCCTTCGATGGATGGATAACCTGTGATCATCATCACTTCAGTGTCTTTGAAGTTCTCCCGAACGTGCCTCACCAAATCCAGGCCGCTAACCTTTGGCATTTTAAGGTCCGTGATGACCAGGTCCAACGCCGCCCCTTCCAAGATTTCGACTGCCTCAGCCACACCCGGCGCCGTGAAGACCCGGTATCCGGCCGCGCTTAGATTTCGCTGCAGCACCTCCAGCGTCGTTCCGGAGTCGTCAACAATGAGAATGCGTTCGTTCGCCGGCGAAGATGACATATCAAGTGTGTTCCTCCGTATCCTCCGGTTCCCCTATGGGCAGCCGGACTTCAAAACGAGTGCCGGAGCCGACTTTGCTCTCAACTTCAATTGAGCCGTCATGTGCTGTGACAATGCCATGAACCACCGGAAGGCCCAAGCCGGTCCCCTGACCAACGTCTTTTGTTGTAAAGAACGGAACAAATATCTTCTCGATAACCTCCTTGCTCATACCGGCGCCGGTGTCCTCCACAATCAGGTGCACACTGTGGTCACAAAATCGTGTTCGGACCATGATCCTCCCCGCTCCGCACATCACTTGCAGGGCGTTGACAACCAAATTGACCACGACCTGACTCAACTGAGCACCATCGGCCGTGATTTCAGGAAGGTTAGGGCACAATACTTGACCCAGTTCAATACCTTCTTTGGCGCAGCGGGCCTCAAGTAAGTAGAGACCGTCCTGAACTACCTGATTGAGGTTAACCCTGGCTTTCTTCGGCGGCCTTTGCCGAGCGAAGACCAGGAGCTTTTGTATAATTTCCCGTGCCTGCAAAGAGGCTGCTTCTATCTTTTCAATATCATTCGCTACCCGAGTCGGAACTTCAGAGCACTTTTTCGCTAGCTGCGCAAACCCCAGAATATTTGCCAAGGGTTCATTCAACTCGTGCGCTACTCCGGCCGCAAGCATGCCAATGGTGGCCAGTCGATCAGCGTGTCGAAGTTGAGCGTACAGATTCAATTTGTCCTCTTCTGCCTGTCGGCGCTCGATGATTAGCGCTATCTGTCGGGACGCTTCGTCAATCAGATTCCGCTCTTCTTTGAGAAATGGCCCCTCATCAATTTCGGGCTTCTGTTCTGTGTACACTATTTCAACAGACCCCCTCGGCTGGCCGCCTACTACTATGTCCGCAGTCTGTTTTTGACCGGTCTCTTGGAATTCCGCTGTTTGGTACACAGTGCCGTCCAGCGTGATTCGGGGCGAGGCTATCTCAGGATACTGCCAAGCGGAAGGCAGCAGTTCAACAACGCCTTGGAGGACTTCTTCAAGGGATATGCCGGGGCGCCCTGCAATCTGCGCAATACCGTAAAGGCAAGTTAGCTCTTTAACACGCTCGCGTAGTGCCAGCTTCTCGGAGTAAGACAATTGATTCTTCGCCATCAGAGTCTCCGTACATCCGGAAGACGGCAGAGTAAGGCACCTCTGCTCTGTCTTCCTCGGGCATGATTGTATCTCGCGTAAGCGCTGGTTGTCAATGCGAACAATACAGGCTTTTTGGACGACAGCTGCTGAAGAGAACAGTTGGACAGCATAGACTCAGAACACAACGGCCTTTACTCTCACCATCTCGTCAAATCACGGAAGAAAACATATCTGCAAAATCGAACGCCGATCACGCGACATTTTCTCCTTGGAGCACGTACTTTCTACTGCTTTCAATCACCCTACCTGACCGCATCACGGACTCTATCATGATTGATCCAGTGCTTCAGAGGCGCTCGATTGCTGTCGCTGGTATGATGCACAGCCTTTAGAAAATTGCCTCTTGGAAGAGAGGTGAGCTTACCTGAATCGATCTTGTCATCTTTATCTCCTTCACAGGTTATCAATCTGTTGCGGCGAGGCTCGGAGACAGTGAATTTGTCAACCTTTTCGTTGAGGTTGCGATAGAGCCAGCCGGACATAGGTCCTTCTTCCATGGCAAATACATTCTTACCCTGAAACGAATTAAGGACCGTGCTGATCGCGGGCACGGTAGTCGGCACTGAATATCTTGCCACGATTCTACCTCTTTGTTCAATTGCCAGCTCTGTGTTGTTGCTAGGCAGCTTTGCTGTTGAACTCACGTTTGTAGATAGCATAGCTCATGACGGAGAATATCAATGTCGGCGCTGGTCCACCGACGGTGGACTAATCCACGTATATCAGACTGATTAGTCATTCAGAGAGCGAACGAATACGGCACAACCGGCGGGCTCATGACTGTCACTACCTGCCGTGTTGCACTTCGCATGTTAATGCGCCTCCGTGGATAACGCGTGCGGGCGGAATAGAGGAAAGGCCGGGCACGAGGCCCGGCCCTACCCATGGTGGAACCCCTTTTGCGCGGGCATTTGAGACTCAACTCGTGATGACAGACAACCCTTTATCATGCAAGGGGCTCTTTCGGCGCACCTGTGCCGCCCGGCTCGTCAGGACTATGACTACAGGTCAAAATTCCCTGCCGCTTCAGGCTGAAACAGCAACTTATCAACTCTGATGTTGCCGTCCAGCTCATCGCCGACACGCCGCCCGAAGATAGACAATCCGATGGGTGTCACGATCGCTGCCCGCAATGGCTCGATAGCCGCGTCAGACTTCGCGTCGCTGGGGAAAACCAGTGTGACCACCATATCTTCGTGACTTCGAGAATCCTTCAGTCGCACTCTCGAATTCATTGTGACCACATCATCCGGGATTTCTTGCGGGGCGACGATGTCGCCGTTCTCGAGCAGGTTCTCGAGTTGTTTCCATTGGCCCTGCAACTCCACTCCGGGCGGCTTGGTGGTTACCAGCAGGCAGCGTAGCCGCACAAAATCGAACTCCGTAATCTGAAGCCTGCTGCCAGGAACCTTCGGCGAGGTCCGCGGCGCGCTCGCAGAAGAAGAAGCGGATAGCCTGATCCTCCTGTCATCGCAGAAGCTTTGCAGTCTGCGTTCGAGCAGCCGCCACTGGTGCTCGGACAAACCGCCGGCAAATACCTTGCCCGGAGCCATGAAAAAGATTGGATGCGGGTCTTTCGTATGCAAGGTGGGCAGGCATTCCAGCTTCTTCTTCCACCAGCAAAGATGGTAGTACCGCCCCTCATCGAGCGGGCGTTTACGGATAGCCTCGTTTGCGATTCGCTGCAATTCTTCCGAAGTCATGTCAAATCTCCTTTTTCGTTCCGTCCAGACAATAAAAAAGGCCGGCATCCAGCGCCGGCCACAGTTCGCAAAGCAACGGCCGGCGCGTCAGGGAACCGACGTACCGAACAACAAACGGTAGAATGCGGAGAAACGAGCATTCGCCAGCCTGCTCGTAACGCTTGGAATGTGGAATGGGCACCCCCGCACGAACGGGTGGTTCTGGGTATCAACGTTTCGCAGCCAATGTCTCATTTCAAGCCTGGACCAATCCACTGCTCATTTTTGCCATTGCGCACATCCATGTGCCCGACAGTAAACGTATGCCCTATCCATCAACCGGCGCGCAAGAAGAACCTGAGAATGGCTTTTCTCTTGGCCGGCATTTCCCATATGAGTTCATAAACAGTACTCCTACACGCTATGTCCTTCATAATAGCACAAATGCGGTTCGATTTCAACGCCTCTGACCATTGACTCGGCCAACATTCCTGTCAGAAAGGCCCGAAAACACGCCAATTCGTTGAAAATCCAACATTATCAGTCTGAAAAAGGGCTTTGCGTTCATTACCACGTATGGTGACATGGTAAACTGCGCCTTCATATTCGATACGAATAGGTATAGCCATAGGCACACGTTAGCAGAAGTTAGCTTTTTGTCAACCCTTAAGGAAAATGGAAAGGTCTGGTACTTGTGAATATCTGTCAAGATGCGCGGCCGCTGAGTCATCCCCAGTGTTGCTTTACGTGTCACGCCTTTGAGCCTCCAAGAGGTATTTGAGGCCGGGCAGTGAAGGAAATTGCATCGGGGACACAGTAGGGCCAGAGTACCAGGAATAAATCAATAGAAAAATAAAATAAATTTTGAGACAAGAATTCCCCTGATCTCGCATTGAGGCGAGATTCGTTTTAGCCATCCAAGTGATGTATGTCCCGTCAGCAGAAACATGATTGAGGTGCGGCGTAGCTGGTGGCGAAACCTGTCCATAGAGCCCGACTGTGGCAGGCTGGTTTACAGGATCTTTAGGATTGAAATACCTTACCTAAGATC
>JADHXR010000163.1 GCA_016782865.1 Phycisphaerae bacterium
GTGGGAGTGGCTACCCACTGGGTATCAATTGTACCTTTCATCATGGTACGGCTCCATAAATCCCGATACATCGGGCTTCGCCTGTCGCGAAGTGTAGATTAGTGGTTCTAATCTCTTCACTCATTCTTACTCTGTGTCTCCGTGTCTCTGTGAGAGATAAATTGGTTGCGGCCAAAGGCCGCGCTGTGAAATCCGTGTCTAATTTGCCTTTTCACTTTTTACTTTCTCACCGTAGTCCCAATCGCAGGCTCGGTCACGTGGCATGCCATAAAGGAACGACGGGCGGGCCACTTGCCAGCCGAAGACGGGGCGGCAGGTTCAGGATGGTATGATGACGCGAAACCAACGCAGCTTACGGTAAAGAGCTAATAGAATACCTTTCGGAAGATTTATCGAATAGACTAGGCAGTGGTTTCTCCGAGAGAAACCTATATAAAATGCGACAATTTTGCCTGGGTCACTCAATTTTGCCGCCGGCGGCAAAATCGAGTTGGCCTATCATCGAATTCGGCCGACGTCGGCCGAATTGAACTGGAGCCAACATGTCGAGCTATTGCCGGTGACTGTACACACCATTATGGCCGGTTCGCAGCATTGAATTTCACATGGGACGCCTGCCATGTCACCTTTGGGTGGTAGTCGCCTGGAATATGATGTATCAAGCCCACATGTGAGAAAATACGATCAGAGCGTTCTGCGCTTGCCGAGCCAGCAGCCTGCAAGACTGAGGCCGATGCTCCCGAGGACGAGAGCCCCTGGAATTGGGACAAGTGCAACGTTATCTAACTGGACGGTTGTCTCCGAATCGCCTGGGGTGTAGTCGTGTGCCAATTTGAATTCTAACGTAACCGATCCCGCAAGGATAAAATCCGAGACGTTGAGAGTGACTGGTATTACACCGCCGACCATAGGGTCAGACGAAAGCAGTTCGTACAACTCGGTTCCGCCTAAGGATGCAGTGAATACATCTGTTTCATGGCCGGGGAGCACGGTCTTCATGAGGACGTCAAAAGAAAGCCAAGGGAACTCGGGGTAGACTGTAATCTTTTGGCTTAGGGCGCTGTACTCATAAGACTCGTCAGGGTCCGGACGGAACCCGGCCTCACCATCACCATCACCATCATCATCAAACCACTTAACTGGATAGACGTCAACGATCGCCGGACTAACGCTCCACGGACTTAGGTTACCAATAAACTTTCCGTTCTCCAAAAACTCTTCTGTGTCCAAATCGGCAGGTGCCGACTCCGTTAAGACCAAAAGGGACACAAAACCGGCAATGATCGACGTGAAACAACTTCTCTTAATCATTTCTCCAATCCTCCCTGAAATAGCTGTGTTCAAACCTGACTGCCTTCGCGACGCGGGGTCAGATTGCCTGTTCATCCATGTTCTTCAGCACGCCTCGCACTGTATTTCCCAAAAATATGCGTTCGGTGGAGGAAGGTCAAGAAAATATCCGTAGAAAAAGCTATTTTTTTCCTGGGAAAACAACAGTGTCCGGCCAGCCTGGCAGAATTTCAACCGCAAGGGCCCCCGGGGATGACTTGGGGGCTGACCGTAGAGAACAGGTAGATCAGGTAGGCGATATATGAGCAAACCAGGGCGGCTCCGGCGCGGCGGCCTATCTTGCGTCTGCCGAGGATTGCAGTCAGTGCGAAGGCGACGCTGACAATGACGACGATCCAGTAGTCGATTCCACCGGCCAGCCGCCCTTCCGACAGCTCGAACGGCTTGACCATACCTGCTGCGCCGGTGACCAGCAGGGTGTTGAAGATGTTCGAGCCGACGAGATTGCCGACGGAGATATCGTGGTGGCCCTTCAAGGTCGCGACAACGCACGTTACAAGTTCGGGCAGCGAGGTGCCGAACGCAACGATTGTCAGGGCGATGACCGCCTTGCTCAGGCCGATCGCCTCGCCGATAAAGACGGCACCCCTGAGCGCCATATCGGCACCGATTGCGAGCCCGATGAGCCCGATGATGATGTAAATCACGTTTTTCTTGACATGTTTCGTATCGATCTCCACGCCCAGGTCGTCTTCACTCATCCGGCTTCGGGACTCTCGGCGGGCTACGTGCACTGTCAGGAAAAGCAGGCTTGCGAAGACGGCCAGCAGAAGCGTGGCTTCACCCCTGGTAATCTGATAGTCGTGCACGAAGGGGAACAGCAGCAGGATGACCAGCAGCATTACAGGAACTTCCCGGCGGAGCGTTCGTTTCTGGACCACCAACGGGCTTATAATGGCGATCACGCCGCCGACGAGGGCGAGGTTGGCGATATTGGAGCCGAAAACGTTACCGAGAGCCAGATCGCCGCCGTTCTCTCGAAAGACGCCCGCGATGCTGGCCGCGACCTCGGGTGCCGATGTCCCCATGGCAACGATGGTCAGGCCTGCGACCAGGGGGCTGACACCGAGCAGCACGGCCAGGCTGACGGCACCGGCGACCAGCAGATCGGCGCACTTCCAGAGTATTACGAGCCCTCCGACCAGCAGTATGATAGCCCACGGCATGTTCATCTTATCGGCGAATCCTGTAACCGCCCCCGTTGCTGCCGGGGTGTCCGTTCCGGTGAAACATTAAATGAAGACGGCTGCGATTTCAAGCTAATCTACAGCTTTCCCACGACCAGGCACGCGTTGTGGCCGCCGAAGCCGAAAGAATTGCTCAGCGCGATATTGACCTTGGTCTCGCGGGCCCGGAGCGGGACGAAGTCCATATCGAGACCGCATTTCGGGTCCGGGTCTTGAAGGTTTATCGTGGGGGGCACGACCGATTCGTTGATGGCCTTTACGCAGACGATAAGCTCGACCGCTCCGCTGGCGCCGAGAAGATGGCCGATGCAGCTCTTGGTCGAGCTGACCGGGATCTTAGTCGCGTACTCGCCGAAGACGGCTCTGATAGCTGAGCTTTCGGCGATGTCATTGAGTTCGGTGCCCGTGCCATGTGCATTGATATAATCTATTTCGTTCGGCGACAAGCCGGCGTCGGCGAGGGCCAGCTTCATCGTTATCGCTGCGCCGTCACCATCGGGCAGGGGGGCTGTAATGTGATAGCCGTCATCGGTCGCGCCGTAACCGAGCAGTTCGGCGTAGATGTTCGCGCCGCGTTTTTTGGCATGGCTTTCCTCTTCCAGGATCAGGATACCGGCGCCCTCGGAAAGAACAAAACCGTCTCTGTTCCTGTCGAAGGGTCTGGAAGCGGCCGGCGGGTCGTCGTTGCGCAGGCTCAGCGAGCGGGCGGCACAAAACGAGGCCAGCCCAACGGGAGTAACGGCCGCCTCGGCGGCGCCGGCGATCATGATGTCACTTCGTCCGGCGAGGATGTTGGCAAAGGCCTCGCCGATGGCGTGATTGCCCGAGGCGCATGCGCTTGATACGCAGAAATTGGGACCGCGCAGCCCGTAGCGAATTGCGACATTACCGCTGCCGGCGTTGGCCATGAGCCGCGGCACGCAAAAAGGCGAAACCTTGCCCGGGCCCTTGTCGAGCAGCCTGACATGCTGGTCTTCGATTTCTTTGATGCCGCCGATGCCTGTGCCTATGATTACGCCGGCGCGGAACACGTCCGCCTTCGAAAAATCCAGCCCGCTGTCGGTGACGGCCTGGTCCGCGGCGGCCACGGCGAACTGAGCAAAGCGGTCCATCCGCTTGCTCTCGCGACGGTCGACATACTTGGTGACATCGAACCTTTTTGCCTCACCTCCGAAACGCACTGGATACGCGCTCGCGTCGAACGATTCGATGGCGGAAATACCGCTCTTGCCTTCGCACAACGCCGCGAAAAGCTCGTGTGCAGACTCGGCTAAGGAAGTAACACAACCCAGGCCTGTAATAACAACTCGCCTTTTGCTCATATTAAACTTGTTCGCTACTCTTGGCTCTTGGATCGCGCTACAGTGGCAATGTAATCGATCGCGGCACCGACTGTCTGAATCTTCTCGGCCTCTTCATCCGGAATGCTCATATCAAACTCGTCCTCAAATTCCATTACCAGCTCTACGGTATCCAGGGAATCGGCACTCAAGTCATTGATAAATGAGGTCTCTCGCGTGATTTCAGCCTTATCGGCGCCCATCTGCTCACTTATAATCTCTACTACTCTCTTCTCAATCGCCTGAATATCTACGCTTTCAGTACTCACTTGTTAGTCCTCCCTAATAACATCAGGAATTTATCTCTCAATTTTATTTTCAAATGATTCTCGTCAACGGAACCGGCCCCAAGGGCTATCTTCACAATTCATTTCGGCGGGCTATAGTACCGGCAAAAACAGCCACCCACAAACATTTTTTTATTTTTTTTACATCGCCATCCCACCGTCCACGCACAGCACCTGGCCGGTTATGTAGCCCGCTTGGTCACTCGCGAGGAACGCTGCTGCCTTGGCCACGTCTTCGACCTGGCCGAACCTCCGCACGGGAATTATCTGCTTTGCGGCGTCTTTAACGGTGTCCGGCAGCGCGGCGGTCATCTCGGTCATAATAAATCCCGGCGCGATGCAATTGGCGGTGACGTTCTTCTTGCCGACTTCCCGCGCGACGGACTTGGTCATGCCGATAAGCCCGGCCTTGCTGGCGGCATAATTGCTCGACCCGGCCTGGCCCATGACGCCGGCCACCGAACTCATGTTTATGATCCGCCCGAATTTGTTTCTGACCATCGAGCGAAGCGCGAAGGTGGTCGCCATGAAGGCAGCCCGCAGATTGACGTTGATGACGCTGTCGAAATCCTCGCTATTCATCTGCATCATCAGCTTGTCCCGTGTGATGCCGGCATTGTTTACCAATATCCCGATCCCGCCGTGTTCGCAAGCCAGGGCCTCCAGAACGTTCGCAAGTTCATCGGACTTGGTTATGTCCACACACCTTGTCACAACCGTCCGGCCCGCTTCGGCGACAACCTTATCGAGTTCGCCAAGCTGCTCGGCATTTATATCGAGTCCCGCAACGAGGCGGCCCTGCTCGATCAATTCGAGCACAATCGCCCGGCCTATCCCTCTGGCAGCGCCGGTAACCACGGCCAGTCTTTTATCCGCCATCCTTGATATCTCCAAGATTGATTCCGAAAGACATTAAAATACCGCTCAGCCCCGAACCCGGCTCGGGACCCGCTCCGACAATTCCTTCAACGTGTGCAGACTGCTCACGTTGACAACTTTTGTTTTTCTATGGATTCTTCGCATCAGACCCGTCAGAACCCTGCCCGGCCCGATCTCATAGAACTCTTCGACCCCGTCTGCCAACAGCCGCTCCATGCACTGCTGCCACAGGATCGGACAGGTCACCTGCTTTGCTAAACCATCCGCAATCGCCTCGCCGCTCTGGTAATACTCGGCATTGATGTTGGCTATAGTTGCCGCTCCCGAAGGCTCGCCGATCTTGCACTTCGACAGTGCTTCAGTGAGGGCCTCGGCGGCAGTGGACATCATCTCGGTATGAAAGGCCCCGGCAACCTCCAGGCGTATGGCCTTGATCGCGCCGTACTTTTCCGCCATCGATTCGGCCCGCTTACAAGCAGCCTCAGTGCCGCTGATCGCAATCTGACCGCGACAGTTGAAATTGACCGGCACGAGAAGCTCACCCTCGCTCGCGTCGGCGCAGAGCCTGCGGACCGTTTCCTCATCAAGGCCGATTACGCTGACCATCCCGCCTTGGCTCGAGTCCGCCGCCGCCTGCATTGCCTGGCCGCGTTTTTGCACGAGAACGAGGGCATCGGCGAAACTGATCGCCCCTGCTGCATACAGAGCTGTGTACTCCCCAAGGCTCAGTCCCGCCGTTACGTCGGCATGTATGCCGCTGGTCGCCGCTTCTGTCCGGAGAACCTCCAATATCGCCGCCGAAGTGACGAAAATCGCCGGTTGCGAAATCGTCGTGCTGTTCAATTGCTCGGCAGGGCCCTCGAAACAGATCCGGCTCAGATCCAGAGCGGTGATATCGTTCGCCCTTTCGAAGATTTCCGCCGCCACGGGAAACGCCTGGGCAATTTCAGCGCCCATGCGGACGACTTGAGCGCCCTGTCCCGGGAATAGAAAAGCAGTCTTCATGATTCGTCTCTCGTAATCTGTATTTCGCGTATCATATGTCGTATCTCGCATTGCGCATCATGTGCTGTGTGGCGACCGATCCTGATTTGCCGCAATAAGCACGATGCACTACGAACAATTAGAATTCAAGCACATTTGCTCCCCAAGTTAATCCTGCGCCAAAAACCACCAAAATGACGATATCGCCTCGTTTTATCTTGCCGGTCCTGACACACTCGTCGAAGGCAATCGGCACCGAGGCCGCAGATGTGTTGCCGTATTCATTGATGTTAATGAAAACCTTTTCATCAGGCAGCTCCAATCGCTTTGCAACGGACTCGATAATTCTTGCATTCATCTGATGCGAGATGACCATCTTAACATCATCCAAGGTCAAATCACAGGCATCGAGAGAGTCGTTTATAGTCTCAATAATCCGGCGAATAGCCTGCTGATACACCTCCCGGCCCTTGATCTGCATGAAGACCTTCTTCGGATCGTCCAGCTCTCTGCTCGCCGGATGGCGCGAGCCATATGCCTGGCAGTTCAATGCCTCCCAGCGATCTCCATCCGAATGCATTGTGCTGTATATGATACCCTTTTGCCCGTCGTCACTTCGTTCGAGCACGACCGCACCGGCGCCGTCGCCGAAAAGTATACAACTGGTCCGGTCCGTCCAGTCGGTAATCTTGCTCAGGGTCTCAGCCCCTATTACAAGGGCGTTCTTATACCGGCCGCTCTCTATAAACTGCTGCACTATCGCCAGACTGTATACAAAGCCGCTGCAGGCGGCAGCCATATCGAAGACCCACGCTCTATTTGCGCCGAGGGCCCGCTGTACGAAAGAGGCAGTGGACGGAAAAACCATCTCCGGGGTAATAGTCGCCACTATAATAATGTCAAGCTCCTCGGCATCGAGATCGGCCTGAGCCAGCGCCTTCTTTGCCGCCTCCGTGGCCAACCATGCCGTGCTCTCGTTGTCCGAGGTAATATGTCGAACTTTGACCCCGGTCCGGCTTGAAATCCATTCGTCCGAGGTGTCCACCATCTTCCCAAGCTCATCATTTGTCAGCGTCTTGGCCGGCGCAAACGAGCCATAACCGGTGATGACTGCACGATAAGCGGGCGGACGACCGTTGGGTGGGTTATTCATCAGTTGTCCCTGCGCTGGTTCCCGAGAGATATTCGACGATCCTGTCGTTTATCTTTTTGGTGTCGAATCTTTTCGAGGCCAGGATCGCGTTCTTGATCATTTTGCTCTGGCTCGAGCCGTGGCAGATCACCGCGGTTCCGTTGACGCCCAGCAGAAGCGCGCCGCCGTACTCACTGTAGTCGTATTTGGTGTAGATCCTTTTCATCACGGGCTTGAATTCCATGGCGAGCTGGAGTTTCTCCTCCATAAGCTCGTCCCTTATGGCCCTGAATAGTCCGTCAACGAGGCTTTCAGTAAGTTTCAAAATCACGTTGCCGACAAAGCCCTCGGTGATAACGACCTCACAGGCGCCGCTGAAAATGTCTTTTCCCTCGACGTTGCCCACGAAGTTCATGTTCGAGTCGGATTTCATCATTTCGAGCGCCTTCTTGACCAGCTCGTTGCCCTTGGCGTCTTCGGAGCCGATGCTCATAAGCCCGACCCTTGGGTTTTCAATCCCCAGCAGATTTTTTGAATAGACGCTTGCCATCGCCCCGTACTGATAAAGATGTATCGGCTTGCAGGCAATGTTGGCGCCGACGTCGCATATCGTCACCGGCCCATCGGGCGTTGGGAAAACCACCGCTATCCCCGGGCGAACAACACCGGGCAGATTCCTCATCCGCATCTGAAAAGCCGCGACACAAGCGCCCGTATTGCCCGCCGAGATGACCGCATCGACCTGGCCTCTCTTGGCCAGTTTGGCCAGGACGGCTATCGAACTCTTGGGTTTCTTCCGCAGACTCTCAATGGGCGCCGCGTCCATGCCGATAACATCCGGAGCGTGGAACACGCTGATCTTCCCTCGTCGCGAGCCGGCAGGCGGCAGATGGGCCTCCACCGTCTCTTCGGGGCCGACAAGTATCAGCTCGTCATCGCTGCTGAGATGCTCGATTGCCTCAATCGCACCGGCGACAATCTGTTCCGGGGCATCATCGCCCCCCATTGCATCTAAAGCTATTCGCATACTCGCCAAGCCCCTACTTAGACTCTTTGCCGAGTTTCAACGTGATTCTCGGGTTCACATAACCGCAATTCGAACAGGCCGCGTGAGGCAGCTTGGCTTGATCGCATTTCTTGCAGACCGAATAATTCACAGCCTTGAGACGGTGATGGCTCCGGCGGCTCCGGGTCTTGCTCTTGCTGGTCTTCTTTACAGGTAACATCTTCAACTACTCCATAACTCTTATCATCGTAAATGCGCTTGCAGCGCAACGAAGTATCCACCTATACGCTTGTAGCAACGGTACTAAAAACGCCTTAAATAGTGAACCGGCGAGACTTTGTCAAGGGAAATTTGACTTTTGTCGGTCGCCCAGCTTTCCCCCCGGTCTTGCCCCCCAAGGCCGTCAAGCGGCCGGTTTTCTTCACAAATTGCAGGCAATTGACAAATCGAGGCCTGCGCCGACTTCATTCAGCACAGGCCCCGATTTGATGCAAATCTGCAATGTCAACGGCGCAACTTGGCTGCTGTCTCGGTTAGCTTTGTGTTACTCCGAAGCCGGCCGCTGCAGTCTGACATCGTCAATGTAGACCACCCCTGAACCGCCCGCGACGACATTGTTCTTGTCACCCAAGCCAATGGAAATCGTGTTGACACTGGCCATGTTCACGCCCTGGTCTGCAAACCCCTGCAGAGGGATGGCCCACTCGGTCCAGTCAGTTGTCTGCACTCCAGCAGGGTCAACGTCATATGTCACGGTAATGCCGTTGAGAGCAACGTACAGTTTCTCGACCGCATTGGCTGAAGCGCCGTGGAAGCGAAGCGACAACACGCCGACGCCATGTCTGGTCCAGTTCTGCGCGGGAGTCAGCGTCCTGGTAACGTCGGAGTACTTGAGGTTGTTGTCGTAGTATACCGGCATGGACTGGGCGCGGCTGTGAACAATAGTGGTCTCAACATAATGACTTCCCGCCGCCGGATCAATGGGTTCGGGATGGCCCGCCATGGCGCCGTTCGTCGTGGTGCCGAATCCGTCGATCCACGTGCTCCATATCTCGTCGGGCGGATAGTCGTTGTAGTCCTCGAAATCATCCACGACAAGAAAGTCGGTCACCTCAACAACTCTGACTGCCCCTTTGGTTATGGTCCCGTCGTTATTAAACTCATCGACGCGCCAATAGTATGTCTGGCCCCAGTTGAAACCTTCGGGGGGCACATACGTCGTACCTGCCTGGCGCCCGCGATAGACGCCGGCAGTGTCGGATGCGTCGGCACTGTTGATTGCCTCTGAGTCCGTCGCGAAGTAGACATCGTGCTGCGAAGCCCCGTCACCGCGACTCCAACTAAGTAATGAGGGGGCGGTATCGAGATCGAAGACCCCACCGGCAGGCTGATGGCCCCAGGCTGCGAGAGGATCGGCCCTCATGATGTTTGCGATCTCTTCCTGGGTCAGCGCTCTTTCGTAGATGCGAATCTCATCCACTTCGCCCTGGAGCCAGTCTTCGGGCGTCCTCGGTATTGCGTTGAACGAGGTTGACTCAGAGCCTGTTCCGACGTAGCCGTAGCGGACAATATCTCCCTGCCCAATACTCGATCCCACCACCACTGACGGCTCGGGCTCACCGTCGATGTAGATCGTGGACAATCCTCTTTCGAAGACGCCGCAAATGTGGTGCCACTGCCCGTCGTCTACGCGTCTGACGCTCCCGTAGTCACTTTGGCCCGCATCAGTCCAAACATGCCAGCCGACCTGGCCGGGAGTGGCGACTTCGCCGTTGATCTGGAGACGCCAGTATTCGTTGCGGTCGAACGAGGCAATCATCTGGCCGACCCCGGTGTATGTCCGCACCCAGGCTGCGACGGCAACTCCGGCGATTCCGGAAGCGTTGTCGTAGTGGAAGTTTTGAATGGCGACGTAATTGCCCGCGCCAAGGTAAAGCGAGCCTCCCTCATAGCCGGCGACCCACTGCGGGCTGCCGAAGATCTTGCCGTGATTGCCGTGGCCGGACCAGTCAAAGACATTCGTCCCAGCTCCTTCATTGAACTGATACCAGACGACGAGGTTCGCATCGGCAACAGGCGGAGCCTCGGGCCTGGTCGAGAAGCTCCAGAGAGGCCCCTTGATCCATTCGGCGCCGTTGAATGTGTCCACTCGCCAGTAGTAAGCCGTATCGGCAGCGAGCGTGCCGGGGTCAAAAGTTGTTCCAAGGTTCGGAGGCGCACCGACAGCATTCTCAACCTCAGCGGCATCTGTCCCGAGGTACACGGCGTGCAGCGTCGCGTTCAGGCCTGCGGACCATGAAAGGTCGATTTCGGGATCTTCGAATGCCTCGCCGTCCTGAGGCGCCGGATCGAATCCAGTGATCGAAGGAATCCAGAAACTCCACACCTGGCCCTTCCACGGACTGTCCGGATGGGCGTCGTTGACCTCATCCACGCGCCAGTAATAGATAGTCCCGGAGGCAAGACCCTCCGGCGCCGGGAATCCGACAAAGCCAACTGTCTGGATGTCCGTTGTCAGACTACCTACAAAAGTGCTTTCTCCGCCTGCACTGACATCGTCGAAGCTCGTCCCAAAGTACAGGTTATGTGATACGGAGGTTCCCCCTGCGCCCCACTTTAGGGTTGCCCACGTGTCGGTATACATGCTGCCGTCGGCCGGGGCTGGACTATGCGCGCTTGCCAGATACCCCAGTTCTATTATGTCTCGGATTTCCTCCGGCGCGAGCACCTTGTCGTAGATGCGTACGTCGTCAAGTGCGCCGATAAACACTCGGCCGCCGCTTTGATTGTACTCTTGACCCATTACGACATCGGCGCCTTCGGTCGGGTGGATCGGATCGGGGTCGGCATTTGGCCTGTTGACCAGAACGCCGTCAAAGTAGAAGTTCACTGCCTCATTGCTCACATAGGTCGCATTGTCATCCAGGGTGACCACAACGTGCGTCCACTCACCGGTGGTCAGGGCGACATCACCCTGGATGTTGCCGCCACCTGATTCGATGCGCAGTCGATTGTTGCCGGCGTTGAACCGAAACTCCATTCTGTTTCCGGTCCCGGAGCTGCCCCAGCCCAGGACTTCACCGTCGCCGCCGACGGGGCCTTCCTTCCTGATCCATGCGGTTATGCTGAAAGGCGGCGTGTTGGTCCCATCACCGAAAACGCCTTTGTAGCCGTCTATGACGACGAAATCGCCGTCGCCGTCAAACTCAAGCGCATCGCCGTCGATCCCGGGCACAAACTGCGGATCGCCGTGGATCGTGCCGTCGCGGTTGTTGCCCGAAGAGTCCGTGATCGTCCCGGCGCCGTCGTTGTCCATCTTCCACCAGCCGACCAGATTGTCGTCTCCGGCGATGGCCGTGCAATTTAGAACTATGCCGAGCAGCAAAACCGCAGAAATCGAGTGAAACAGTTTCTCAGACATGTTTGATCCTCCTTACAGAATGTTAGACTTATCACACAAGTGAGCCGTGGGGACGCACCCGCACGCTCCTCGCCTTCAATCAATCGGAGTATCTGCTTGAACCCTTACTCCAATGCAGAACTCCAACCATAGTCAGCCCGTCCTGGAGAGGCACGACCCAAAAAAATGCCCTCTGGACGGGCACGAACTTCACCTATGTCGTTTTTACCACAAACGGCCGTCGCGCGTCAAGGAAAATCTACGATGAGATGCTCTGTAGCCGCTTTTTGGGCCTGGTGGAAGCAAAAAGTGCCCATTTGCAGCAACCGGTATGACATTTTTTTGTCTTTTTGCCTTTTTAGCGTTGCCAATATCCCGGATTTAGTGTAGAATGGCAACCCGGTGAAGTGTGATTTTATATTAGGAGAACAGAAGGCCTTTTATGCGCATCTGGTAGTATTAGAAGCCGAAAGAAAGATCGATTTTGATAATAGTTGGAGGCAGTTTATGTGCAGTTCAATGGGGTTAAACCAATCCAAGACGGCGATCACACGCGGGAAAAAGCGAAATCTAACAGGCTTTACGTTAATTGAGTTGCTCGTCGTCATTGCAATTATCGCGCTGTTGCTGGCGATATTGATGCCGGCGCTGTCGCGGGTCAAGAAACAGGCAAGATCATCCGCATGCAAAGCAAACATGCACTCATGGGCCCAGATCTGGGCCATGTATTGCCAGGACAATGACGGCTATTTCTGCGAGGAGCAGAGAAACGTCGGCTGGCCCCGCGGCAACTGGATTGTGGCGCTGCGGCCCTACTACCGGACGAAAATGGGTATCCTCCTGTGCCCAAGTGCAAAGAAACGGACGCTTGGCATGAACAACTACGGCAGCTTCGACAGGACCTACATCATGGGATCCGGCGGAATGGATAACAGGCAGGAAGAGGCCAGCTATGGAGCAAATTGCTGGATCTTCAATTCACGCACCGGGCAAACGGAGATTCAGAGCCGCCCGGTCAAGTGGAACTGGAAGACCGCCGATGCCAAGGGCGGAAACGAGATACCGATCTTTGGCGACGCAATGTGGCGCGGAGGCGGACCCTTCTATCAGAACGGCAGCATGACCTCAAACAGGATCGCCCCTCCTGAATTCCATGGTCAATGGGAGCCGTCGAGGGCTTCTGGCGAAATGAGGCATTTCATGATCGACCGGCACAGCAATGGCAGAGTCAATCACATGTTCCTGGACTGGTCGGCTCGAGAGGTCAACCTTAAGGAATTGTACAAACTCAAGTGGCATCGAACGTTCAACCAGGTCGGCGGCTGGACACTCGCCGGTGGTGTACAACCCAGTACCTGGCCCGAGTGGATGAGGAAGTACAAGGAGTTTTAGTAGAAACAAGCCTGCTGACTCAATCGCTCATGGCTACTTTCTCGTAAGGCTCTTCGTCGGCCCGGCTCAGGAACCTTCCGACCGTCCTGACTTGGCTCCTTACACACGGAATCACTTTTCCGCCACTGAGTTTTCCTTTGGTGACCTGATCGAACTTCGGATTGTCGAGCAGCAGTCCGATGCATGAAAGAATCAACAAGCCAAGCGCCGCCCCGGCAAAGAAACGAAACAGCCATTTAAGGACTCCGAACAAGGCCAGGACTATGCACAGAACGAGAATACCAATCGCTATAAGATCGCTCGTCAACATTTTCCAACTCCTTTCTCAAAAATGCCAATGCCATTTGGCTGATCATCACGACTGCTTGACAACGTCGCATTACAAGTCTCAACCGTTCTCTTGCTGATATCGTTCGCAAAGCCCCCTTGACTAGTAGTCCGGACTGTGTCATCATTTTCCATACATATAAGGCACATCATGATGAAAAGGCAACAAATTTCTTTGCGCCCCTTCCAGTACGGCGCGCCCCACATTGAGGGCGAAGAGAATGCCACAATCATTGCGTTTACCAACGCTCAATGAAGGGAGAATCGAAATGCGAAAGATGACGGTGGCATAGCGGCGCCCGGCAAGACAGCGTGTGCCAGATACGCCTTGCACAAGCAGAGAAAAGAACTATGATGGCCGGGTGACTGAAATGCTGACGTTGATCAACACTAACAGAATGATCCCTGCGATCGGGCCGATTGGCGTGGACTATGTCGCCGGCTCAGCAAAACAGGCCGGGCTGGATACAGAGGTTCTTGATCTTTGTTTCGAGGACGATCCGGTCGAGGCGATGAGCCGACACTTTCGCGACCGAAGCTCAGAACTGGTGGGGATTTCCTTTCGAAATACCGACGATTGTTTCTGGCCCAGCGCCGATTGGTTCGTTCCCCGATTGAAAGACACAATCGAGACCATCCGGAACATGACCGACGCCCCGGTCGTAATTGGCGGCGTTGGCTATTCGATTTTTCCTGAGCAGATTCTTGAGCATACCAGCGTGGACTTCGGTATATGCGGCGACGGTGAGACGGCGATAGTCGCCCTGATTCGTCAGTTGCAGGGATCGCGGAGATTCGAGGATGTTCCGGGGCTCGTATGGCGGCAAGGTAATGCAATACGCAGCAACGCGCCGTCCTGGCCAGATCCGATATCGGTGAGTGTGGTCCGCGATTCTATCGATAACCTTCACTACTTCGAGCAGGGGGGGCAATGCGGACTGGAGACAAAACGCGGGTGCAATCGTAACTGCATATATTGCGCCGATCCGTTAGCCAAGGGTAACAAGTTGAGACTGCGCGATCCTTGCGAAGTTGCCGACGAAGCCCAATCTCTGTTGTCGCAGGGCATCGACGTATTGCATCTCTGCGATGCCGAGTTCAACGTGCCCCGAAGCCACGCCCGGGCGGTTTGCGAGGAGTTTGAGAACCGCTTGCTTGGGGACAAGATTCGGTGGTATGCGTATTTGTCGCCGTCGCCATTCGACGCTGATCTGGCCGGCGCGATGGCCCGGGCCGGCTGCGTCGGGATAAACTTCACGGGAGATTCGGGCAGCGCAGCAATGCTGCGAACCTATCGCCAGCAGCATGGCAGGGAGAACCTTGCCGCAGCGGTCAAATTCTGCCGCCTCAACAACATCGCAGTTATGATAGACCTTCTGTTGGGCGGGCCGGGAGAGACGCCTGAAACGGTCTGTGAGACGATCGATTTCATCAAGCAAATCGATCCCGATTGTGCGGGCGCCTCGCTCGGAATCAGAGTCTATCCCCGCACTGCGATGGAGACGATAGTCGCCGGAGAACTGGCCGGCGGTAATGACGGCAACATCCGTCGAAAATACACAGGGCCAATCGACCTGTTCAAACCGACCTTCTACATATCCGGCGCTTTGGGTGAACATCCGGCCGAACTGGTCAGAGACTTTATAGGCGGAGATCAAAGATTCTTCGAGCCTGCACTTGATGCCTCAGAGCAGCCGCCTGAGGACGGTGACGCAGCCAATTACAATTACAATGAGAACCTTATGATTGCCGAGGCAATCGCAAGGGGTGAGCGGGGTGCATACTGGGACATACTGCGACGGCTGCGAAAGTGAATAGTGTGAAACAGCGTGCGAGAATTCACAGCAGTGACACCTAATCATCCGAATGATTAGCGAAGTGAGTTAATATGTGTCTGCGACCGGCAGAACGGCGCAGTTTCTTTTAGAATCCTTCCCGGGCTTTGACTCCTCGCTGGACCCTTAGCCAGTCCTGGAGTTCGCCGTCCTGGCGGACAAGCTGGCCCGGGCTGCGGTAGGTTTTTGGCGTGGCCCATCGCCAGCGTTCAACGTGGCCATCGGCGAAGGAGAAGCTGCACCCCTGTGAATGCCGGTCGGCCGGAAGGTCCCACCACTGCGGTTCGGCGGCGAGATTCGAGCCCCGGGGCGGGATACCGAAGTGGGAATCGAAGATGCTGTCCTCGTGGACGCCGACAAAGAAGAGAAGCTGCGACGGCGCCGGATCGTCGATCTCGGATTCCTTAGTGAAGCTCGGTGGAACGTGCGTCCCGTCGGGATAGGGCAGGCCATTGACCGATTGGCTCATGTTGTAGCTGCGCGTGCGCCGAAGATGCAGGATTTCGCCTGCCGGCGTTCGCACGCGCGACTTGTCGGACGGACACCGATAGATGTCGGTTGATTTGTTGTAACGAAAGAGCAGCCCGTGTTCGACATTCTCGGTGGTAGTATCGAATGGCGCCACTCCGGCACACCAGGTCATGTTGTTGCTGAAACCCACCGAGCGAGTCTCGCCGCCGACGTAATAGACATTTCGGTTCGGCAGCAGGAAGTCATCGTTGTCCAGCGAATAGAGCTTTGCACAGATTTGAAGCTGTTTGAGGTTGTTCAGACATGTCACTTCGTGCGCCTTGGCTCTGGCCATAGAAAGCGCCGGCTGCAGCAGCGCGATGAGAATGGCGATAACCGCGATGACAACCAGCAGTTCGACCAGCGTCAGGGCCGGGCGACACCGTCCCGCCACCGAGCGGTCATCCATGCCCTCGGTCGGGCCCGACATTTTGTCGAAGACAATTGGCCTTTGAGTTCGATGTCGCATCCTGCGTCTGATCCCCTATTCTTCGATCTCAGACTATATTATAATGTATCCCAGTTGTAATTCAAGCAAGTGGTTTTGCGTTTTTATTGAGCAGGTGTCAGATTATGCTCCGGCACGTGCGCTGCGATATGCTTGAGCCGCAAAGACAAAAAAACAAGGTTCTGCAGGATTTTCGCCCATATTCCGCGGCGCGCAATCGCTGCCGGCGGCGTCTTTGTACATAGAGATTCCCTATTATGCGCATTTTGTCCGAAAAAAGTGTAACGAATAGCCTGGAACAGGGACTATTGTAGCAGAGAATTATGAATGATCCGAATAATTCAAGCTGCGGTCTCGTTGACGGCCTTGCTGAGATGATAACCAAGGCTCAGCAGGGCGATAACAAGAGTATGGGGCAGTTGGCTGAGTTTGCTGAGGCTCGGCTGCTGACTTACATCTTCAGACTGACCTTGAGTCAGGATCTTTCCGAGGAATTGTGCCAGAAGACACTCGTGAAAATGGTTGAATCGTTGAAGATGCTCCAGAACGTCGAGCGGTTTTGGAACTGGTTGCTGAGGCGTGCCATGGGTGAAGTCCAGCATTACTATCGGGATCGGAAGCGCCGCCGTGAGGTCGAAATGGACGTTCTGAATCAGGAGTATTTCAAGCAGTATGTCTCCCGGAACCATCACGACGGGCTGGATGAGGCGGCGCGGATTGAGCTGTCGGACATCATTTACGATGCCATCGCTCAGTTGCGGCTGACCTATCGGAACGTACTTGTGCTACGCTGCTACGAGGAACTGTCGTTCGCCGAGATCGCCCGGTTTTTGGACTGTAAGGAGCTTCGGGCAAGGGTCTTGTTCTTCCGGGCCAAGCACGCGCTCAAGCAGCACTTGTCCCGGCGAGGCTTCAAGAAGGACACGCTCCTGACTGGCCTCGGCCTGTTTGGCATCCTGACCGTCTCGACCAAGGAGACTGCGACAGCCGCTTCGGTCAACGCCGCATCACTGAGCATCGGCGCCGCTGCGACCATCGCCGGCTCGCTGGGAACGAGACTGGGCGTAGCCGTTGTCA
>JADHXR010000164.1 GCA_016782865.1 Phycisphaerae bacterium
TAGATTGCCTCACACAAAGCCTCAAAGGCACAAAGAAAAGCTCTCTTCTAACCACTAATTTGCGCTAATCCTCGCTAATCTCAAAACAACAACTCAGTCTTGTTAGTGTCAATTAGTGTAGATTAGTGGGATGGATATATATACATTCGTTCTTGAGATCCATTGTTATGCGGTGGCCTGCAAAGTAGTTGGCACCCAATAGTGATATTGAATCGTTGGTCAGTGCGACAGGGACCTTATTTGTATAAGCCGAAGTAGAGATTTGCAGCGTGTCCACAGGACAGGTGATAATACCATTGGCCGTCTTCATCCTTATCCGGGGCAGGCTGTCAAGCGGCTTGGCGATGCCCTGGCTATACAACGATTTGGCGAGGACCGTCACTGAGGCGCCTGTGTCCAGGATCATGGCAGTCTTGATCTTCACGCCATGTATGTCCAGGGTAACAGGCACTTTCAGGTGCATTCCTTCGCGTTGGCACCGAATCACGTTCGTTTGCTTATTCACCCGATCTGGGCCATCAGACTGGCCTGTCAAGAAGAACTCTGCTGCTTTCATTGGGTTACTAACATGGTTTTTGTGCGCATTCAGGAGGATTGTCAGTGAGATGGGTATGCTGTTCTTGAACGTAGATGGTTCGATGAGTAGTCTATCCGGGATCTTGCCGGAATCCGGATGTCGTTCATAGGCCAGGGTGACGATAAGCCCGTCGACTGTGCATAATCGGTCATACTCGGTTTCTACAGGAGGTCCAAATTCCAATCCCTGTTTATCGATTAAGCGGATTTGTTTTTCCAAACCTTGAATTGACGACAGCCCTCTTTGTCTACTCTCAGGGACTTTCTCATTGGATTGCCATGGTTGCTTCATTGCGGTCTTGGCATACGCTTCAATCGTCATTATCACGTGCTGCGGCAGTATATCGATAGCGCTCAGTCCAAGGGTCATTGAAGCGTCTGTGTAAAACCGCCCTCCTGCGGCATGTCTATCCTGTTGATCGTCCTCAAATGCCTCGAAGAATTGTTTTTTCTTTGCTTCATAGTACTGTCTTGCCTGGGTATAGTCTTTTTCGCAGTCCCCTATCCTGTTATCTGTTGTCTGAAACATCTGTCCAAGTTCATTGAGCCTGGTCTTGACAGGGATTCGCACCTCGTCTCCAATCACACGCTCTCTTTCCATATCGGCCCACTGCTGACACATTTGACGATATGTCGCTTTAAGCGCTTCATATCTCTGCTTGCTGGATTCCCAGTGATCGCGCTGTGTTCGGGCGTTTAGATCATTAATGGTCCTGTTGACGGCATGAAGATTCCTGCGGCAATCATCAATACTGAAATTCAAAACGTTTATGGCCAGCGTCTGGCTAAATCGACTTGGTTTCAGTTCTATATCCCTGTCGCTTTGCCCCAACGGGGCAGTCGAACGGTTAGGCATGTCCGTTGGTAATTGTCGAGAACAACCCATCCAAAACAGCAAAAGCACGGATAAAAGTGAAGATATACTCCTAATTGTCATAGTGTCTCCATCGTTCTGGCCCAGGAATATACGGTACGCAGAACCCACATCGCCAACCCCAAGAATCGGGCCGGCACTGACGGTGGTATAACCTATTTCTGCCTCTTCTGCTGGCCAAAGCGCGGCGTCAGGAACATGGCCGTCTTCCCAGTTGGCAACATTGCCTCACTTGTTGTCTCCAGCGGTGCCGAGCCAATGACTGTCGGCTGCCGAAGCACCGCCGTAAAGGCTGAACAAAACAACTGCGGCCACAAATACGCGTAGCGTTTTCGTAATCATTTTTGCCTTCCACTTAGAAAAACAATGCAGGAACTTTAACGCTGACAAGCCAGTTGGTCCAAGCGTCAGCCCAATTCACAGCGGCACTGCCATACTCGTTCATTTCGGCGCATCCTACCGCACAAGCCTGATGTCGTCGAAATACATCGTCCCTGCGCCACCAACTGCCGGGTTGTTCTTTGTACCGAAGCCAATGGTAACGGTATTGACGTTGCTAAGGTCCACGCCGGCAAAATCCGTCAGGTCGATGACCCACACAGTCCATACAGCTATCTGTGTCGCCGCAGGGTCGTCGTGATATACTACGGCGGTGCCGTGGAGAGCAACAAACATCAGCTCGGCGGAATTAGCCGAGGCGCCACGGAACCACAATGACAATTTAGTGACGCCTTCGGCGGTCCAGTCACGCGGATAGACCAGCGTCAGAGTCGCCTCAGAGGTTCTGTTGGTGTTGTCGTAGAGATACGGTATCGACTGCGCGCCGCCGTGAACAATGCTCTGCTCGGCGTAAGGCGGCAGATCATTGCCGACCAGTGCACCGTTCGTTGTGGTCCCAAAACCATCTATCCATTTGTCAAATATTCTGTTGTTCGCGGCATCCGGGGGGTCGATGTCGTTGTAAGACTCGAAGTCGTCCACGAGAATGAAATCAGCAGTCGTAAAGCTCCAGGCAAGACCTTTGACTGTCTCAGCCGGATAAACCTCATCCACGCGCCACGCATAACTGCTGTCCCAGGCAAGTCCTCCTGGATCATAGCTCTCGCCGCCAAGCACCCTGGGACCTATGTACTCGGGTGAAGCCGTCGTGGCGTTCTTCACGGCCTGCGTATCGGTTCCGAAGTACAGTTCGTGTGAGGCGGCATTGTCCGCCGGTGTCCATCTGAGAGTCGCCGTCATCTGAACATCCGCCGCGCCATTAGCCGGCTGCGGATTGCCCACGGCGCCAGGAGTCGTAAAGCTCCAGACATCGCCTTTGTATGTGCTGATGGCGTCGAACTCATCGACTCGCCAGTAATAGACTTTCTCCGATTCCAGCGCAGCCGGACTGTAGCTGGCGCTTCCCAAAGGCATGCCGCCTGCGGCATTGTTTACGTCGTCGAAATTGGTGCCCATATAAACGGTGTGCAGCTTGGCACCGAAACCTGGCGTCCATGTAAAGACCGCGTTCGGGTCAACAAACTCAGCGCCGTCAGCCGGGTCGGGGGAATAAGCCGTCTTGGGCGGAACCGAGAAGCTCCAGACATCGCCTCTCCACGGACTGTTTGGCTCGCCGTCGTTGACCTCGTCGATGCGCCAGTAGTAAGTTATGCCGGGGACGAGACCGTCGGGATAGGGAAATCCGGGGAAGCCGGCTATAAACATCGTTGAGGTCTGGTTGCCCTGGAACGTATCCTCATCGCCACTATTTACGCCGTTAAGATTGTCGCTGAAATACACATCATGTGAGACCGCAAAACCGCCTGCCGTCCAGGAGAGAGTCACCCATGTGTCTTCATGTAGGGCGCCATCCTCGGGGTTCGGACCAAGGGCGAAGGGCCAGACCTCGCCCTCCATTGCACCCAGAACTTCGGCCGGCGACAGCACATGGTCGAAAAGACGCACATCATCGATAAGCCCGGTATAGTAACGCGAATCGAGGACATTACCTCCGATGGCAATTGTCTCTATAGCATTCAATGGATTACTGTTGGCGTGATCGACGGTCTTTTCGAGCTCACCATTGATATAGATAGCGATTGTTCTATCCTGCGCACTTCTCGCTGCAACAACATGAACCCATTCGCCTGTGACAACATCTTTGTCAGAGTTCACTGAAGTGTCAGGATTTCCGCAAAAGAATGAGAGCTTTGTTCCCAGAACAGCCAGGATGAAATCGTTCGCAACGCCGCCTATATCCGACCATATCAGAGCGCTGCCCTGATAACCCTGGCTGCCCAGACTTAGACCGGGTGTGTCCGTCTTGATCCAGGCCGCTAATGTGAAGTCATCCTGTACGATCCGCACTATCTCCACATAATCACCACTACCATCGAAGCTTAGGGCGCCGCCGATGCGCCCAGCCACCCACTGCGGGTCACCATTCAGCGTGCCATCATGGCCATTGCCCGATGTATCATGTGCCACACTACCAGAACCCTCATCGAATCCTAAGTGGGCGATCAGATCAGCAGAACAATCACCTATCGCGCTCAGCAGCAAAACCAGAGAAGCCATGCAAATCAGTCTTCTACACATAATGATCCTCCTTCAAAAAGGGTTAACATGAAGCGACCCACGCGGGCTCGACTTCTGGCTGTATTTTGTCCGTGTCTGCTGAGGATGTTTCCATACGGCCTGACACTTCCTCCTTCCTTGCCGTACCCAACAAAGATCGTCATGGAGAAGCCGAGCAATTGAAAACAATCACAGATGTTTCACCTGTGGGAACACATCAGATACACGGCCTTCACATACTCTCTTCTTTGTACCAGATTACCTACCCTTTCGTCAAGGAAGAAAACTGGGTTGTCCACAACTGACAATTCTGCCCATTCGGACCGAAAGGACGGCTTCTAATTGACTTTCTGCCCGAAGCAGAAGAGGTGCTTGAAGCCGCGCAGGAAAACCTGGCCATCGCTGATAGCCGGTGAAGCATAGCACGACTCACTCAGGTCATACTTTGCGATGCGCTCAAACTGAACGCCCGGTTTGATCACGTTCACTTCGCCGTCATCGTTGACCAAGAAGACCTGTCCGCCCACCAGAACCGGCGAGGCGTGGTGCCGCCCGAGCTTCTCCTGCCAGAGTACCTTGCCAGTGGCCGCCTCATAGCAGAATGCCACGCCGGACCTATTGACACTGAGCAGAAAATCATCCGCTACGATCATTGAGGGAACATAAGGGGCTCCCTCTGTGTCTTGCCAGGCGATGTGGGTCTTCGTGACGTCGCCTCTGCCATTGGGCCGGATCGCGAGCAGGAACCGCTTGGGCCAACTGCTGCTGACGAAGATGAGTCCAGCCTTTTCGCTGTAAACCGGCGTTGCGACGAATTCCTCCGAGGGGCCGTCAATCTTCCAGAGTTGCTGCCCGGTGTCGGGATCGAAACTGGCCACACATCGGTCCCCGCACTGGATCAATTGGGTGCGGCCGGCCAATTCACGGATCAGCGGAGCGCTGTAGCTGATTCCCTTGTTAGCGCGGTCGATGCGCCAGAGCGTCTTGCCATCCTCTCGGCCCAGAGCGATCAGGAAAGATTTTCCTTTGCTGTCGCCATCGACAATGACTTTGTCTTTGTACAGCACGGGCTCGTTGCTGAACCCCCATCCGCCGGTATGCGTCCCCGGTCGGACCAGCCAGAGCTGCTCACCGCTGGCGAAGTCATGCGCGGCCACAACGATGTCGTCGCCGACGCGGAAGGTGACGTAGATTCGCTTGCCGTCGGTGGCCGGTGTACCCGAGGCGTGACTGTTCTCCTTGTGGAGCTTCTCCAGCGGCCCCCGCACGACGGTCCGCTGCCAGAGGATCCTTCCGATGTTGCGGTCCAGACAGACAAGTACGCGCTGCTGTGTCGCAGGCAGGGCGGTGACGGTCAAGACGCGACCGCCCCAGACGATTGGGGACGCATGCCCGTGGCCGGGAAGTTCCGTCTTCCAGAGCGCGCCCGCCGGGTCCCATTTGGCCGGGACGTTTTTCTCGATGCACGTGCCATCGCCGCGTGGGCCACGCCAGCAGGGCCAGGCTTCGGCTTGGGCCGTGGGTGTAGCGGTGGCGAGCAGGCCGCCCAACAGCATGGCAAAGACAAGATTTTTGTTCATAAGGTTCAGGATTCCTTTCGGGCCGAATGCCTTACGGACTGCAGAAAGCGTCACCGTAAGGACCGAGTACTTGAAGCGGCTATTCCAGTCACGGCACTACGAAGCTGACTATCCGAAATGCTTTTCAACGCAAATCAACGCACCTAACGAGAACACACATCATCCAGTATATCCTACTGTCCAGTCGCGTCAAGACAAAAAAAGTGCCTCCGTTGTTGCTGTTGACTGTCAATCGAGCGCGTCGCACAAGATTTGTGACGCCTGTGAGAGTATTCGGATCTATGGCGAGGCTGGCAAGATTAGCCTGATGCTGAATATGCCGCCGGGCTCTGTCACGGCGGCGGCGCGGCCTCCTAATGCTCCCACAAGCCTTTGAACGAGAGCGAGACCCAAACCACAGTGGGCACCTGTGTCCGAGCGTGATGAGTCGACCCGCCAGAAGCAGTCGAACACCTGTGAGACCTGCTCGGACGTAAGGTGACAACCGGTGTTGGAAACGGCGATCTCGATGGAATCATCAGCGCTGCGGGCTGTGACCCAGATCCGCCCGCTGTCGTCGACATACTCTACCGCGTTGCATAGTACGTTCGATAGAACTGTGCCGAGGTTTGCACGGTCCGATTCGAATGTGACGTCAGGTTCGATGCGATTGTCAAAAGTGATGTTGCGATCCATGGCTTTATCCGAAAACGGTTGCCACGCCGAATCGATGAATCCGGCCAGGCGAATTCGGTCGGTTTCCAGACTGATTTGCCGGGCTTCCAGCCGGGTGAGCATCAACAGGTTGCCCACGACTGCCTGCATGCTGCCGGCTATTTCCAGACAGTCCTCAAGAGCCTGCCGGTATTCAACAGGATCGCGGTTGCGGGCGAGGGCGACTTCTATTGTGGATCGTATTCCCGCCAAAGGCGTTCTCAGCTCATGTGCGATGTCGGCGTTGAACCGCCGCTCTTTCTTGAACGAGGCTTCGAGCCGGCAGAGCAACTCATTGAGGCGGTTCTTGATCGGGATCACCTCTGCGGGAACATTCTCTGAGGCGATTCGAGTTGCAAGGTTTTCTTCACTGATGGCCGCGATCTCGGCGGCGATGGAATTCAAGGGATGCAGGCCCTGGCGGACTACCACAGCGGCGAAGATGAGGGACAGAATGACGACCGCGGCTGAAGCATTAACAAGAAGCCATCGCAGGAGACCCAGTTGACTATGCAAGTCGCTGGCATCCCGAGCAACTACCAGAGTGAATAACTCCTCATCTTTCTGGCGGCCTTGTTGCGTCTCGTCACTATCAGCGATTCTCGGTGCGAACTTCAGACCCACTGATCGTTGAGGTTGGCCGCTTTCATCTCTCGATGTCTGAAAGACAAGGTTCTTGAGTGTTGTCTCGGGACGACGGAGTTCTTGTGTGCTCGACAGAGGAGACTTCGCAACTACTGCGCCGTTAGCATCCCAGAACTGGTAGCGAGTGGGGCGTTCCACATCCTGGAACTCAGGCATCTGCCGCGCCTCGAACTCCAACTCGACGTCGTTGCCGTCCAGTTCGACCGAGGCGGCCAGCACCTGAGCTACGGAGGCCAGTGACTCGTCGAACTGCCTGAGGAGTGCACCTCGAATCACCACGTATACGAGCAGGCTGAAGACTGCCAACAGCAACAGGATCCCGCCGATTATGCCGGCGAGCAAACGCCTTCGCAGCGACCGCTTCATGATCCCGCTCCCAATCTGTAGCCGAGTCCTCTGACGGTCCTGATCAGGTCAGGCTTGTTCGATCGATCGAGCTTTCTGCGCAGATATCCTATATACACATCGACAACGTTGCTGGACGCCGAGGATCTGAATTCGTAGATGTGCTCCCAAATATCGGTGCGGGAAATCGTCTGCCCGGCGCGCATTGCCAGGTATTCGAGAAGAGCGTATTCCCTCGGCGTTAGCGTGATTTCCTCCCTGCCGCGCCAGACTCTCTTCGTATTCAGATCTATCTTCAAATCTCTGACTCTGACGCAAGGATTCTTCTCCCCGTAGCTGCGGCGCAACAACGCCCGAACACGCGCGACAAGCTCTTCAAATGCGAACGGCTTGACAAGATAATCGTCGGCGCCAAGATCCAGACCGGCTACCCGATCTTCCAGGGTATCCTTGGCCGTGAGGATCAGGACGTGGGACTTCTTTCCCCGGCTTCGAATCTTCTTGAGGATTTCAAGGCCGTCCATGCCGGGTAGCATGATATCCAGGATGATCACATCGTATTCGTTGCTCATGGCATACCACAACCCCTCCTTGCCGTCGCGCGTGCTGTCCACGGCAAAGCCGGCCTCGTTCAGCCCCTTGGTAAGAGACTGATTCAAGGGTCGATAGTCTTCTACAAGCAGTAATCGCATCAAGGGCCCATTATAACGCGGCTTTCACTATCCGTCTGCCAGTTCTATTCAGGCCCTTTAAATAGCAGCGTGCCGTCTTCAGAATACTCGATTTCCATTTCCTTGCCTTTCTCGTCATAGGTGACGGCATATATTACCTTGCCGTCCTTCAACTCTTTTTCCACTTCTATGATCTTGCATCCTGCCGTCTCCTTTTCAGCCGCGGCCTTCACCACGAGGGGCAGTTGATCCATACTGATCTTCTCGGCATTGTCTCCCTTCTCGAACATGGCACATCCCGCTATGAGTGCTATGGTCCCCATGCACAACACCAGACCTATGCCGGCTACCAGGCCAATGATTGTCGGACGTTTCCGCTTCATTTCAGATCTCCTTTACTGCAAAATAGCCAATACCTTTTCGGCCTTCCACTGTGGCTAGGCCATGAAGCCATGCGACATCTGTCGCCTTTGCCCCCAATAATAGCAACACAAAGATGAGAGAATCATGAGAGAGGCGATCTTTTCTCAAATTTTCCGACCGGCCCCATGCTGCGAAGAAGAAGTGAATTACCATAGTACTGGATGTGGCCCCAAAGCTTTGATCGGAAGATCGGCCACCACTCTTCGCGTTTCGCCGCGCCGCCTGCCCGCCGGAGCCAGATGAGCTACGAATAATGGCTGAGAGGTCGTAACGCGTATGCCTCAGAGAGAATTTATTAACAAAGTCTGTTTTTCTCACGATTCTCTCATGTTTAGCTTGGTACGATTGTTGTTTAAGGATGCCGGCAAGCGTCGGTCGGCTTGGCTGCGGCAGCAGAATTCTGGTCTTTTTGTATAAGGAGAGAAGAAATGAAAACGAATGTCTGGAAATCAGTTCGAAGCAGGTTTGCGATGACACGATCGTTAGGCGGGTGGGTTGTCACGGCTTTGAGCGTTCTACTCATTGCCTTTCTCGTACACGTTCTAGCACAAGAGGGGGAGAAGAAGGTCGGCATCGACCAGGTACCGGCAGAAGTCAAGGCTGCCATACTGAAGCAAGTCGCCGACGGCAGGCTCGTTGACATCGCGGAGCTTATGGAAGGAGGAAAGAAGGTTTACGAGATAGAAATGGTGGTGAGCGGTGGGGAGTATGACGTCCTGTTCTCCTTGGACGGAGAGGTCCTGAGAAAGACATTTGCAGGCTTCAAGGCCAAAGAAGGCGAGCAAGAAAAAGAGACCGGCAAGAACGATCAAAGCAGTCTCCCGGGGACGAAGTGGAGCTTCGACGACCAGAAGGTTGGGGCCGTTCCCACCGGCTGGAAGGCCATCCAGATCGGCGCCAAGGCCAAGCCAGCCAAATGGGAGGTTGTCGGCAAGGCCGGCGCCCCCAGTTGCCCCAATGTCGTGGCCCTGACCAAAACCGGGAACAGCGGCGACACCTGGAACCTGCTTACGGCCGAGGGCACGAAGTTGGCAGACCTGAGCCTCCGAGCGAAGGTCAGAGTGATCTCCGGCAAGAACGATCAGGGCAGCGGCCTGGTTTGGCGCGCCGCCGATTCAGGCAATTGCTACATGGCCCGCTGGACGCCGCTGTCAAGGAACTTCCGTGTCTACTGTATCAAGAACGGCAAGGCCAAGCGGCTGGCCAGCGTGAATGTAAGGGCAGACCGCAAGGCCTGGCATACAATCCAGGTCGATCACCGCGGCAACAGAGTCGTGGCATCGCTGGACGGCAGGAAGTTGATCGAGGTCAAGGACACGACGCTGGCGGAGGCCGGAATGTACGGGGTGTATACAAAGGCCGATGCCGCCGCCGAATTCGATGACGTTCAGGTCGGTGCCATCGGCCCATAGTGGCCTGCGCATCGTAACATCGCTGCAACAGCCGAAAAGGACAATACTATTGAAGCGTTGGAATTCAACGTGCTCGATACTGCATCAGAGCTGAAAGAATGTTGTGATAGACGGGCAACAGGTGTGCGCGCAATGGTGGTCACCGCCTTTCCCTCGGCCAGCAAGGCCGGCATAAAGATGTTACGTGCCGGCGGCAATGCCATTGATGCCGCTGTGGCTGCTGCCTGGGCTCTGGCTGTTTGTGAGCCGAGCAACTCGGGTCTGGGTGGGCAGACTACCCTGCTGATCCGTCTTTCCGACGGTAGAACGTTCGTGGTGGACGGTCATTCACATGCACCCGCTGCAGTGTCGGCGAAACAAGTGTCGAGGATTCAGCAACAAAAAGGATATCGTGCATGCACCATTCCATCCACGCCGGCTACATTGGAATCCGCACGGAAGCGTTATGGGGCGTTGCCGCGAGCTACGGTGATGGAGCCGGCGATCCGTCTTGCTGAGGATGGCTACGCCGTTACGAAGCTGCAGCGGCGGCAGATGAAATGGTGCTTGAACACACTGCTCGCATCTCCCCCTACAGCCAGACTGTTTCTGAAGAAGGAACGTCCGTATGGGGTTGGAGATATCTTCCGGCAGAAGGAATTGGCTGCAACCCTCAGCCGTTTGGCACAGGTCGGCGTGGAGGACTTCTATCAAGGGCAAATCGCCAGCCTCATTATTGAGGACATGACACAAAATGATGGGCTCATCACAGAGACAGACCTGGCGCAATTTGAGGCCCCGATTGAGTCCGAGCCGGTCGACATTGACTATCGGGGTTACAAAGTGGTCAGCGTACTTCCGCCCGGAGGAGGGCTGCAGGTATTGTCAGGACTGAAGATTCTGGAACGCTTCGAGCCTGGGGACCTGGTGCGGGAAACCGACGAATGGTATGAGCTTCTGGCTGAGGTAACATATGCCGTATTCCGTAAGCGTGATCGCTTTGCGGTCCATCCGCTGGATGTAACACCTTCGCTTCTCAAATGGTTCCTGGGCAGTGAACGGGCCTCTGAGATTGCCGAGCGAATCAAAACCCACGTTTGGACGAGGGCTGGTGAGGCGGACGAAGAGGAGCCGGGGGAGACAACGCATCTGTGCACCATGGACCGGGATGGCAATGCCGTCTCGCTCACGCAGTCAATCCAATCGCTTTTCGGAGCCAAGGTCGCCAACAGCCGGCTCGGATTCCTCTATAACAACTATCTGTGTACGTGCAGCCGAGGCCCGCACGCCTATCGCCTTGGCAGCGGTTGCATACCACAATCCAATATCGCCCCGACTCTTGTCTTTAAGAATGGTTTGTCGGAGGGCGCACAATTCCGCGGTGACACGAGATACGCGTGCAAGCCATTGTTTGTGTTGGGTGCGGCAGGGAGCCGGCGAATCACGTCGGCCCTCCTGCATGTCATCAGCGGCATTCTTGATCGCAGAGTACCACTTAGCCATGCCGTTGGTTTGCCCCGCATCCACGGGTTGCTTAGTCGCAAGGTATATATTGAACGGCCGGCGGCGACTGAGGCGATTCTGAAGCGACTCGAAAAACGTTTTCGCCAGATAAGAATCAGGCCCCCGCACAGTTACTTCATGGGCAGTGTGCAGGCCATACATATGAGAGACGATGAGACATTAGTAGGTGTGGCAGATCCCAGACGCGATGGTACGGCGGCTGGCCTTTGATCGCATCGCCGGGTGTATCGAGCTGGTCGATTGTCACAAGGTTGCACTATGAAATTGGGTAAAGGAAATCTGTCAGGTGGGCAAAAGCTGATTCTGGCAATGCTGATCGTTGGCCCATTGGTGCTGATGGTCTGTAAATGGTCGGCATTACCCACCTCGGAGTTCTTCATGCGGGGCTTTTCTCTGGCCAACCTCTCAGGAGACAGAGAGAGTCGGGTCGAATACATACTCTCCGTACCCTTTGGCGCCACCTTGGTGGTATTCTTTCGGCTTTCCCTGGGTATCCGGCTTCTCGGGCCATTCCGCTCGATTCTCCTTGCGGTGGCTTTTCTGATCACGGGCATTCTGCCCGGTCTGGCTTTCCTGGCAGTGGTGATTGGTATTGTGCTGGCGATCCGGCCATTCGTCAAAGCCATCCGCCTGCCGTACTTTGCCCGTGTCTCCGTCGTCCTCAGCGTCGTGGCCCTGGTCATGCTCATAGCCCTCCTTTCGAGCAGGTGGCTGGGTTTTGAATCGCTGAGTCGCGTGGCCTATTTTCCTATCATTGCCCTCTGTTTGATGGGGGAGGGATTTGCCCGTATCCTCTCCAGGGAGGGCTTGGGCTCGGCTCTGTGGCGTGGAACGATGACAGCCTTTGTGGCCGTACTCATCACCTTCATGTTTCAAATCGACGGATTCCGGAAGGTCTTTTTGTACTTCCCCGAATTGCTGATTTTCGAGATCGGCTTCATTATCGTAATTGCGGAGTTTCTTGATTTCCGTCTGCTGAGACGGCTGAATCTCCCTGCGGAGGAAAAGAGTTCTTCCCGCCACGCCAGGAAGGCCAAGTCTCTTGTCGCCAGGGCACATTTGCGGGAAGACTCCAGTAAGAAAGGGTCCACTATATGAAAGTGGCGGTTGTACGGAATCGTGAGAACAACGGCATCGTCGGTCGTTTCGGCCAGCCTTGTCCGGAAGTCTATGGTAAGGGCACAGTGCAGAAGGTTATCGACGCAGCGCGGGCCGGTGGACATACGGTGGCTGTTTTTGAGGGTGACAAGCGGCTCATCGCCAACCTGGAATCGTTCATGCCGCCCGATTCACGGACCGGGGAGCCGGGCGGGCTGGTCCTCAACATGGCTTATGGTATTCAAGGGGATTCTCGATATGCTCATGTGCCCGGGATGTTGGAGATGGCCGGAATTCCCTACACAGGGTCCAGCCCTGTAGGTCATGCGTTGTCACTGGACAAGATGGTGACCAAGATTCTGATGCGGCAGGCAGGTGTGCCTACACCCAACTGTCTGGTTATGAGCCGCCCAGGGGAACAGGCAGACAACCTTCGTTTCCCACTGGTCGTTAAGCCGCGGCACGAATCGACGAGCTATGGACTGCATTTCGTCCGGGAGCCTCACGAATTGGATCAAGCAGTGCACGATGTTGTGGCGAAGTATCAGCAGGAAGCACTTGTGGAGGAGTACATCGCGGGGCGTGAGATCTGCGTCGGACTGATCGGTAATGATCCTGTCGAATCGCTTCCGGCGGTAGAGCTTGATTTTGAGAATCGACAGTTCCAAGTCCTGACCTGGCGGGACAAATACCATAAGAGCAGCGATGAGCCCCGGAAAATCTGTCCGGCGGGAGTTGGTCGCCAGATGCGCGATCGCCTCAACGAGTTATCTCTTGCGACGTTCCGCGCTTGTCAGTGCAAGGACTATGCGCGGGTCGATATCCGAATCGATGCATCGGGGAATCCTTTCGTTCTGGAGATCAACTCCATGGCCTCTCTGGGGCGTGGCGGGGCATTCGTACTGGCGGCGACGAACGCCGGCTACAGCTTCGAGTCGTTGATCTTGCGGATTATCGATGTAGCTCATATTCGTTACTTTGGCACGCCTGCACCGACCGGCGGGCGGACTGCCGTAAGGAATCCTGTGCAGACTCAAAGCCAAGCGGGGCCTGTCTCATCTTCAAAGCCCAGTGACGCCCCACCTGAACCCATCGGGCAACAGCTACTGCCGTCGGAACAGGATGCCGATAAAAGGGCCGCTACGGCGGCTGACGTTGCCCGCGGCCAATATGTGTCTCAACAACGACCCGTTGACAACAAGGTTCTTCCATGCAAGGTCGCACCGTTCTACGATGAGTGGCTCCGCCACAGCGTTCACTTTGAGCAACTCAAGCGTGTCATTGAGCCCTCTCTCGCGGAGCTTGAAGGCCCCGGCGCGCTGGACACGAGTGGTGAGCGGGACGACACGAAGATGAAGGGGCTTCAACACAAATATCCTCAAACGGTTCTGCTGCTCGTGACCGAGCAATGCTTCTCTTACTGTCGATTCTGCTTTCGCAAGAGGCTCGTCGGGCAACCACCCGAAGAGACTGTACGTGATTACGGAGAGATATCGGCGTACATCAACGAGCATCCGGAGATCACGGACGTTTTGCTTTCCGGCGGTGATCCGTTTGTGCTTGCCACTGAACAGCTCCACGATATTTTGGACCACTTGTTGCCTATTCGGCATTTGACCTCCATCCGCTTCGGGACCAGAGGGATCATTTACGAGCCGCTGAGATTCCATGACAAGAGTCTCCGTGAGCTGTTTCGAAGAATCGCGACAGCAGGCAAGTCACCGGTGATTGTGACACACATAGATCATTTCGGCGAGGTCTCCGAAGAGACCGAGTTTGCCGTCCGGAGACTTCTCAAAATGGGTGTGCAGTTGTTCAATCAGACCGTGCTGCTGAAAGATGTAAACGATGCCCCTGACATTCTGGCGACTACATTTGCCAGGATCCACTCACTCGGTGTGCGGCCTTATTACCTTTTCCAGGCACGACCCGTTAAGGGCACAGCACACTTCCAGGTCCCCCTGGGTCGAGGCACGGAGATTGTTCGCGATGTCACTAGGCGGTTGAGCGGTATACAGAAGACCTTCCGGTATGTTATGTCGCACTACTCGGGCAAAATCGAGATTCTTGCGGTCGGTCCGGACAACCGCCTTTACATGCGTTATCATCAGAGTGTAGGGGCTCAGAGAACCGGTGTGCTTTTCTCACGCCCGTATTGCAAGAGCGCTTGCTGGCTCGATGACCTTCCTTGTTTCTCAGAGGTGTGTGAGACTGTCTAGACTGTGAAACGCTGTCGTCCAGCATGGTTGGTCGCGAAATCCCATATTTCCTCCTTGGCTCAGAGCCTGCTCTGAGAGTAACCGAAGGGGGCAGGCTTGCCTCAGTGGTGAATAAGAATCCGTGTTCATCACTGTTAATCTTGGAATACCCAGGTGTTATTGAAATAACAGCCCAAGAATGGTGAAACTTCTGCCATACCAGAGAGAATTATGGTTTGACGAGCAGCGGTAGAACACAGTATGTTAGGCAAGCTGTGAACGGGGATTCTGATGCTGGGTGTGTGGTCCAGCCAGACAATGTGTCCCGACTCGCAGAGGCCCGAATGATTGCTACGAAAGGAGATAGTACGATGTGCCGCTATGTTGTGATCACGGTAATCTCGCTGTACGCCTTGATGGTCTGTTCGGTTTCTGCCGCTGTACCAAGTGGCGTGAACCTATCTGACCTGGCCAACTGGGACGTCATAATAGCAGAGAACGCTTCACCAAGTGAGGTCTGCGCCGCTGAAGAATTCCAGAGCCATTTTGCTCAGGCAAGCAGCATTCGCCTGCCAATTGTCAGCCAACCGGCACCAGCCACTGGCGGGCAGCGTCATATATTTATTGGCTCAAGCTCGGCCATGCGCGCCAGCGATGTCGGTTTCGAAACACGTGAGTTTGGCCAGGAGGACTTTCGCATTGTTGTGCGCGATGATAACATTGCCATAGCCGGCCAGCCACAGGCCAGAGCACGGGGAACGCTTTACGGTGTCTATACCTTCCTCGAAGACTATGTCGGCGTGCGGTTTCTAACCGTTGATCACACGTATGTACCCGCGATAGGGACGCAGCGTGTCGTCGGGCCTTTGGACCGTTTCTATCATCCGCCTCTGCGTTTCCGCTGGAGTTATTACGGCGAAACCAACAACAATCCCGCTTTTGCCGCCCGGATTCGTGTAAATACTGTAACTGACGACAAAAAGCTGGGCGGCAAGACAGGACTGAATCTCATAAACCACAGCTTTCACCAACATCTCTCGTCGCAGAAATACGGAAAGGAACATCCGGAATATTTCGCCCTGGTTGAGGGCGAGCGCAAACTGGAAATGGGAGGCGGAGGGCCGGAACTGTGTCTGACCAACCCGGACGTCCAGCGTATTGTGACCGACTCGGTTTTGGATGCTCTCAGAAATAATCCCGGTATGGAGAACATATCAGTTAGCCAGAACGACAATAACAAATACTGTCGCTGTCAGTGTTGTGCTGCCATTGATGATTTAGAAAACACGCCAATGGGCTCGCTACTGACGTTCGTCAATGCGGTGGCAGATGAGGTGGTAAAGGAGTACCCGGATGTAATGGTCGGTACCTTGTCTTACTGGTATTCACGCAAGCCGCCCAAAACCATCTACCCCCGGCCAAACGTTCAAATCCAGTTGTGCAGCATTGAGTGTTGTGTTTTACATCCTATCAACGATCCAAAGTGCGGGAAGAATGCACAGTTTTGTCAGGATCTGGCCGACTGGGGCAAAATATGCGGCAACATTTCTATCTGGAACTACAATACGAACTTCAGCAATTACCTATTGCCATGTCCCAATCTGCGGGTGATAGAATCGAACATCAGGTACTTTGTTGCCAACAACGCGATAGGCATATTTATGCAGGCCGCGGGCAACGCTCTGGGGGCTGAGCTGTCCGATCTGCGCAACTATGTGATGGCTAATCTACTTTGGGACCCGACCGAAAGTGGCGAGAAGTTGGTCAACGAATTCCTTGATTTACACTATGGCCGCGGTGCCGAACCAATCAGGCGGTTCATCAATCTGACTCACGAGAACGCGCTGGCCAGCGGGTTGCATCCGAACTGTTTTGGCAGGGCGAAAGATTATGCAATAGATGAGACTATCGCGCAGGCGGGCCTTAATGCTTTTGCTGAGGCGATGCAATTGGCCGAAAATGATGCCGTTCGTGCCCGTGTGGAAAAAGCCTCAATCTGCGCATACCGAGCTGCCATCGAACCAATCTGGTATACCAAGGATAAATCATCTATTGAACCTGCCGTGGCCGAGCGAATGCGGCCGTTGGTCAAACGCTTTCTGGATCTGTGCAAGAAATACGGTGTAACCAACGTTAGTGAACACAGCAGAATCGAGGACGAGACCGAAAGACTCAAACGCATCGTCGGACTGTAAAGCCTGCCGAGTTGTGATGGTATAAATAATAGGGACGCACCCAATCCTGTTCGGCACTTGTATTGCTACCTTACAATTTGCTGGCAATCTAGGCAATCTGAACATTAAGAGGTGACCATTTATCGACATTTAGTGGTGTATTTTGCAATGCTGTTTCGGTGCGCGCAGCATAAACCCCAG
>JADHXR010000040.1 GCA_016782865.1 Phycisphaerae bacterium
CTGAACATCTCCCCGGGCCCCCGCAGCCGCAAATCGTGCTCGGCTATCTCAAAACCGTCATTGCTCCGGATCATTATATCCAGCCTGCTGGCAGCCGTCTCATTCTCGGTCTCGGCGAACAGCAGACAGTACGATTTTGCCTGCGACCTGCCGACACGTCCTCGCAACTGATGCAACTGCGCCAGCCCGAATCTATCGGCGCCTTCTATGACCATTATCGTTGCGTTCGGAACGTCGAGGCCGACTTCCACAACGACAGTCGATACGAGCACGTCGATCTTGCCCTTTCGAAACTCCGACATGATTTGTTGTTTTCTCGCCGAAGGCATTTGTCCGTGCAGCAGCTCAACGGTGAACTGGGGAAAGACTTTCTCGGAAAGATATTTCCACTCATCGCTCGCAGCCTTGACGTCACCGGCCTGCTCGATTGTAGTGATCCGGGGATAAACAAAATACGCCTGCTTGCCCGCCTTCAGCCGTTCGCGGATGAACTCGTATGCCTTCTGCCGATGCCGCCGGTCGACCCAGCGCGTGACAACTGCGCCTCTGCCCGGTGGCGAGTGCTTGATAATAGAAACGTCCAAATCGCCGAAAGCGGTCATCGCCAGCGTTCGCGGGATGGGCGTAGCGGTCATAACAAGGCAATGCGGCGTGGCTTGCTTGCGCAACTGTGCTCGCTGGTGAACTCCGAATTTATGCTGCTCGTCAATTACAACCAGGCCAAGATTCTGAAATTCTATGTCGGCCTGCAACAGCGCAATCGTTCCGACCACGATGTCAATCGCACCGGACCTTATCTTGTCCAGGACTTCGCTTCTCTTCTTTCCCGCCAGGCCACCGGTTATCAGTATCCTCTCAACGTTACTCTTCTTAAGATATCTTTCGATGCTCAGAGAATGCTGGCCGGCCAGAATCTCCGTCGGCGCCATGATCGCCACCTGCATCCTGTTGGCGACCGCCAGCAAAGCGGCGTACAGCGCAACGACCGTCTTGCCCGAGCCGACGTCACCCTGCAACAGGCGATTCATCGGTTGCGATCTGCCCATATCAGCGGAAATCTCAGCGATGCAATCGTTCTGGTCCTCGGTGAGCAGGAACGGAAAACGCCTTCTTATTCTGCTGTCGATTTCGTCGGTGCACTTACACTCGGCAGCCGCGGAGAAATGCTGAACTTTGTGCCGGCGAAGAGCCAGCCCCAACTGCATCAGAAACAGCTCGTCATATTTCAGTCTGCGCTTTGCCTTGGCCAATTTCTTCTCGTCAGGCGGCATATGTATCCAGGCAAACGCGTCTTTTCGGCTGATAAAATTTGCCTGTTTGAGAAATGGCTTGTCATAGAATTCCGGCACAAGCTGATCGGCCGCCTCGCACACACGGCTGATTATCTTCTTGATCTGTCCGCTGCTCAACCCTTTGCAGGCTGGATAGACTCCGCCGCTGAAATGTTCGGGTGATTGCTCGTATTCGGCGTCGAGCACGATAAACTTCGGGTTCGTCAATTGCAACTGATGTTTGTACAGCGTTGCTTTGCCCGAGACCATGATGATCTGGCCCGGCTCCAACTGATCGCGAAGAAATCCGCCGTGGAACCAGAGAATCCTGCACACCCCCGTATCGTCACTGATCAGGGCTTCGAACATCGGGTGCCGGCGATAGCTCTGATAATCCGTCGACTCGATCATGCCGATAACGGTGACATTTTCGTTGGGCTGTAACCGGCCTATCTTCGTCGGCTCCGGCAGGAAGTTCCAGTCGCGCGGAAAATACTCCAGCAAATCCCCCACGGTCTCGACCCCCAACTGGGCAAAGGTCTTGGCCCTCGCCGGCCCGACGCCTTTGACATACTGGACCGGCATCGACAAATTGAACCCTGGTTGCGATCTCTCATTTACCTCTGTCATCACTTCTTCCCTACGCTACTGCTCGAAACCGTGTTTGCCAAGCAGCTTGACAAACCGAACGTCACAGATTCTTTTCTCATCGAGTTTGCCCGCCTTCTTTTCACATCTCATCAGTCGCTGCGATCCACCGCAGCCGACGGGGACGACTATCAAGCCGCCATCGACAAGCTGGCTAACCAACGGCTTGGGAATGCTCGGCGCCGTTGCGGTAACCATGATTCTGTCGAAACATCCCGACGGCGGCAATTTCGACGCCGGCCACCCGCAACTGCCGTCGCCAATATGGAACTCGACGTTGCTGACGCCCAACCTGCCCAGAACCGCCTGTGCCGACTCGGCCAGCTCGCCGAATCTCTCTATCGTATAAACCTTCTTTGCCAGCCTGCTCAGGACCGCCGTCTGAAATCCACTGCCCGTACCGATCTCCAGGACCTCGCATTTTCGATCGACCCTCAGCTCCTGAGTCATCAGGGCGACGATATACGGCTGAGAAATCGTCTGACCCATCCCGATGGGCAGCGGACCGTCAGAGTAAACCTGCGGCCGGTACGAGTCCGTCACAAATTCCTCCCGCGGAACCTCAGCCATCACAGCCAATACACGAGGATCGGTTATGTCACGCCCGGCCAGATCCCAGTCGAGCATCCGCTGGCGGTTGGTGTGATATCTATCTTGCTTCTCTTGCCCGCACATGGTTGTAATAGTCTCTCTTTGGCCAGGGTTTAGCAAACTTTTTCTGCTCCGTCTATTCGGGGAAATCCAGTCAAAACAGAAGCTTGATCGCTGCGGCAAGCGTCAATACCTGTACGATTGTGGAAAACGCCTTCTGCGGGACCCGCCTCAGGAAGAATATGCCCACGGCCGCCCCGACGGCAATAAACGGCAACATCATCAAGTTGAGTTTGACAGATTCAACGGTCATCAAATCCAGCTTTGCGCTTAGCGGCACCTTGAGCCAGTTGACGACAAAAAAGAACCACGCCGAGGTTCCAACAAATTCCATTTTGGGCAGTCTCATAGCCAGCAGATAGATGACCATCACGGGCCCGGCGGCATTGGCCATCATGGTCGTAATCCCCGCCATAAACCCAAGTGCGACCGCAAACCACCATTGTGCCGGGATGGGGGCGTCTTCGCCGCTGGCTCTCGTTCTCCAGTAGTTTACGCCCAACATCACGAGAACGATTACCCCAATAATTGGCCTGAGTTGATCGTCGTCGACGCGCCTCAAACCGAAGTAACCTGCGAGGATACCTGCAAAAGCAGCCGGGAGCAGCCGGATCACATGGCTCCACTTGGCATTGTGTCTGTGGTAAGCAACGGCAAACAAATCCGCCAGAATCAGAATGCCGAGCAGTATCCCGGGGGATTTGTCAAAACCCAATGCCATAAGGGGCACCGGTAGAATTCCAAGCCCTGGCACGCCGGTCTTGGCAATTCCCACTATTATCGCACATAACGCAACCACAATCCAACCTGTTAGGTCGATATCCAAGGTAATCCATCCTCAGTGAATGTCTTCTCGTCCTGGGCTCAAAATCTTCACCTGAGCAATCTATCGGTTTTGAGTTCGCTTTGCAATTGACAATTGGCAAGTGATGGCTGAAAATAGCAATAACAGCCAAGGGCACGGGGCAGAATAGTCAATGTTGAAAGGAGAGCGAAAAATGAACACGAGGAAGCTTCTTTTTTACATGTTGGCCGCTCTTTTGGGTGGCTGTGTGCCTGTCATGTCGCTTCGCCCGCTTTACACGAAAGAAAACGTGGTCTTCGACAAAAAGCTGCTCGGCACCTGGGTGGATGAGCCGAACGACCCCGAAATCACCTGGCAATTCAAGTCCATTGACGAGCCTAAGAATGCATACAAGTTGATTTTCACCGGCGAGGACGGCATGAAAGGTTCGTTTGTCGCCCATCTTGTAAAGTTGCAGGACAGGCTTTTCCTGGATGTTTACCCGAGCGAGTTGCCCTGGGATCCGGAAGACCCGAACAAGATGGAGTGGCCCTACAACACTTTGTTCCTAATACCCGCTCACACGTTTGTGAAGATGGACTCCGTGGGGCCCAAGTTGAAGATGCGATTGATGTTGGAGACCCAATTGAAAAAGCTGCTCGAGGAAAACCCGGACGCAATAGCGCACGCAGCCGTCGAGGACAGGCTTATCCTGACGGCATCGACAAAGGAACTTCAGGCATTCGTCCTAAAATACGCCGACAGCGATAAGGTATTCACCGACGAAATCGTCCTGGAACGCAAGGATTAACAATGGGACAAACTGACTAACATCATGAGCGACAAATTGGAATTCAGACGCTATCTCGTCGATATTGACTCTATCTCTTCGTCTCAGCTTTTTACCGATTGTCTGATAATAGGGACCGGAATCGCCGGTCTTCGCGCCGCCCTCGAAACAGCCGAGCATCGCAACGTCATCGTTGTCTGCAAAGGCAACGTGAAAGACAGCAACACATTCAAAGCCCAGGGCGGGATCGCCTCGGCGATTGACGAAACAGATTCATTCGAAGCACACACAGCCGATACGCTCAAGACCGGTTGTGGGATGTGTGACGAAGAAGTGGTCGAGTTGGTCGTTCGCCAGGGGCCGGAATTGATAGAGCAACTGCTCGGTTGGGATACCGAGTTCGATCTGTCCGGCAGCCGGATCGCCACCACCCTCGAAGGCGGCCACAGCCATCCGCGCGTAGCCCATGCTCACGGCGACGAAACCGGACGGATAATTGCCGAAGCACTGATAGAGAAAGTCAGGCAGAACTCGAAAATAAGGATATTGGAAAACTTCTTCGTCATCGACTTGCTCACGAGCAACCAGAACAAGTGCATGGGAATCATCGGGCGCAACAGCCGGGGCGAGTCGCAAATAATCTGGGCCGCGAGAACGATCCTGGCAACCGGAGGAGCCGGCCGGCTCTATCGTGAAACTACGAACCCCGAAGTGGCGACAGGCGACGGCGTTGCCATGGCGTACCGGGCCGGGGCGGTGCTGCGGGATTTGGAGTTCGTGCAGTTCCATCCGACCACACTTTATATCGCCGGCGCCACGAGGGCCCTGATCACCGAGACCCTTCGAGGCGAAGGGGCCATCCTGGTGGACAATAAGGGCCGAAAGTTCATGAAAGACTACCACGAAGCCGCAGAGCTTGCGCCGCGCGACGTCGTGAGCCGAGCGATTCTGTCCCAGATGCGAAAGACCGAGTCAACTAACGTCCACCTCGATGTCAGCCACTTCGATAAGGTATACTTTGCAAAGAGATTCCCCTTCATTAACGAGCTTCTCGACAGTTTTGACATAGACATTGCCAAGGACCTAATACCGGTGCGGCCGAGCGCGCATTACATGATCGGCGGGGTAAAGACCGACAGCTCGGGCAAGACAAATATCGACAATCTCTACGCCTGCGGCGAAGTGGCTTCCACCGGGCTGCACGGCGCGAATCGGCTCGGCAGCAACTCGCTGCTCGAAGGATTGGTGTTCGGCAAGATGGCCGGCCGGGCCGTTTCCCAAAGCTCAAAGGCAACCGCCGCTCATCTCAAGCACCCGCTGATAAAATACCAAATCCCGCATTCGGACCGCACGCGTCTGGATACCGATGACGTGAGAAACTCGCTTCGAGCCCTGATGTGGCGAAACGTCGGCATCACCCGATCTAGTCAACCGCTCGCCGAAGCACAAGAGATTATCCGGTTTTGGCAAAGGTACGTAATGGACAAAGTCTTCGATTCGCCCGAAGGCTGGGAATGTCAAAACATGCTCACCGTTTCCCTGCTTATGGCCCAATCGGCCCAGAAGCGACAGGAAAGCAGAGGCGTCCATTTCAGAAGAGACTTTCCCGACTGCGATGATGAGCGCTTCAAGAAACACATTGAAATCTCAAGAGAGCAATAGAAAGCCGACTGGGAGGAGTTGCTGGGACCAGGAATACCAACTCTTCCCCTGCATACCATTTTTCCAATGAGACTCGGGGAATCTCCCTGTAATCGTAGTTCGACACATTCTTTATCCTTGAACTACCCTAATAGAGTAGAAAACAGGTCAGATTCTTGCTATGATGGCTCCCACTTGAACAATTATCAATAGTATTGTCATCCCTGCGAAAGCAGGGACAATAGTAAATAATCAATTGAAAAGAGTGGGTTGGGCGGTCGCCGGTTCGCTTTGTGCGGGCCGGAGGAAAGTCCGAGCAGGACAGGGCAACGGTGGTGGCTAACGGCCACCCGGGGCGACCCGCGGGAAAGTGCCGCAGAAAATACACAGCCGATGGTTCCGACTCGTCGGAACACAGGCAATGGTGAAATGGTGCGGTAAGAGCGCACCGCGGCGTCGGTGACGATGCCGGCAGGGTAAACCCCACCGCCTGCAAGACCAAGCAGCTGGTTACTCGGCCCGAGTGTGAGCGGCAAGCCTGCCGCTCCGCCAGCGGGTAGGTCGCTTGCCGATGAGGCAGAGCCGACTGGCAACAGTCGGTCAAGATAAATGGCCGCCGCCCGCCGTTACCGGCGGGATACAGGACTCGGCTTACAGACCCACTCTTTTTCATTGATTAATGATTATTGACAATTGATTATTGTTCGGGCGGCGCGAAAACACCGAAAAGGATCTTGACCGCAGCGGTATCACCGCCGGCAACCATCCGGACCGTCCCCTTGTCGAACGTGATGTGATCGAACTGGACGCCGTCTGCCTGGCTCAGGGCCGCCACCATCGCGGGCGAGCTGTCAAGTCTGCGCAGAATCATCTCGAACGTCTGATTCATGAGCATCCCGCAGACGTTGAGCCTCTTGTCAGTCTGCCCCATTGCCCCGGCGCCAAGCTGATTTATGTCCATGTGGAGATTCTCCAGGATGTGCCTGAGCACGGCGATCTGCCTTGCGTTCTCATCTGCGTATGATCTCTCGAGCATCTCGTTAGGCAATACCATCGCGCAGTCAAATCTCAAGCCCCGCCTGGACTTTCCCCTCAGAGTCGGGCCCGTGTCATCGGCCACGAAGAAGTACTTGCGGATCACATTTAGCCTGAACTCGTGGAATGCGACCATGTTAAACCATATTCGCCGGCCGTCCTCACTCTGGGCCGAAGAAGCAATAACATTGTCGCTCTGACTGAGCAGCTCGGCTCCCATAAAATACGGTGCAAGCTCACCCTGCGACCTATGAATCTTGCCAAGCACATCAAGAGTAAGGCTCTTTTTCAACTTCGCTCCGTCGTAGGGCGCAGAAAGCACGTCCTCAAAGGAAGGCTGTTCCGCCCCGGCTTGCGAAAACCAGGATGAGCAACCCCCTGTGAAACCCCACAGGAGCAAGACGGCAAGACCGCACAAGAAGACCACCGATTGGCGATTCGATATTTTCACAATCTCAGCAGAACATCGGCAAGCAGTAATCACAAATTGACCCGGCCGTCTCCGCCGCATCGAGGTTTCCCCTAAATCAGTCGTAGATGGGCAACTCCGTTGCCCATTTTGTCAATGCAACGCGCCCCAGACCGCATGGGCCTTTGTGTCGAGGGCGCGAGCGCCCTCGAATCGCGGGCAAGATGCCCGCGACACGACAGCCCATCTACGTACTCGAAAGCCTAAGCTTCTTTCGAGTCAATCCACTTCATCATCTTGCGCAGTTTTCTGCCGACAGTCTCCAACTGGCAATCGTGGTCTTTCTCGTACAGCGCGTCGAAGTTCTTGTGCCCCGACTTGTACTCGTCCACCCATTCTTTCGCGAATTCGCCCGACGTGACCTCGGCCAGGATCTTCTTCATCTCGGCCTTGGTCTTCTCGGTAATAATCCTCGGCCCACGGGTCAAGTCGCCGTACTCGGCGGTGTTGGATACGCTGTACCTCATGTAGTTCATTCCGCCCTGATACATCAGGTCTACGATCAGCTTGACCTCGTGCATGCACTCGAAATACGCAATCTCGGGCTGATACCCGGCTTCCACAAGCGTCTCGAAACCGGCCTTGATCAGCGCGGTAAGACCGCCGCACAGAACCACCTGCTCGCCGAAAAGATCCGTTTCGGTCTCTTCCTTGTACGTCGTCTCGATGATCCCCGCCCTGGCGCCGCCGATTCCATTGGCCCATGCCAGAGCGATCTGCTTGGCATCGCCGGTGGCGTCCTGCTCGACAGCGATAAGACAGGGCACCCCGCCGCCCTTCTCGAACTCGCTGCGAACCAGATGCCCCGGTCCCTTGGGAGCGATCATCACGACATTGATGTCCTTGGGCGGCTCGATGTACTTAAAGTGAATGTTGAACCCGTGGCAGAAGCCGAGCGTCTGGCCGGCTGCAAGGTTAGGCGCAATCTGAGCGGCGTAAACTTGCGCCTGAATCTCATCGGGCAGCGTCACAACAATCAGCGTCGCCCCCTCGCAAGCCTGCTTAATGTCGGTCGGCTTGAATCCGTGCTCGACTGCGAGCTTATAATTGTCCGTCCCCTCCAATTCCGCCACCGCCACCTCTATACCGCTGTCGCGCAGGTTCAGGCTGTGTGCGTGGCCCTGGCTGCCATAGCCGATGACCGCCACCTTCTTGCCCTTCAACGCGTCGATCGGAGCATCTTCTTTGTAATAAATCGTTACTGCCATATCTCTATTCTCCTTATCTGTCCTACATCGTACATCAACCGCCAAATTTCCAATTTTCGCGGTATGTTAACCAAAGATCATCCGTCAGGCAAGCAATTTATGGACAGGCCAAGCCCGAATTGCAGTCGGAGCTACAGGAGCCTCTCACCACCCCGACGAGGCTGAGTCGCATCCACAGTCAAATAATGTTAGAGAGGAGCCTGCCATGACAAGTGCGCTACTGAACTGCAAATCCTTCGCCCCACCACTACGTATCCACCAACTCGCTAATCCACCAATTAATTGAGAAGCGCCTACGGTTCCAGCCAGACACCTTTAATTCCCACTGGAGCATCACCCCGGAATTAAGCGACAATGTCTGTTCTATTGATTCCGTGTGTATATTAGGTCTAATCACTTCTTTGATTTTATGTAAGTGATTTCGATTCCCATCAGCATAACCATTTTCGTCAATGCTTATTGTTAGCATTGCATTAATGTAATCCGACGCTCTGTGCAGAAAATCAGCAACCTTCTTCGATTGTTTCACAAAAGTGAAGTACGCTTCCATCCTATTGTCAAATAATCTCTCAAGTTCTGCTTTTGCAAGGTTTGGCTTTCTTACTTCGAGAATTTCTCCAATAAAGAGCTTATTTATCGCGTTCCTCAATGTCGGCGTCATCTTGTGATAAATCTTGTAATCGTATACGAAGGAGAAATAGAACATTAGTTCGAATTCTACGAAGTCTCTGTTTTCGTTGAAGATAGGAATATCTCTTGAGCTACCTTCTACAGCTTTGTTGATTTGTGCCAAATATTGTTTTGCCTTTATATTTTCAAACATGGAGACTCCTTGGAATAAGCTTGTTCGTCGAGGCTAACTCGTAAAGTGCATAGCTAAAGCCATCACCAGCAAAATTAGGCAAGCTAAAAGAAATAAAATGTTCAAAAGTACCAGCCATGTTGGTTGCGACTGGGGGTCAACACCCGGAGACGATTCATATAATTCCTGATATTCTTCAATCTCGCGAAGACACAAAATAGCCCAAGCGGGAACGGGAAATTCGTCGAGGGTTTTCCGATGAATATGTGCAATTAAGACATCGACATCATCTCTTTCAATAGGGTCCACTGAATCGTCCCCGCCAGCCCTTTTCTCAATGGTTCTCATACGAAGCAGATTTTTGCGAAGCTGGTTAAGGCGACCAGCATAACCGCGTTTGGCGTAGATCAGCAGCAGCCAAAAGGTAAGGAACACCAAAGCAAGGCAACTCGCAGCCACCCAGAATAAGGATCCACGCCCATAGGACGTGGCTTTAGGAAGCCCTCCCGAGGAGGGCTTGGATCGGCCCATTGGGCATCGTCTACATTACTTCAAATCCAGTTCACCTTGGCCCGATTTCAAAAGTCCTTGCTCGCAGATATACTGCCGCATCGTCTCTGTCATCTAATCCAACTGTGCTGACACAATACCCTGTGGCCCAAAACGAGAGGCCTGTCACAAGACGTTCACTACGTGATATTTACAGACCCACCGTACATGGGACAGACCCTTGCCACTCGTGCACTGACTTCTCCTCTATGCCCCAAGGAGAAGTCTACTCGATTGCCCTATACCCCGGAACGCTCAAAGCTAAGAGGGTCACACGGCCAGAGGCCGTGGTTTTATTGTCGTAATAAGGTAGCTGATGCTACACCGGCGATAATTGTTACCTTGAATATCGCTCTGCCAAACTTCACTCTAAATGTCATTGTGGCGTTCTCCAGAATCACCTCAGCTATGTGGGAGGCGATATTTCACAGCACTTGCCCTATTGAAGCCACGCCCATCCTACGAATAGAAAAGCAGCCCAAATCACTGACGGGCCAACCTGATGCGATTATTCACTACGACAATTCCCTCCTTGTGCCACCTCAAGCCCCAATTCATAACCTTGTCCATAAGCCCACTGTAACGGGGCTTCCTTGTAAATAGTGGGAGGTCTGATTTCACCTTGCTTATGTGTTAACTCAAGACCCTTATCATAGCCTTCGTCAAAGCCTCTTTCATATGCTTGTCTTTCTGTTTTGGGCAAATCCTTCACCTTGATTCGTTCTACCTTCTCGAAGATCTGATCAAATCCCGCTTTGTTTCCCGCCTCCAATCCTTGGATGTAACCCATTTCATAAAACTTCTGCAAATTTGATTCTTTGTCACTATAGACTTTCTCGATTTTTTGGGGATACTTGGCTTGGATTTTGTTACGGCCCAACTCAAAACCTTCATTGTAACCCTTATCGAATCCCCTTTCCAATGCTTGTAGTACTTCTTCGCCTAAACTCTCTCCCTTATCATTTATCTCTCCCACTCTTGTAGCCTTTCAAAGAGTATTACTACCCGAAAATAATATCTATGCCTGCTTTGAAGTATCAGATGTTCTCCGTCAGGTTTCTAATTCTGGCAAAATGGGGATGTCTTGCCTAATCTCTGGCCAATAGTAGATTTGAGAATAGTAATTCTCTCTGATCGCGTTAATTTGACCGTCAAGTTTATCTGATGTTATGAAAGCCAGTTGATTTTGTTTTGCCAAGATCAAGTGGATATAGTCCTGAACATTTTTTGAAATAGGAAAGCTGAGGGCAAGCTGAGAAAGTTCTTGATCAAAATTTTCAGATTCAACTCTATTGTAGTCTTCCAGCAGGTAACATAATGCTTTCCACCAGGAAACGATCTCTCTTTGATCACGGTTTGAATGTGATCTTCTCAGTGCTCTCAGTACTTCTGCCTTAGTCAATTCGGAATAATAGAAACGGATTTTGTGTGTGAAATGAATGCACCTAAGCTTATCAATATTTGTTGTAAGTTCAAATGCGAATCTCATACCGTTGGCGGTGATTGCCGGAACAAACTTGTGAATACCTGCACTAACTGTAACACTCATTATAGTCTTGCCATCGTAAGGCTCAGGACTACTAAAGCCTGTTCTAATATTCCGGTCAATAAAGTCCATGAAGAGCGACGTATCAAGATACCAGCCCATCGCTAAGATATTTCTTATTTCTTGTTTCATTGTTAAGTATCTTCCATCTCATAAGCTCAATTGTCAAGAAGAAGCAACATCAGCATTCCCATACCCACCCATACTCCGATATGGCTGGGGGTCAGATCGGCGATTTAAGTCGGATGGGCAACTCGTTTGCCCATGCTGTCAATGTAACGTAACCCGAACTGCATGGGCAGGAAACCTGCCCATCCTACAAGCTGCGGCAGCCGGGTGGGCAAGAGGAAAGATGTGTTGGAGTGCGAGAATACAGGGCATAGAATAGGGGACAGCAGGGAATCAGGATAATGGGGGGTGGGTTATCAGGACTGCAGGAAATCAGGCTTCGTGTCCATGAGCTATTTGAAAAATCAAAGCCAATTTCTACTCTTGGCCGGTATTGACGCGATGGCGGGGTCTTGATATCCTGTTGCCGGGATCGTTAATGTGTATGAACTGTGAAAGGATGGTTTTATTATGAAAAGACGAACATTTCTCGCGTTGGGCACCGGCACGGTCGGCGGCCTGTGCATTCAATCGCCGGCGTTGGTCCTCGGCAGACAGGCGAAGGCAAAGAAGAAGGGTCAAAAGGATAAATCGGGCAAGAAACGCCCCTTTAAGATTTCTCTGGCCCAGTGGTCCTGGCACAAAACGCTTCGCGGCCAGCAGGAGCCGAAAATGGACAATCTTGACTTCGCAAAAGAAGCCAAGGCTCTGGGAATCAAAGCCGTCGAGTACGTCAACCAGTTCTTCAAAGACAAGGCCGGCGACGAGAAGTATCTGGCCGAGATGAAGAAACGCGCGGCGGACAACGGCGTCAAATCGGTGCTGATTATGTGCGACGGCGAAGGCAATCTCGGCGACCCCGACGCCAAGCGGCGTGCGCAGGCTGTCGAGAACCACCACAAGTGGGTCGACGCCGCCAAGTTCCTCGGATGCCATTCTATCAGGGTCAACGCCAGCTCCAGAGGCTCATACGACGAGCAGATCAAGCTTGCCGCCGACGGACTTCGCCGCCTGAGCGAGTACGCCGCCGGCTCGAAGCTCGGCGTGATCGTCGAGAACCACGGCGGGCTTTCGTCCAACGGCAAGTGGCTGACAAGCGTTATCAGGGAGGTAGACCTGCCCAACTGCGGGACACTGCCCGACTTCGGCAACTTCCCGCCCGAAACTGACAATTATGACGCCGTCGAGATGTTGATGCCCTATGCCAAGGCGGTCAGTGCAAAGAGCTACGACTTTGATGAAGAGGGCAATGAGACCAAGATCGACTACTACCGCATGATGAAGATCGTTCTCGCCGCCGGGTACAAGGGCTTCGTCGGCATCGAGTACGAGGGCAGCAGACTCAGCGAAACCGACGGCATCGTAGCGACCAAGAAGCTGCTGGACAAGATCTGCAAACAACACATGAAGGCGTAAGGCGGGTATCAGCAGCGGCGCGCTGCGTTGGCAAGACAGATTCGGGCGTTTCTTTTGAGGCCTTCGAGGCCTAAACGCTTGATCGGAGAATCGCCGAATCTGGCGCCGAACGATTCGGCGTCCAGATTCAGAATCTCGTGCAGGTCGAGATTCGCTCTGTCGCCGTGGAATTTGAACTGCTCGTTGGCGCACGCCGGTGCGTCTTTTTGATAAGGGCAGACGAGGACGCATTCGTCACAGCCGAAGAGCCGGTCGCCTATCTTCTCCGCCAGCTCCGGCCGGATTTGGCCTTTGTGCTCTATCGTCAGATAGTTGATGCAACTGCCGGCGTCGAATTGCCCGTCGCCCCTCAAGGCGCCTGTGGGGCAGGCATCGATGCACTTGCAGCAGCCGGGACAATCGGCTGCGATCGGTTCATCGGTTCGGAGCTTCAAGCTGGTGACGATCTCGCCCAGGAATATCTGGCAGCCGAGTTCGGGATTTATCAGCATGTGGTTCTTGCCGATAAAGCCCAGCCCCGCTCGGACGGCCAATGCCCGCTCGGCCAAGGGCGCCGAGTCAACGCAGATTTTGAACTTGAACTCGGCATCGACAAGCAAGTTCAGAAGAGCGACCAGATCGCGCAGCCGTTCTTTGACAAATTGATGATAATCTTCATACAGAGCGTAGTTGGCCACCCTTCCCGATGGTCGATTCTCGATTCTCGATGCTCGATGCTCGCCGCTGTTGCCTCGTCCCCCTGCTTCCGCAGGGGCAAGCCTGTTCCCGCGAACGCGGGAATCCCTCGTCCCTCGTCCCTCGTGGAAATGGACCGGCGTATAGTTCAGGCCGACGACAATGACCGATTGAGCGCCTTCGGTGAGCTTGGCCGGGCTGAGGCGCTTTTGCAGGTTCCGGTGCATGTAATCCATATCACCTGCAAAGCCGGACTCCAACCACCGGGCCAAAGCCTTCGCCTGTTCGGCGTCTATCGGCGCCGCATCCGTCACGCCGACGAGGTCGAAACCCAGCTCGATGGTTTTGTGTTTTATGTCTTGAGATAAACTCACAGGAGCGATTATACTAAATGCCGCTGTGAGTTCTAACAAGGGTTTTGCAGAATGAATATTAGGCATAGATTATTCAGCCGCAGGATGGGCATCCCGGCGCGCCGGGACTGCCCATGCGGTTTGATGCGAGCTATATCGACAGCATGGGCAAACGAGTTGCCCATCCTGAAGAAACGTAGATGTAGGGTGGGCAGGTTTCCTGCCCACGCGGATCTGTGGACATTGCATTGACAGCATGGGCAAACGAGTTGCCCATCCTGAGAATACGGAGAACTAATGGACACCGAATCACATCAGAGTGAATTACCCGCCCCACTACGCGGTATCATCCCCCCGCTGGTCACGCCGCTGTTGGATCGTGACACGCTCGATGAGGCCGGCCTGGAGCGTCTGATCGAGCATGTCCTTGCCGGCGGCGTTCACGGCTTGTTCATCCTGGGGACAACCGGCGAGGCCCCAAGTCTCAGCTACCGCCTGCGTTACGATCTTATCGAGCGTGTCTGCGGGCAGGTTGCCGCCCGTGTGCCGGTGCTGGTTGGGATAACCGATACGTCCTTTGTAGAGTCGGCAAACATCGCCCGCAAGGCCAAAGACGCCGGGGCGCAGGCGGTTGTGCTGGCGCCGCCTTATTATTTTCCCGCCGGGCAGTTGGAATTGCTCGAGTACCTCAGGCATTTGACAGCCGAACTTCCACTGCCGGTATTCTTGTACAACATGCCGAGCCACACGAAGCTGGTCTTTGAGCCTGAGACTATACGGGCCGCCGCCGACTTTCCGGGCATCGCGGGCATAAAGGACAGTTCGGGCAACATGATGTACTTTCGCCGGCTCCAGGGGTTGCTCAGGGATCATCCGAACTTCTCGGTCCTGATGGGCCCGGAGGAATTGCTGGCCGAGGCAGTTCTGCTGGGCGGCCACGGCGGCGTTTCCGGTGGTGCCAACCTCCTGCCGGCGCTTTACGTGGAACTCTACGATGCGGCGAGTGCGAAGGATCTGCCGAGAGTCGAAGAGCTGCACGCAAAAGTCATGGAGCTTAGCACCTGCATTTACTATGTGGGACGCTACCAGTCGAGCTTCCTGAAAGGTCTCAAGTGTGCCCTCTCGTGCGTCGGGATTTGCAGCGATTTCCTGGCCGAACCGTTTCATCGTTTCCGCCAGTCCGAGCATGAGGTGATCGAGCGATACGTGAAGGAACTCGGGATAACCCCTTTGGGGGAAAACTAAATATCAAAAGCCTGTAGCCTGTAGGATGGGCAGGTTTCCTGCCCATGCGGTTTGGGGCACGTTACATTAACAGCATGGGCAAACGAGCCTGCCCTGAGCGAAGTCGAACGGGTTGCCCATCCTATCTGCTACATTTTGCATTTTGATTCTTGATTTTGCAGGATGACATGATTATGCAGACAAGCCTTGGCGCAATTGATACCGCGATCCTCATTCTTTACGGCTGCGTGCTGATCGCAATGGGGGTATATTACAAACGCAAATGTCGCACGGCCGAGCAGTTCATGGTCGCCGATCATTCGATTCCCGCCTGGGCCGCCGGGCTGGCGGTCATGAGCGCCTATACGAGCAGCATTTCATACATTGCCACGCCGGGCAAGGCCTTCGACTCCAACTGGAACCCTATGATTTTCGCACTCTGCATCTTCCCGGCAGCGTGGCTGGCCTGCAAATACGCCGTGCCGTATTACAGAAAGGCACGACTGATCTCGGTCTACTCATTTCTGGAAGACAGACTCGGCTCCTGGGGACGCATTTACGCGGCGTTCGCATTCGTGCTCTACATGATCGGCCGCGTCGCGGTCATTCTTTACCTGGCCAGTCTGCTGTTGGAGACCTTTGTTCCGTGGAATATAGCTACCGTTATAATTATCATCGGCCTGGTGACCATCGTCTACACACTGCTCGGTGGGATGGAAGCTGTGATCTGGACGGACGTCATGCAGTCGGTGATTATGATCGCAGGTATTCTCTTTTGCGCCGTCAGTTTGTCCATCCAGGTATTCTCGGGACCCGAACCGCTGATACAAGCAGCCATCGACAACAACAAGTTCAGCTTCGGCAGTTTGAAACTCACGCTCGCTTCACAGGAGCATCTTCTCGATCGAACGATTTGGGTAATGCTCATCTACGGAATCACAGAGGCATTCCGGAGTTTGCTGGCCGACCAGAACTACGTCCAGAAATACTGTTCCGTTCCTACCGAGCGAGATGCGAAACGCTCAATCTGGATCGCGATGTTGATCTACATTCCTCTGACCGCGGTCTTTCTTTACATCGGAACAATGCTCTATGCCTTCTACTCGCCGGCGGGAAAGGCACTCGGAGAGGGGATCACAAAAGGTGACCAGATATTCCCCTACTACATCGCAACCGAGGTGCCGGCAGGTCTAAAGGGGCTGATTATCGCAGCGATTATCGCCGCTGCAATGAGCACTGTGGACTCAGCGCTGAATTGCTCGGCGACCGTTCTTTTGCTGGATTTCTACAAGCGATATTTCAAGCCGGATATTGGAGAAGAGTCCAGCCTGGCGTTCCTTCGCATCACAACCGTAATATGGGGCGTGCTCGGAACCGGCGCCGCCCTTTTGATGATCCAGGCCAGGAGCATCCTGGATGTCTGGTGGCAGATCTCGGGGATCTTCGGCGGCGCGCTGCTGGGTTTGTTCATACTGGCGTTCCTGCGAGTTCGCCTGAATCTGCCTCAGGGCCTGATATCGATCGCAGTGAGCATTGTCGTAATCAGTTGGGGAACGTTTGCGCGCGATCTGCCCGATTCGTGGCGGTGGGCGCAGTGTAACCTCGACGGGATCATCGTAGGCGCCGTGGGAACCGCCGCCCTTATGGTGGTCGCCGGCGTATTTGCCATGATGAACCGCAAGCAGGGAATTAGAACGTAGGGTGCGATGCATCGCACCGAAAATGTTCGAGCACGTAAATGGTGCGATACATCGCACCCTACGAATGAAAGGATACGTCATCTATGTCTGTCAACAAACTTCTTGCCGTTATAGCGCTACTCTTGTTGCCTGTGCCAGTCTCCGGAAAGACGGTCGCCGGATGGGATTTCGGCAAAGGGCTGCATGGCTGGATCGGGAATAACAAGGTAGAGAGTCTCTCATTCTCGCGGGAAGGTCTGATCGTCAAGTCCACGGGGGATGACCCCTGGATCGAAGGACCGGCGATAGACCTGCCGGGCGACAAAATAATCAGGGTGGAAATTCAAATGAGATCAAATGCCGATGCAGGTGCGGAGCTGTTTTACGGCAGGACATTCAGAGCGGGACATTCGGTGCGATTCACCGTGCGAAATGACGGCAAGTGGCATGACTATTCGCTCGTTATCCGAGAAGACTTAGGCCCCGGCACACGTTTTCGCCTCGACCCCTGCACGAGGGCCGGTGACGTCGCGGTCGCTTCGGTCAGTATCGAAGCGATCAGCAGAGTAGTCGTTCCCTCTTTGCAGAAACCCAGAGCGTTCGGTAGGATCGGAGGCAGTCTGGTTTCGGTCAAATCAGGAAACCTGGAGTTCGAGCACTTCGGGGGCCGATGGGGAAAACTCACCTTCAAAGTCAACGGCGTGGAAATGGCGTCCGGCTGCGACAGCGAGTTGATCGGTCTGGTGCTCGACGAGCACCCGGAGTGGCTTAGTCTCAAGAAGGCAGAGGTTACGTTTCAAAACCAGCCCGAGCGTAATGTATCTGCAATCATAGCCGCCATTGAAGACAGCGAGGGTGGAAAATGGCAGATCCGGAGAACCGTAAGGCCTGCGAAACGACAAGGAACGCTTATAGTCGAAACCGAGCTTAGAGTAGATAGAGACAGAGACATCCTGCACATTCCCTGGCTGACGATCTTCCCGGGGCTCGGCACGTTCGGCGAGAGCAAATCCCAGGGCCTGTTCGCGGGCCTGGAGTATCTTTGCGACGAGCCGAGCAGCAGCGAGGTCGACATTGCTGCGCCCAACCATATCCGCCGGGTCCCCGATCCGGTCAAGATAACCTTTCCCCTGATGGCGATCTCACAGGCCGGCAATTATATCGGCGTAGTCTGGGAGCCCTCGGAGACTGTCGCGGCGACTTTCGATTCGCCCGACAGGATCTATAATTCGGGGGCGCACGTCCTGGCGCTGTCTGGGCCGGGCGTGGGTGATCTTCGTTTCGAGAATGATTTGGCCGCCCACGCGCCTCTCAGACTCAAGGCAAACAAGGCGTTGAAGACTTCTGTTTTGGTAGTCGGCGGCAGAGGAAAAACCGTCGTGCCCGCGGTAGAGCATTACGCAGTTCTCAAGGGACTGCCCGCATTGCCCGAATTCGCAGGTGGCCTTGACGCCGCGGTCACTCTGCTCGCTCACGGCTGGCTGGACTCTCAGATAAACGAAAATGCCCTTTTCAGACACGCCGTCTGGGGCGACAACTTCAGGGCTTCCCCGGCTGCCGACGCCGCAATGTTCATCGACTGGCTCGCCACACACACCAAAGACCAGGGCCTCCGTGAACGACTCGAGACCATCGAACGCCAGGCGCTTGGCAAAATACCGCCGGGACAGCCTTTTTCGAGCAGCGTATCACATGCTCACCTGCCTAATGCACCTCTTGTCTTCGGGCGAACCCTCGACTTCGCACAGCAAAGGCACGACGAGGCATGGCGCATGATCAGGAGCTTCGATGCAGCCGGCGTAAAACGTTACAGGCCAGGTAAGGCGGACTACTCGACAACGCATTTCGCAAAACACGCTAACGGCCTTGCCGGCCGGGACATGGTCGGGATTCTCGAAGGGGCAACTTTCTCGGCCGACAAGGAGCTGATCGACGAGGCGCTCAAACTGCTCGACAAGCAGACTGCTCTTTACGCCGGCACGGTGCCGCGCGGCGCACAGACCTGGGAAATCCCCCTGCACACACCGGACATATTGGCCTCGGCCCACATGGTCAAGGCCTACACCCTGGGCTACATTATCTCAGGCCGAAAGCAATATCTCGAACAGGCGAGATACTGGGCCTGGACGGGTGTGCCTTTTATCTATCTCCATCCGCCAACGTCCCAGCCGGTGGGATCGTATTCGACAATCGCCGTCCTGGGGGCGACCAATTGGACGGCGCCGTTGTGGCTCGGGCGCCCCGTCCAGTGGTGCGGACTCGGTTACGGCTCGGCTTTGCACCTGCTCAGCAAGTGCGATCCGGGAGGCCCCTGGGAAAAAATCGCTAATGGCATCACCGCGGTAGGCCTGCAGATGACGTGGCGCCGAACCGACCGGCAGCGCCAGGGACTTTTGCCCGATTTCTTCGACTTGAGAGGACAGGCAGGCGCAGGCCCGGCCATAAACCCGGGCACGGTGCAGGCTCATCTGGCGGAACTCTACGAAGAAGGCACAATATACGATGTGAAGAAACTCCCCCATCGCGGTTGGTTCATTCACGCACCCTGTGCGATAAGCAATATTCACGAAGAGGGCGATTCGGTCACCCTGACAACCGACGGCTGGGCAGACAAACTGTATTATGTCCTTGTCTCCGGCATCAAACAGGAACCGAGCGAAGTCAGTGTTCGCAAAGTCGGTGAAGATTCCAATGCCTTCAAAGCCGCCACCAGACAATTCGATAGCGAGCGTGGGATTCTTGTAATCACTTCAGAGGGAAAAGCTGGCATCCGGATACGGTAAGCGGCCGCGCAAAAATAACTTCCCATTTATAGGGGCAATCTTGACATTATCTTCGGCCGCTTCTCAATCGTGAATTCCTCGACGTAGAATGGCTACGCCTGCGGATTCACTCAATCGGCGCGACCAAATCTAACGCCAATTTGCTCCCTCAAAAAGTGAATTTATTCTTGCGCGACCGCTAAGGAATACGGATTTTTGTTGGTAAATAATTGTAAACGGATAGTGAAGACCTTAATATGGTGGCAACGAAAATGTAAAGATCAAGAGTCAACAATCAAAATAGCGGAATCCCGGCAAGCCGGGATGACTTCCTTTCCCGGCGCGCCGGGATTGCATTTTGATATTTTATTTTTCTCAGATACTATGACAGAAGAGTTGGTCGGTATAATAGCGGGCTCGGGATTGGGCGATGCGCTCGCTGAGCGAATGACGAGCGCCGAACGTCACGATATCGATACACCGTTCGGCAAGCCGAGCACGGCGATCCTGGTCGGTAAGTTCGGCAAAAAAAGAATCGCATTCCTGAGCCGTCACGGCGAGGGGCATTCACTTTCGCCCAGCGAGGTGCCGTTCGCGGCCAACATTTTCGCTCTCAAACAGCTCGGCGTTCATGCGATTATAAGCAGCGGCGCCGTGGGATCGCTCGCCGAGCAGATCGCTCCGGGAGACCTGGTCATCGTCGATCAGTTTATCGACAAGACGTTCAGGCGGACAAGCAGCTTCTTCGGCGGTTTCGGGGCCGTCCACTGCGAGATGGCCGATCCGACCTGCGGTCGGGTTCGAGAGATGCTTATTGACGCTGCAAGAGGAATCGAGGTAACGACGCATCCGAGCGGCACGTACGTTTGTATGGAAGGGCCCCAGTTTTCCACGCGGGCCGAATCGCTCATGCACAAAGCATGGGGCGGCGACCTGATCGGCATGACCGCTATGCCGGAGGCGAAATTGGCTCGTGAGGCGCAGGTGTGTTACGCTCTGGTTGCGCTGGCCAGCGACTATGACTGCTGGAAACCGCACCCCTGCTTCCGCAGGGGCAAGCTTGTCCCCGCGAACGCGGGGAGCAGCAAAGACAAGCAGACGCTGCTCAAAGAGATCATCGGCAATCTGACGCGTGCGACTAACAATTGTCTGGAGTTGATTAAGGCCGTCCTGAGCAGCGAACACGAACTTGTCGGTGAAGATTGTCATTGTCGCAAGAGCCTCGACCTCGCCGTCTGGACCGAGCAGAGCCGGATCGAGAAGGCTGATAAGGAAAAGTTGAAAGTGCTTTTCGAGTAATACTTGTGAAAGGACTGAGAAAATGCAAAAATCAAATATCAAATATCAATCCCGGCGCGCCGGGAGCGGAATCCCGGCAAGCCGGGATACTGGTCTGATGAAAAGATCAAAGCAGGCCGCGAAGCGGCTCCGAAATTTTGCGTTTTGCACTGTGATTTTTGATCTTTCTATGGCATGGAAGTCATTGGTCATATCTATCGGTTTTGGCGTGGTGCTGATCGCCGGCTGTGGGCAGAAGGAGGCGCCCAGTGTCAAACAGAGCAGGGCAATAGCGGCCGAAAACATGGAACTGCAAAAACAACTGGACCGCAGCCATGCGCAAATCGAAAACCTCAAAGACCAGTACGATGAAGAACTCGAAAAGCAGCAGAAGCTGCTCGAAAAATGTCAGCAGGAAAGGGACCAGTTGAAAGCAAAATCACGGCAAAACGTCAGAGACCAGGTGAAGAGCGTCCTCGACTCCGTGATGGCGGATAACACACGACTGCGCGAAGAGAACGCCAAGCTCAAGGCGCAAATAGAGGAAGTTCAAAAGTAACCGTAGCCTGCTGAGAACCGTCGGGTGGCAGCCACTGAATGAGCACAGCGAATGAAGTGGATGGGGAGAGTCCGAGATCAGCCAAGAAATGCGAACATCGTCTTGAGGGCTTGAAGGCCATCCACTTCGCTCACTTTGTTCGCTCAGTGGCTGCCACCCAACGGCTGCTAACTCGTCAGGTTGCACACCTCCCGGACAGCTTTCAAGCTGTCGTGTCGGGCAGTTTTGCATCGGGGCAGCGTTTTTGCATCGCCGCTGCGACCAGTCCCACGAACATCGGCTGCGGCTTGAGAGGCCGGGACGTCAGGCACGGATGGGCCTGTGTGCCGAAGAAGTACGGATGGGAGGGCAATTCCAGGATTTGCATGATCGGCTGATTCGGCGCTTTGCCTGAGAATACCAGGCCGGCTTCTTCCAACTTCTCGATATAGCGGGGATCGACCTCGTAGCGATGCCTGAATCGCATTCTAACAGAATCGGTCTTGCCGAAAAGCTCCCACGCCATCGTCTCGGGCTTTAATTCTATGTCCCTTCCGCCCAGACGCATGTTTCCGCCAAGGCCTTCTATTTTCTTCTGCTCGGGCAGAATATCGATCACCGGCTCGGAACAATCAGGTTCGATCTCGGTACTGCTGGCTTTGGTCAAGCCGCACACGTTGCGGGCGAATTCTATGACAGCCATTTGAAAGCCGAGGCACAGCCCCAGATACGGCAGGTTGTTCTCTCTGGCGTATCTTATGCAGGCGATCTTGCCTTCGGCGCCGCGCGTGCCGAAACCGCCCGGGACGATGATACCGTCAACGCCCTTGAGATACTCGGCCGCGTTCTTGACCGTGACGTTGGTTGTATCGATCCATTCGATCTTGACATCGCAGCCAAGGGCGATGCCGGCATGTTCGAGGGCGTTGATTATCGAGGCGTAGCTGTCGCGGACGGATGTGTATTTACCCGTCATGCCGATGGTCACACTTCTTTTGGCCGAGCCGATCTTGTCGGTGAAGTCGCACCACCGGGCCCAGGCCTTGCGCTCCTTGCGCAGGTCAATCCTGTCGTCGATCTTCAGCAGCCGGGCCACCTCGAAATCCAGACCGACCTCGCGGAGCATCGCAGGGATCATGTAGATGCTCGCCGAATCGGGCAGACTGATCACCCTCTCAAAGGGGACATTGCTGTAAATACTAATCTTCTGGCGCACCTTATCCGTAGTGGGGTTGGTCGCCCTGCACGCGATAATGTCTGGCTGAATGCCGCATTGCATAAGCTGCTTGATTCCCAACTGCGCGGCCTTCGATTTCTGCTCGCCCAGCGTTTTGGGCTCCAGGATATACGTCAGGGCGACAAAGCAGCAACTGTCCGGGCCCTCTTCATAAGCCAGCTCGCGCATCGCCTCGATGTAGTAGGCATTCTCCAAATCGCCCACCGTGCCGCCTATCTCGACAAAAACGATATCGGCGTCGGACTTCATCGCCAGTTGGCGCAGTTTCAGCGTGACCTCACCGGTGACGTGGGGGATCATCTGCACGTCTCTGCCGAGATAATCCCCGCGGCGTTCCTTATCGAGCACCGAGCTGAAAATCTGTCCGCTCGTGGCAAAGTTCAACTTGCTCATATTCTGATTGAGCATCCGCTCGTACGTGCCCAGGTCCATATCGCATTCCATGCCGTCATCGAGGACGAATACCTCGCCGTGCCGAAAAGGATTCAGCGTACCGGAGTCGATGTTCAGATAGCCCTCGAGTTTGATCGGCGCGACTTTGAGGCCCTTATCCTGCATCAGCTTGGCCAGACAAGATGAGAATATCCCCTTGCCGAGGCCGCTCATCACCGTCCCCATAACAAAGCAATAGCGGGCCTTTCCCTTTCGATAGCCCTTGGGCATAGGCGAGAAGAACTCGCTCTCATCCGAAGTGTCACTAACAGAAGCTAACAAATCTCTATCTTTCGACATGACTCAAATCTCTCCACTGTTTCACTTGTCGTTTCATACTAGCAGTCTACAATGGCCCCTCAACAATGGGCTCAAAGCCATCTAAAACCTCCATAACCCGGCGCAGACTCGGTGAAAGCTCCTTGGCAATGTTAGGATCCCAAATGCTCTCCACAAAATGGATCAATCTGCCATTGTAATCGGGTCCGACCTTGGCAGTGCTTCCTTCTTGGGGAACGATATCCAATCTTGGTTGCTTCCTTTGTGATCGTCTCGCAAGATCTATGACAAAAGCCTTTGCATTCACAATTTCGTCTACCTTGCTCGGAATTAGGTTCTCTCGCACGCCGAGGAATTTGGCGAATAGAGTGCGACAAGCGAGCAGCCAAGACTCGACTTGTCTCTCAGCGACTCTGAAGATCAGATTGTGATGTCTATCTCCGATTAACCACTCATCCAACAGGACCGGAGGGCACTCGTTCTGATCGAGGTCCGTCAAAATGAAATACGACATCCCCTTGGCTGCCTTGTTGAATCCATTTATCCTCTGCTTTATCCACCCGAAGCCCCCGCTGTTGTAGCGATGCCCGACAAGATAGTTCTGCTCCGAATTAGCTAGAAGTTTCTGCAGAACTGATCCGCTCAGGCTATCTTCGAATACAAGGTTTATTGCGATATCAGACATCAAACAGCCATCCTTGACGACATTTTTCTGGTTCTGTTCGTGGAATAATGGCTTCTGCCACGGTAAAACCATTCTCCAGAAGATCCCTCACCTCTCTTATTGTCGAGGCAAGCTGTACCTCAGTGCCTTCTGCCCCGGGAGTAAGAACCAAGACTTCTTCGGCACCAATACCTTTGTCAGACAACAGGTCTGCATTATGAGTACTGATAATAACTTGGCGTTTTTCTTTCCTCTGGAGTCGGTGTATAATAGCCGGCAAGGTTCTGATTATGGCTGCATTGAGTGACAGTTCCGGCTCTTCGAGGAGCAACAAGGCTGGGCTTTCCAGAAGAGACCAAAGCAAAGCAATAAGCCTCAGAGTTCCATCTGAGAATTGATCTTCTTGCTGCTTTGCTCCTTGCGGTCTCCAGTGTTCATATACAGCTTCTAGGTGCGGTATTCCGGCTTCATCTCTTACTTGACTCAAATGTTTTAACTGAGGAACCGCTTTGACAAGGGCATGTTCGACTCTTCGCAAGCGAGAGCATCTCGTTCTAGCATTTGTCCTGGCAACACTCTCAAGAAAACTGCGTCCGAAGGGATCTCCGGGAAGTCCAGGTCCGGTAAAAGCCCTTGGATTCCGAACCAGTTGCGGCACCAAATGCAAATAAAGAATGGAATCAAAGAACTTTGCTACATTTCTAAATTTTTCATTTGCGCTTATTTGTTCAAGATGAGTTTGTGTAAGTCTCAGTTCATCTTTTCTGTCAGAATCATCAGGACGTTTGAGTATTTGTTCTTCACCTTCCCATATATACTCATATGCCAAATACGGCAGCCTGCTGCCTCTCGGCTGCTGCTTAATGCCAATGCTGTATTTCCATAGTGGTTTCTCACTGGCCGCGCTTGATAGATGAACTTCTATCTCTACATCTGGCTCCTTTCGAGCCGCAAGACAGCGAATTTTCGAGATTCCCCCCCTGTTCTGAACCGCTTGCTGCAATCCACCTCCTCTCTTGGCAATATCTCTCAGAAACCTGAAAACGTCCAAGAAATTAGATTTTCCACAAGCATTGGGACCGGCCAAAAAAATCCTATTCTTTAAGGGGACTTCAACAGACCTGAAATTCTTCCAGTTCTTGAGTCGTACATATGAAATGATCATCTCTTAATCCTCACGATTAGCTCTCTGACCTTCTGTAACACACTCCTACTGTGTCACTCATAATCTGTACTTTCTGCTATTGGCGTTTCCATCTCTAATCAAAGTTCGTGATATCATCTGCCGTTCCATACAAGCCATCAGGGCCGGCCGAAAGTAGAATAAACGTATCGGCCCTGTGCGGCTTGCTCGGACCGTTTGCTCTGTCATCCCTGCTGATCTCATAGAATATCTTCGGATCTTCGTGGAGCGGATGCTTCTGACCAGGCTTGCCCCGCACGCCCAAAGCGAGCAGAGTGTGGTTGTCCTTGTAATTGTAGATGTTGTCGGGATTGTTCGGGTCGTCCACGTCATGAGCCGTCTTCGATGTATCCGCCTTGTACTAGAGTATCGGCATGCCGATTTTCTTTCGGGTCCCGCGTAGCTTGACATGCTTGAACACATCGCACATGACAAAATGGTTCGGCTCAAAGGGCCCTGTATTGCCCTCGCCGTACATATCCACCAGCAAGTGCGCGTTAGCGTAGTCGAGCGGAAAATACGGGCCCTTTCTCGCGATCAGGCTGATTGTGACGGCCTCCGAGATCACGCCGGCAGGTGCGTCAGGATATAGTACTTTACCCTTGCCATCCGTGCCGTCACTCCTGAAAACCGACTCCAGATGACAGCCGATCAAGTCCCGACCCATCACAGCCTCAAAAAGCTTCATCGCACCACAATAATCCGCACATGCTTCGTCGTTCGCGTCAGATGGCGGATATTTCTCAAACTCGCTGCTGAAAAGCTCGAGCGCCGTTTCGATGCTCTTGAGTTGAGCTCTTTGCTTTACCTCATAGGCGAACCGACGGTGATGGGGATTGTTGCCCATCGGGATTAGAAGACCGATGACGAAAACAATGACCAGCACAGTCAGAATGACACGTGTAAAGGAAAAACCTCGAGGTATCGGATTCCTCATTGTTTCGCCCTCCCGTTGCAGCGCTCGACGAATTCGGCGTATTGCTGGGGGGTGTCTATGCCGTCGCAGGTGTGTTCTACTTTGCCTACTAAGATCGGGTATCCGTTTTCGATTGCTCTTAGCTGTTCGAGTTTTTCGGTTTTTTCCAGCGGCGTTTGGTGCAGAGCGGTGATCTCGAGCAGAAACTGCTTGTGATAAGCATAGATTCCTATGTGCCGTAAGTATTGCTGCACGTTTCCCACGCCGGATGCTTCTCTGTCATAGGGGATAGGAGCGCGCGAAAAATAAATCGCTCTTTTGTTGCGACCGATTATCACCTTTACGATGTTAGGATCGGCGACCTGCTCGGCGGTCTGGAAATCCGCCGAGAGCGTGGCCATCGGGCAATCGGGGTTATCCATAAGCAGCCGGGCGAGGAAGTCAATGTTGTCGGGATCGATCTCCGGCTCATCACCCTGGAGGTTAATGACAATGTCATCAGCGTTTAGCGTATAGCGTTTAGCGTATATTTCTTCCCTATTACCACTATCCGCTATCCGCTGCCCGCTGTCCGCTAGTTTGACGACGGCTTCGGCGATGCGGTCCGTGCCGCTCTGGTGGTCGGGCGAGGTCAGGACGCACTCTGCGCCGAATTCTCGCGCGGCGGCAACGACCTTTTCATCATCGGCGGCTATTATCACCTTCTCGGGCAGCTTAGCTAAGCATGCCCGCTCATAGGTGTGCTGGATGAGGAACTTGCCCGTATCTTTGGCGAGAACTTTGCCGGCGAATCTCGTTGAACTGTAACGCGCCGGTATAACAGCTATAACCTTCAATATAATCAAGCCTTTACGTTAGCAAAGTCATTTTGCCGGGTAAGTCTACGTATTCAGGGAACTCAAAAGCCGCGATGCCCGCGCGAGCCCGAAATTCCAACTGGGCTTTTATCGTAAGAAGATAAGACAGAATTGTCAACAGGTGAGTCGGAAATTTTGTGGGTGCCTCTAATAATTGCTTTTCAGACGAAAACGAGCGAAATCGATTCTGGCAAGGCGGAAGATCAAAATGCCCGGAGGTGGTGCAATTCACCATCGAGGACGCATTTTGATCTTTCAACGCCGCCAAAATCGATTGCAGCCGTTTGCAGTCAAAATGAATTATTAGAGGTGCCCTTGTGTTTTTGGACCATATTGTCGACTGAAGAGTTTCTTTTCAAGAAGGCGGGATTCGGGTACAGTTTGTTGCGTCATATATAAGGAGCAAGCCTATGAACAAGCTCAGAGGTTCCATTCTTGTCGCCACATTGCTTGTGATCTGTTATCAAGCAGTCCTTTTCGCGGAGACCGGCGCCGCTGTCGACGATGCCCTGGTTTTGGTGATTATGCGTTCTTTTATGGGAAGAGGTGCCGGCAACGGCTTTGTGATCGGTGACGGCACGCTGGTTGTTACTGCGCATCATTTAGTCTTCGGCCATTCGAAGCTGGGCCGACATCAGGAGGCCGGGCTCGTTTCAGTCGTCAGTTCCTACATCGGTGATGGATGCGAAGCCAGAATTGTCGCCGCCGATGAAGAACTCGACCTTGCAGTACTCAAGATTCCCTGGGCCGGACATCCGGCTCTGAAATTGGCGGACGAAGCAGACCTGTTGTCGGCCGAACGGCTCGTCGTAACGGGTATCCCCGAGATAGTGCGAAGTATTGGTTCCGACACACATAAGCCGCTCCCGGAAGACCTCGATAGTCAGACTGAAAATCTGGCGGTTGATTACATCGCCGTGCGCCGGCAAATCCCGCGGTTCATATCACTGGCCGAGACAGGTCAACTCGGCCACGGATGGAGCGGCTCGCCGATGCTGTTGCCGGATTCGGCTGTCGTCGCAGGGTGCTTCACCGCGTTAAACACAACCAAAGGTGACCAGCGCGTCCGAGCCAGAGGCCCGGCGGTTACCCAGGTCAGACATCTGCTCAGGCAAAGCGGCGACGAAGAATCCCTCAAGACCGGTAATTCGACCTTGCCTCGGCGAGAAGATGGAATCGACGCTTGCTTAAGTTTTGCCCGAGCCTACCACCATTATCTGCAGAACCAACACGGTTGGGCGTCTGACAGGATCAAGGAATTTATCAGCCTGCGACCCGAATCTTCTTTCGCATATATTCTATCCGCCAGCAACGCGGATGGACAGAAGGATTTTGAATTAGCCGATCAACACTACAGGAAAGCCGTTGCTCTGAATCCTGAGGCAGTGATATTACGGTTCTACTACGCGCAGTTTCTGTCAGACCGGCAGCCGGATAGAGCCCTTGAGATGCTCGAAGATGTCTGGCAAGTGGACAAATTGAAACCGTCGGCCGCGCTAATAATGTTCAATATTCTTTCCGGATGCGGCAAATTCCAACGCGCCAGGGAGCTGTTGAGTGAAGCTCTGGAGCTCAATCCCAGAAATTGTTATCTTTGGATGGCTCTGGGCAGTTGCCAGCTTCAGTCCGGCAAACTCGACGATGCGATTGCGAGCTTTCAAAAAACGGTGGAACTGCTGCCGGAAAGAGGACCGTTCCGCGGTCAGCTCGCCCGTATGCTCGAAGATGCGGGCCGACTTGACGAGGCCGAGAAGCATTTCCGCGAGCTTTTGAACATCGAGCCCAATAATCCGGTAGTGCATTTCTGGCTCGCCAGGTTTCTGGTCAAGCATCGCCCGCATGCCAAAGACGAGGCACTCAAAGAGGCCCGAACTGCTCTTGAGCTGCCGTCCAAGGGAGGCCTGCCCAAAAAGGAGATCCAACAGGTAATTCAAGAGCTGCAATCTGAAACCAAGCCCGCACCTTGAGGCCGCTTTCAAATGGTATCCTTGTAACCTGCGGCAAAGCAGGTATACTTTATTGACTATTTGCTGTTAGATATCTACTATGGCCGTCAAAACTAAATTTCAGGGAGCCAGAATCATGAAAAGAATCTTTGGAATAATTGCCCTTGCAGCTCTGACTGTTATCGTTGCTTCGATCGGCTGCAAGAAGGAAAAGGAACAGGCAACAGAACAGGGCAAAGAACAGAGCAGTGCCAAGTATCATATCGCCGTGATTCCCAAAGGGACAACGCACGTGTTCTGGAAGAGCATCCATGCCGGTGCAGTCAAGGCCGAGCAGGAACTTAAGGCGTCCGGTCTGGACCTCAAGATCACGTGGAAAGGTCCGCTCAAGGAGGACGACAGGGAATCGCAAATCAGAGTCGTGGAGGATTTCATAACGCTGGGCGTAACCGGAATAGTCCTGGCGCCCCTGGATGATGCGGCGCTGCGCATGCCCGTCAAGGACGCCGTGAATAACGGCATCCCCGTGGTGATTATCGACAGCGGGCTAAAGAGCGACGATTACACCAGTTTCGTAGCGACGGACAACTACGTAGGCGGTAGAAAAGGCGGCGAACGTCTGGGCGAGCTTCTGGGTGGAAAGGGCAAGGTAATATTGCTGCGGTATCAGGAAGGCTCAGCAAGCACTATGAAGCGAGAACAAGGCCTATTGGATGTGTTGAAAGAGAAGTACCCTGAAATCGAGGTGGTCAGTTCGAACCAGTACGGCGGGGCAACCACCGAAAGCGCCTACATGGCCAGCGAGAACGTGTTGGCGCCGTTTCGCACGCCCGACGGAGGATTAACAGTTGACGGAATCTTCTGTCCGAATGAGTCAACGACATTCGCAATGCTGCGTGCGTTGCAGGAGAGCCGCCTGGCCGGTAAGGTCAAGTTTGTCGGCTTCGACAGTTCTGAGCGGCTGGTCAAGGGATTGCGCGACGGCGAAATTCACGGACTGGTCCTCCAGGATCCGATCAACATGGGATACCTGGGCGTCAAAACGATGATGGCGCATCTTCAGGGCCAAAAGGTGGAGAAATTAACCGACACCGGTTCGGACGTGGCGACTCTGGAGAACATGGACGATCCCAGGATGAAGGATCTGTTGGAGCCAGATGTCAAGAAATGGCTGAACGAATAGATTCGCAGCGGACAATGGCCCGGCTCCGGATGCAGGGGGTCAGCAAGCGATTCGGGGCTACAATCGCCCTTCAAGACGTGTCGATTGAAGTAGCCGCCGGGCAGATTCTTGCACTGGTGGGCGAAAACGGCGCCGGTAAGAGTACGTTGATGAAGGTACTCTCGGGCGCTATCAGAGCCGACGCCGGTCAAATGTGGCTTGACGGCGAGACGTATAGCCCGAGTAATCCGCTCGAGTCCCGCCAGGCCGGGGTGGCAATGATCTATCAGGAACTTTCCCTCACGCCGCATCTGAGTGTCCAGGAAAACATCATGCTCGGCACCGAGCCGTCGAGAATGGGAATCGTGCGCTGGAAAGAAGTGCGCCGGCGGGCGATCGAAGCGATCAGGGAATTCGACAATCCCGAACTGACGCCGGACGCTCGGGTCAGCAAATTATCGGTGGGATCACAGCAGTTGGTGGAAATCGCCCGGGCCCTGGCTACCGGTTGCCGCGTGCTGGTTCTCGACGAACCGACAAGCAGTCTGACCCGACAGGATGTCGAGCGACTGTTCGAGATCATAGACCGGTTGAAACAACAGGGCAAAGCCATCGTTTACATTTCACATTTTATCGAAGAGGTCAGGCGCGTCGCAGACAAAGTGACGGTCCTGCGCGACGGACAAGTGGCCGGTAGCAGTGATGTGGATGCCATAAGCAACGAGCAGATCATCACCATGATGGTTGGCCGGCAGGTCGAGGAGCTTTATCCGAGATCACAGCGCAAACGCGGAGAGGTTATTCTCCAGGTCAAGGATCTGGCCGGCATTGAGAAACCGCAGTCGGCGAGTCTGAAACTGCACAGAGGCGAAGTAGTGGGCATCGCCGGGCTGATCGGAGCCGGGCGCACAGAGTTGCTGCGCAGCCTGTTCGGGCTGGATCCCGTTCGCAGTGGGCAAATCAAATTGGGCGTTTACACAGGGCAAGCTTCCCCCGCTCGGCGGTGGGCACAGGGCGCGGGCATCCTCAGCGAGGATCGCAAAGAAGAGGGACTGGCTCTCGCCCTGAGCATCGCAGAGAATGTTACGCTCTCCAGACTCAAGGGCTTCGGCCCGCTCGGCATGGTCCTGCCGAGCCGACAGAACGCCGCTGCCGATCGCTGGATAGAAAAACTGGGCATCCGGTGCCGAGATGTAAGACAATCGGTGCTGTCTCTGTCGGGCGGCAATCAACAGCGGGTCGCACTGGCCAGACTGCTCCAGCACGACGTGGACGTGTTTCTGCTCGATGAGCCCACGCGAGGCATCGACGTGGCGGCCAAGGCGCTCATTTATAAATTGATCGACGAACTGGCGAGCGGTTCGCCCGCCGAGGGCCGAGAGCCCAAGGCGGTGCTGATGGTCAGCAGTTATTTGCCCGAGCTACTGGGCGTCTGCGACCGGGTCGCCGTAATGTGTCGGGGCAAATTGGGCCCGACTCGCCCAATCGGCGAAACCGACGAACACAAGCTCATGCTCGAGGCGACAGGACAGAAAATTTGAGAATTCGCACGGTAGAATGAGGGCAGGGAATACATAGAATGAAGATCAAAATGGGCACACACAATTCTCTATTCTCAGTTCTCAATTCTAACTTCATGAGCAACTGGCGACGGTGGCTCAATACGCTGGGGCCGGTCCTGGCTCTGCTGGTAGTTTACGCAATATTTGCCTGCATCGCACCGCCGAGTTTCAGATCGACTCGAACGCTTGAGATGATCGCCAAGCACACGACTATCGTCGGCATGGCGGCGCTGGGCATGACGCTGGTAATCATCTCGGGCGGGATAGACCTTTCCGTCGGCTCGATCGTTGCTATGGTCACGGCGGTGATTGCAAAGTTGTTGCAGGATTACGGCGCAGGGCCGGTTGCCGCCGCGATCGGCGGCGTCGCGGCCGGGGCGCTTGCCGGCCTGATAAGCGGAACACTGGTAACATCTCTGCGCGTGGTTCCATTTATAGTGACGCTGGGCATGATGCTCATCATCCGGGGTACGGCCAAGCTGATAGGCCAGGAGCAGAAGATAGACGTCGATACCGAGAAGCTCAGATGGCTCGATGAGCTGATGGCCTCGGTCCCAAGGGGCCAGGGCTGGCCGTGGCTGCCGTTGGGCGTATGGCTCTTGATCATCATGGCGCTGGCGGTCGCCTTTCTGCTGCGCTACACGCGCCTGGGCCGGCACATTTTCGCGGTCGGCTCGAACGAGCAGACCGCGAGGCTGTGCGGAGTGGTCGTTTGGCGCGTCAAGGTAATGGTCTTTATGCTCTGCGGCGCCTTCGCCGGCCTCGCGGGGCTCATGCAATTCTCAAGACTCACCGTGGGCGATCCCACCGTTGCGGTCGGCCTGGAGCTGGATGTGATCGCCGCGGTGGTAATAGGCGGAGGCTCCCTCTCGGGCGGCGAAGGCTCGGTGCTCGGCACGCTCGTCGGCGCCCTGATCATGACCGTCATCGCCTCGGGCTGCACACAGATGGGACTGCCCAACTACTGGCAAGAGATTATCACCGGCGTAATCATCATAGTAGCGGTCGCACTCGACCGGCTGAGACACCGCCGGGCGGCATAATGCAGAAGTCCCGGCGCGCCGGGATGGGAAATCCCGGGTAGAATTATGATCGAAGACCGAGTTAATGAAAGGATCTCAAATGAACAATTTCTCCAAATCACTGGTGTTGGTAACTCTGCTGAGCCTGCTCACCGTTTCCTGTGTATCGATTCGGGTCGACGACGGCGCAACCTGCGGAGGTTCTCTGACCTCGGTAAACTCAGGAATCGCCATTGGAAGTGCCTCCACTGTCACCGGAGAGAGCCGGAGCGTTAACGGCAGCATTACCGTGGGAAATGACAGTGATGTTGGCGAACTTCGAACCGTCAATGGCAGTATCCGGATCGGTTCGAACACCACGGTCAATGGCGACGCAAGCACCATCAACGGAAAGATTCGCTGCAAATCGGGATCGCAGATCGACGGAACGCTTAGCACGATCAACGGAGCCATCACTCTCACGGAAACCGCCGTCACGGGTAACCTGGAGACAATCAACGGGAACATCACACTAGAACGCCGATCCAGAGTTCAAGGCGATATTGTCATCAGCCGCAAGCCGGGTAGCGATGAGCGCCCAAAGGAACCCCTCATCATCAAGCTTTTCGACGGCTCTGTGGTCGAGGGTAACATTATTAACAAGGACGATCGTTTTGAAGTGCAAGTTATCATTGCCGATGACAGCAAGGTTCTGGGTGAAATCAAGAACGCTGAAGTCCGATGACACTAAGACTACTTACCGTTATACCTGCAACCCATCCACTACAACACAAACAACCTCTCGTCAACAGCAAGAAAAGAAAGACAGACCTGCCCCCCTTTGCCTTCCCCTGATAAACAGAACCGCAATGTCTCTCAAATCAGGTGCCAATCCTGCCGCCGAGCCGTCTCGATCAGATGCCGTCAAGTCATATCTTCCCCAATCGCTCAGTCACATACTTGAGATTCTTGTAGATGTTTTTGCGATCATCCACCTTTGCAACAATCACGAGTAGCACCTTGTCCTTGACTTGGTAGACGATGCGGTAGTTCCCCGAGCGAATACGATATATTTTCTTCCTGCCGTCCAAGAGCTTGCTACTGGGTGGACGTGGATCTTCCTGAAGGGCCTCAATGTTCCTAATAATCTGTCGCTTGACTTTCTGGCCTTGACGCTTAATGAATCTTTGCGCTTGAGGTTTGAGTTCTACTTCGTACATCCATGCACAAGGCTAAATTCCGAGTTTCTCCTTGAAGGCTTCAAGGCCGATGCTGCCGGGCTCTTTAAGTGCCTGCAAGGCTTCTTTCAGGTCAATCATATCTTCCAACATCTCAAGCAATTGCATGTCCTCCAACGGCACGAGGGCGAGAGCAGGCTTGTTGTTCTTGCTGATGCAAATACGCTCTCCATTAATCCTTACTTGGTCTGCCAGATCGGCGAATTCATGCCTTGCCTGTGTCATACTTACAGTTTTCATTTTTGGCGTTTGCTCCTTTTTATCTATACATAGTATCGCATATATCAGGCAGGGGTTCAAGGAAAAATGTTTAAACATGTCAAACTTTATAAAATCTATAATATTTATGGGTTTAGCCGCGATTTTGCTGCCCTGGAAACACCAACCGCACTCCCGATAACACCACAATTCCAAAGCCATTTTCCGCCCTGTGTGTCAGGGCAGACGTCAAAGGACATAGGGATCGGCATAGGGTGAGGTTTATCTCTTTGCGTTTGGAAGTTTACGCCACGCCTCCGGTGCCTCCTTTGGGCCGCCGATTCTCCTGGGCCACTGAGCTTACTTATCGTTATGCCTCCAATCCATCCGCTACAACACAAGAAGAAACCTCTCGTCAACAACAAGAGGATGGTCCTGACCGCTTGAATCTCTTGCCACGAACACGAGAACACTTGTTGCTGAGGACGCTAGATGCGGGCAAGGGCCACTTGACATTCTCCGCTTTATAGGTATCATCTTACGGTCTAATATCTTCTTGCAATGAAGGGAGTAGTGATGTCCCAGATAACTATGAACAAGAAACTACGTGCCCCTCGCAATAGAACACTTACTCTGACGGACAACGACCGAGTTCGGCTCACAGAACATATCCGATGCAGTGTTCCACGGCAACCTCTCGCCAAACCTCCAGAGGGCATAGCCCACGGGGATTATCGAGATTGGATTCATGCAATTCCGCGATCTTCTGTCGACCTTTTGTTCCTCGATCCGCCCTACAACCTTAACAAGGCTTTCGATGGTGTAAAATTTTCCCAAAAGAAAGAAACAGATTATACTAAATGGTTGGATTCCATCTTCTTCGACCTGCTACCTCTGTTGAAGCCATCTGCGACTGTATATATCTGCGGGGACTGGAGGACTTCTCATTCGATTTTTGAAGTAGCGTCTCACCATTTGTTCATCCGAAATCGCATTACATGGGAGCGAGAAAAGGGGCGGGGAGCAAAACGGAACTGGAAGAACTCCAGCGAAGACATTTGGTTTTGCACAGTTTCAAATGACTACACCTTTAACGTTGACGCAGTCAACTTGCGAAGGCGCGTTATTGCTCCATATCGAGATGAAAAGGGTAATCCTAAAGACTGGGAATCTACAAAACAGGGAGATTTCCGTGACACATGTCCCTCTAACTTGTGGGCAGACATTACAATTCCCTTCTGGTCAATGCCCGAAAACACAGATCATCCTACGCAGAAAAGCGAAAAGTTGTTGGCGAAATTGCTTCTGGCCAGTACTTTGCCTCGCGATTATGTTCTAGATCCATTCCACGGCAGTGGAACGACGGCTGTCACAGCAAAGAAACTCGACAGGCGGTATTTTGGGATTGAGATCAGTGAAGAGTACTGTATGTGGGCTGCTAGGAGACTGGAACTCGCAGAGCTGGATCAAGCCATTCAAGGATACGCTGACTGTGTCTTCTGGGAACGGAATACCTTGGCCATGCAAAAGATTACACAAGTCTCTCGTTGCCAAAACAGGGAAAAGATTAAAGGAACAAAGGACACAACATCCCTGTTTGCTTAGCTCAGTTCTACAAGTCCATGAAGAAATTGCTGAGCTTTAGCAACATCTATGGTTTCCTTGAAGCTGGTGCTGAATAGCTTTGTGAGGTCACCAGTAAGCTGAGTAACGCCTCTTGAGTTCCTGCCTGCCCAATGAAACTGTACTCTGGTCGCATCAAGAACAGTTCCATCGAAGATTGAGACTGTTGAGGAAAGAACCGTCCGTGAAGGTGGGTCGATGCCCACAAAACAGAAAGCGATCAGCGACTTGCTATTGCCCAGAGCCTCAAGGGCCTTGTCTACGTTGTATGCTGCCGGGCATGATGCCTGGTGTAAGAGCTTTGTCTTGATCTCAACCTGGAGTTCAATCCCATCGCACAAAGCGTACACAATGTCGCCAAGGCCATGTTTGTTAACTCCGCCAGTGATCTCCTGCTCGATCATATTGCCCCGAATGTTCACATTGTCGATTTGTGAATGCTCCAGAATCTTCTCTCGTTTTGCAGTTATCCTTGACGCCAAGTCATGCTGCACAGAAAGATACTCAGGCTGCCCAGTTAGTGATGCAGCCATCTGAGGTGACAGTAGTATTGCTTCCCTCTGACCTTGAGTCGGGCAATATCTGTGTCCGGTCCCTTGTATGTTGCATGTGGCTTCTACGAGCCTCTCCAAATTTTGCTCCCATGAAAATTCTTGGTGCATCGCAAACAGCAGTTCGAAATTATCAGGGCAATTGACTAATCCAGAAAACTCCCTCAATATATTGCTCCCTAGAAACGTCCCACGGATATTGTCGACACGAAGTTCATGCGAACTATGACTAATCTTGTTCAAGAATGTTGTATTAGCTAGTAGGTACTCCGTAGTATCAGGGCGAATAACCACAACAATGAAAGGTGCTGAATCAAATTGTCGCAGTGCAGCCAGCCCACAAACACAATTTGAAAACGATGAGGTTTTGGCTGCTGAGAATCGGACAGCAAAATCTGAACAAGCATATATTGAGCGATACTTTCTAAGTCCAAATTTGCCGCTGACCACTCTGATAATTTCCTGCTTGTCAGCACGTGGATTAGCTCGCCGGAAGTTATCGACAAATTGAATGATGGTGTAATACTTCATAGGCAACTCCGCTGCTCATAACTCTGCTAATGCCCACAATAATGCATATCTGTGCTATATGCGGGGACACCATACCTAATTCCAGCCGACGTCTGCGTTGCTCGTGATCTCGGCTTTGGTGGTTTGCTTAGCAATAGGTGCCTAATATCTGCGCCAGTTGATCTTATCGGCCGGACACAGGTGTGGGATAAGCAGAAACTACCGGGATAATTTGAGGGGATAGGGAAACAAATGTCTTTCTTGACAAGTTAACGGGATTTATAGGCATTGTCATTTCGACCGGAATCCCGATGAAATCGGGATGTAGTGGAGAAATCTGTGTTCGAGCGGGACGGACTATACAATCGCGGCGCAGATTTCTCGACTTCGCTGCGCTCCGCTCGAAATGACAGAGGGAAACACCCAACCATTCGCCATGTCAAGAGCCTGCACCCGGTAGAATGCGCAACCCGTTCGACTTCGCTCAGGGGAGGCCCGTTTGCCCATGCTGATAATATGGCGTAACCAAAACCGCATGGGCAGGAAACCTGCCCATCCTACGCGCTACGCTCGAAATGACAATCGGCAGGGTGCGATGAATCACACCGGTTATGTACAAGGAGCAATGAAGAAGGTACAATGAACTCGATGACCGATCTCAATTGCTCGATTTGTTTCGAGCATCGAGTATAGAATATCGAGCATCGAGCATCAAGCATCAAGCATCGAGGATGAAGGATCGAGGATCGAGAATGATAGTCGGCGTAATGACAGCCCAGTTGTCCATGCAGGGGATAACCTCGCTCAAGGGCAAAAGAAGCATTGTCAAGAGCGTGATCGGCCGGCTCAAGAGCAGGTTCAACATCTCGATCTCTGAGGTCGATCACCAGGACAGTAAGGCCAGCGCGATTATCGCAATAGCAATTGTCAGCAACGAGACTCGATTCATAGATCAGCAGTTCGACGCCATCATCACGTTCATGCGCAATGACGGACGGTTCTATCTCGGGCAAGTCGAGCGCGAAACGTTCTGAATTTGGAATTGAGAGTTCAGAATTGTCAGAGCGTTTTGTCGACTATCTCTGTTGCGCCGAGAAAGAAGTCGATCGCTATCGGGGCCCACAGCAGGGCCAGGCGGATTGGGCGCAGCCGCAATTTTGCACGGGCCATAAAGAAAAGAATCGCAAGGGCGATTGCGCCGAGCAGGTACATTTTGCCCGACTCGGTGAGAAGCAGGGCGTATGCGTCGGTTGTCCCCAGGAATGACTGGAAGTATTCTGTCGCCAAAAGCAATGCCACGACGGCAAAGATTCCCATCAATATTGAGGTGAGCAAGAGCCACTTTCTGTCTGCCGGGCCGGCCCAGACCAGAGCCTGCATGCCGGCACCTGCGAGTATCGAGCAGAAGAGCGTGCTGATTGCGAAGAATATGACGGGGCTGATATCAAGATACGAATCGCAAAAGGCCAGTAGCGTTCCGCCGGCAAAAATTGCGATAATACCGAATCGCCGAGTCGCCAGGGCCGCGGTTGATTTTACTCTCTGGGCGATGCCGCCGGTTCCCAGAAGTTTGAGCGGAGCCATAAACATTGCGATACCCATGATCAGCGGCGCTATCGGAACATGATAGAAGCCGACTAAGGTCGTCTGTCGTCTGGCTGCGACCAGAGGAGCCAGCATGTGGCCCAAGTCTGCGAAATGCAGTTTAAGTCTTATCGGGATTGGATATAATCCGAAACGCGCCGATATCTGGAAAAACAGAAGGATCGCCAGAAAGGGCAGAGCAGCCAACGGCACGCGCAGCGAGCGCCACTTGGCCTTGGGGCCGAACGCGGCCGGGCAGAACAGCCAGGGTATGGCTGCAACCAAGAAGCCTGCCGCAGGGTGAAACTTTGCCAATCCAAGTGTGAACGGCCCGAAGCCATAGATCGCTCCGGCAAGAAAAGACTCAGCAAATCCCACCACCCAGCGCCGGCTGAGCAGGTAACAGCCCGAGGAGGCCAGCGAAGCGTTCACCACCAGCAGGTATTGCCATCTGTCGAAGCCTTTGAAATACGGCCGATACAGATAGACAGCAAAGGCAGAGTATATCAGCAACGCCGCGACGAACTCGGCCACGCCCTTGTCGACCACGGCTCGGCCCCAGTGACTCGTTCGGTCCTCTCTTTTGATCATAAACCTACAGCGTGACCTCTTTCTCTGCCGGTTTCCCTGCAGATGGCTTTTTGACATCGATTATGTCGATCGCCTTCTTCGGGCATGTCGATTTCGGACATTCACCGGTCCAGCAATAGAGACAGAGCTTCTCCCTTGGCAGACCAACAGCCTCGACCATATCGTCCACCGTCTGATATCTCAGCGTCGATACGTCCAGGTCTCGGGCAATCCATTCGACCATTCTTTTGTATTTCTCGGAATTGTGGTCCATGTATGCCGACACATCCTCAATGTCTCGATGTTCCAGGCTGCGAATGGCTTTGCGCGCGGCAAGTTCGTCTACCGAACGCGTGGAGAGGTTGAACCTGCACGGAAACATCAGAGGTGGACACGCTGGCCTGACATGTATCTTCCTGGCCCCACAATCCCACAGCTTTCTGATTGCGAAGTTCTTGAGCTGGGTACCCCTGACGATCGAATCCTCACACAGGACTATGCTGTTGCCTTCAATCACCTCGCGAATAGGTATCAACTTCATCTTTGCGATCAAGTCACGTGTCCGCTGCGAAGGCGGCGTATAGCTTCTGCCGTATCCCGGCGTATATTTCACCAAAGGGCGCCGGAACGGCTTGCCCGATTCCATGGCATATCCCAATCCGTGAGCGGCGCCGGAATCCGGAACACCTGATACCAGATCAACGTCGGTATCCTTGTCACGCTTTGCCAGGTACCGCCCAGACCTCTCTCTCACGATCTCCACATTTACTCCCTCGTAGTCCGACGCGGGAAAACCCGTGTAGATCCAGAGGAACGTGCATATTTGACTTATGCCATCGGAACCGGGTTTGCTCTGCACCATCCCATCGTCATTGAGCAGAACGACCTCACCCGGTTCGGTATTCTTTACGACCTCGAATTCGTTGTTCGGAAAGGCACTCGTCTCGGCAGTCACTGCCCACGCATCCGACCGCCTGCCGACAATCAGCGGCGTATATCCGAGTTTGTCCCTCGCGGCATATATTCCATCGGCGTGCAGCAACAGGAGCGAACACGAGCCCTTAATGGCGTCAAACGCTTTCTCTATGCCGTCGATCAAATTGTCGCCCTGGTTGATCAACTTTGCCATCAATTCGGGAGTGTTGACCGCCCTGCCGCTGACCTCACTGAAAGATACTCTCTTGTTCAGCAAATCTGTCGCAAGCTCTTCGGCGTTTTCCACAAATCCGCTGGTGACTATGCAGAACGGCCCGAATCTTGAGTTCAGATAGATTGGCTGTTCGTCGTAGTCGCTGATAACGCCGATGCCCTTGTTGCCCTTTATGCGTTCGTAGTCATCATAGAATTTTGATTTGAACTGACTTTGACTCAGGTTGTGTATCTGACGCGTGAAGTCACCGCCGTTGAGCACGGCAATGCCCCCGTATTCGGTGCCCAGATGTGAGTGATAATCCGTGGAATAGAAAAGTGTTTCCGCACAGTTTCCCTTTGAGACTACTCCGAAAATGCCGCTCATACTATTGCCTCCTGCATGTCATTTCAGGACCACTTTGCCGGTCCCCGTGGTTATCCTGCCTACGCGATAGACCTTCTCGCCGAATTTCGTCAGCTTTTTCGTTATCGAATCGGCGAAATCCTCAGCTACTACGAGTACAAACCCTATCCCCATATTGAAAACCCGGAACATCTCCTCTTCTTCGACGGGGCCGGCATCCTGCAAGAATGTGAAGACGTCGTGCCTGGGCCAGCTTGATTTCTTTATCACCGCATTGCAGTCCTTCGGCAATACTCGCGGAATGTTGCCCACCAGTCCTCCGCCGGTAATGTGCGCCATCCCGTGGACGACTCGCTTGACCTTGTACTTCGAGAGCAGTTTTGTCAGCGGACGAACGTATATCCGGGTGGCTTGAAGCAGAACATCGCCCAGCACGGCGCCGCCGAGCCCTTCGGGCCGGTCGGTCATCTTGAGCCCGGCTCGTTTGAAACAGATATTGCGAACGAGCGTATATCCGTTGCTGTGCAATCCGTTCGAAGCAAGACCGAGAACCACGTCGCCTTGTCTAATGATCCGGCCCGTGATGATCTTCTTTCGCTCGATGACGCCAACCGCAAAGCCGGCCATGTCGAAATCACCCGGCGAATACGTATCCGGCATCTCAGCGGTTTCTCCGCCGATTAGCGCGCAGTCAGCCTGACGGCACCCGGCCGCGATCCCTTTTACAATCTCGGCCACAAATTCCGGCTCCAGCTTATGAACCGCCAGGTAGTCCAGGAAGAATAACGGCTCGGCGCCCTGAACGAGCATGTCGTTGACACTCATTGCCACCAGATCGATGCCGACGGTGTCAAATCTCTTCATCTCACCCGCCAGTTGAACCTTGCTGCCCACGCCGTCAGTGCAGGCCACGAGAACAGGGTTCTTGTAATTCCTTTTGAAAAGCCTTTCGTCGTAATCCAGACGAAACATCCCTGCAAAGCCATCCTTCGATTCGATCACTCGCGGGCCAAACGTGCTGGCGACGGCCGAATAGATCTGCCTGACCATCCGGTCGTTGGCGTCAATACTGACTCCGGACTGTTCGTAGCTGATATGCTTACCCATTGGCGGACAGAATAATGATTAGAAATTTAGTCCAATTCATCAAACATGTTCATCTGGTAGTGTTCCATGGCGAATTTGTTGACAGCGACATCAATCGGTATTCTGTATTTGCCGTCCCAGCAGGCTGCGCAGTAGTGATCCGCGGGCAAGGCCGCGCACTGAAGAAGCCCTTTCAGTGACATGTAGCCAATACTGTCAACCTCGAGAAATTCCCTGATTTGCTCAAGATCGCGGTTGTTCGCCAGCAGCTCTTCTTTGGTGGGAAAATCTACCCCGTAGAAACAGGGAAACCTCAGAGGCGGGCAGCTTACCCGCATGTGGATCTTCTTCGCTCCGGCTTGGCGCAACGCCCTGATCTTGCCTCTTGTCGTAGTGCCGCGCACAATTGAATCATCCACCACGACAATGCGTTTGCCGGCCACAGCTTCATCTACCACCGACAGCTTGAGCCTTACCTCCAACTCCCTTGATCTCTGGTCCGGAGAGATGAACGTCCGGCCCACGTAATGGCTTCTGACTATTCCCATGTCGAAGGGTATCTTACTCTGCTGAGCATACCCTATCGCCGCCGAGGTTCCCGAGTCCGGCACGGGTATAACCACGTCGGCTTCGACAGGGTGTTCGGCGGCGAGCCGTCTTCCGAGCTTTTTTCTGAATCCGTGGACATTCTCGTCGAAAATAGTGCTGCTCTGCTTGGCGAAATAGACGTGCTCGAAGATGCAGTGGGCCGGGGTGACGGTCCCGGGCGTAACGAAAAACCTGCTGGACAGACCGTCTTTATCCAGTCGCACGATTTCACCGGGCTCAACTTCGCGGATGAACCGAGCCCCAATGGCATCCAAACCACACGTCTCGCTGGCAACGACATAAGCGCCCTGCTCGGTTTGACCTATGCACAGGGGTCTGATCCCGTAGGGATCGCGAGCCGCCTCGATGCGATCGGCAAACAGGAAGAGCAGGCTATACGCGCCCTGCAGATGGTTCAACACATGCGCCAGCGGATCCGGATTGCTGACGTGGGTCGGCTTGGCGAGCAAATGAATAATCACCTCGGTATCGCTCGTGGACTTGAAGATACTCCCGTACGCCTCATACTCGTCGTGCAGCCGAGGAGCATTTATCAGGTTGCCGTTATGCGCCACGGCTACCTGGCCTCGGGAGTACTCCGCCAGGAGCGGCTGAGAGTTTACGGCCCGGCTGGCGCCCGTCGTCGAATACCGGACGTGTCCAATCGCTATGGAGTTGGCCAACTTGTCAAAGATAGCCCTGCCTGAGCGGAAGACCCTGCTGACCGTACCCATTGCGGTATAGCACTGGAGCGATTCGCCGTCGCTCGATGCGATCCCCGCCGATTCCTGCCCCCGATGCTGAAGGCTGTGTAAGCCAAAGTACGTCTTTTCAACTGCTTCGGCATCACCAAAAATGCCAAACAGACCACAATTCTCTTTTTTGTCTGAAACCATAAATAGCTCAATTTCAAATTTAAGATTGTCTATTTCGCAACCAAAGAGCAGATCATATCAGATCAATTTAAGATTTGAAATTTGAAATTTGAAATTTAGGCTTCTTTCTGCGATTCGGGGTACATAAACTCTGGTATCCTCCGAACCTTACCCTCGGCGCTGACACAGGCTAACGTGCTCGTGCCCTCGGCCAGGATCACTCCGTCAGAACTCGTCAACTTGTAGGTATGGTCGACCCTGCTGGCCGTGACCTTCGAGCAGGTCGTTTCCAGCGTCAGTTGCTCATCGTACTGTGCGGGCCGGCGATACTTGATGCTGAGATGAGCTACGACAAAAAACACACCGGCCAGTTCAAGATCCTCATAGACCAACCCGTTGGCGCGCAAAAGCTCGGTGCGCCCCATCTCGAACCACACCGGGTAGACACTGTGATGAACGACCCCGCCCTTGTCGGTCTCGGCATATCTCGGCACGACAGTTATCGTATGGCTCTCGATGCTGATTCTCTCCGGAAGATTCATCCAGCAACCCAAATCAAATATAGAACAGAAGGTACCCAGCGCAGCCCTTGGCCGCAACCAAAAAGTCATTAACGGCCCAAGGTTTGTGGACAAAACTCTAACTCAAGGAACCTGTGCCCGTCTGACTGCTTCGCGGATGTTCATGCTATCTCCATCGAACCGCAGTGGCTCCGGGCGACAAAGGCCATGCCAGTCGCAGAGCCTGCCCTGAGCGAAGCCGAACGGGCTTGATGGCATGGCCTTTGTGAACTTTTCGCTCACTGCTCAGGCAAATTGCTCGTCGAGACTATTTCTTTCCCTTGCCCATAGCTACCGAAGGGCAAGGGAAAGAAATGTCTTTGTTCCAAAAGACTCTACAAGAGGGCACTCGACCTGTTCGGTTATTAGATTCTGTGCAAATACTTCCGGGCGAATTAGAGGTGTCCGTAGCCGCAAATACGCATGCAAAACCGCTCCGCACGCTCAGCCATGATCTGCTCGAAACCGAGAAAGTCGTCATCCTTTCGAAATATGCGCAGGCGGCCGTTGGCCCGATTGAGCACATGATAAACATATCCGCCCAATGCTATCCTTTTTGGTCTCGACATAGGAGTGATTCTACATATGGGATGAACAATGGCAAGCCTAAAAAGTACCGGACACTTTTAATTCCGGACACTTTTAATTCCCTTTTAATTCCCCCAGAATTCGTGAACCTTTACACATTATTGTATCAATACAACTCTGTCTGTCGAGGGAAATCCAATAAACCTGCTCTGGCTTGTGGGCGGGCGGTCTTCACAATTTTTCAAAAAATGAAAAAAACGAAAATAGGAGTCTACATTTGGGGTCTGGCAAACGCCTTTATTATAGAAGGCCGAATAAACGAAAGAACTTGGCCAAGAGATAAGTAGTTACCACAAGAAATAGCTGTGGGATTCAGGCTCTCATCAGAGTGTGAGTGTGTGCTGGGTCCTCTATCGCAGCACCGCGATGATCGTGAGCCGAACTGGTCTGGACACGACACCGACGGGGACGGAGTCTGGCTGAATGGTAGTCCATCATAGGAATTCCGAGGCATCTTCCATCCAACCTCCGACTATGATAGGGACAACGTCCTGTATAAGGTTCGCTGTGATGAGCCTGAGACGCGTGGCCAAATATGACTCGAGGACTGACGAAGGCACTAAGCTAATGCGAAGAGTAGCTAGGGGTGACGTTGAAGCGTTCAACCGTCTTCATTATCGGTCTTACCCGATTCTGAGACGCTTTATTGCCAAGTTTCATGGTCATCACATATCGCCAGACGATGTCATTCAGGAGGTCTTCACTCGCTTGTGGCAACAGCGCAAAAACTTCCGGGGAGAATCGTCTTTCCTGACTTATCTGTTGGCTATTGCCAGACACACCCTGAACGAGGAGACAAGACAGTCCCGCAAGGCTGCAAGAATAGGCTTAGAAGAGCGTCCAGAATATCACGGGGATTCTCACAATAATCTGTCTCAACCGGAAGCTGGGTTTCATTCCAAGGATTTGAACGATGCTCTCGAACGAGCAAAAGCCAGGTTGACCGCCAAGCAACGACAAGCCCTCGAGATGTCTCAGGCCGCAGATATCCCTCTTTGCCAAGCATCAAAGATGCTTGGCTGTTCTCCCAAAGCTCTTGAGGGCCGTCTCCACCGTGCTCGCAAGAAGTTGCGGAGAGAATTGGCCTCTTTCCTCGAAGAGACATAATTAGCGTTCAGGAGTAGTTGTTCCATTGTGAAAGTTGAAAATCTATGTTGTGAATCCGGGAAACAACAGCCTTACAGATTCTTGGGGAATTTTCAAAAAAAACGAGGGCTTTAGGATGTTCTTCACACTAACTATAGTAGAGGGACTATATCCAGATATGGTCAACTCAATACTGTCGGCCACGGGTGGTGATCGGCTCGCCATGTCTGAGTTCAGAAGGTGTGGTATTCCTCATGTGCTTGAAGCAAGAAGGTGACTGGAACGGCTCTGAAGGATACAGTGAGTAGCACGCGGGCAGCGCGTGCGATAGAAACTGAGAAAGCGACAAGGCTGAAAAAGCAGTGAACCAGCAACCAACCGTTGAAAGCGATTGCTGGTCCACCCGGTCCAACCAAAGGAGCATGTTTGTGCGCCGTTGGCGGATGATTTACTTTTAACACCTTGGCCGGGAGAAGTCAAGCGTTTTTTTAGTTCCGCACGCTTGGGGTGCAGAGGGACGAGGGGGCGCCATGCGCCCGGCTGGCACTCCCGTATTCGCAGGGCACGAAAATCACGAGAGTCTGTCGGCTACCATGAGCCACCATGATGCTAATATACGACATACAAAAGTATGAAATGAGCAGCCTGAGGAAGAAAGCGAAACGCATTGAACTAACATTATGAAGGAGTAGGCAATATGGACAAAGTAGGATTACTCAGTCCAATTGCTGCAGCTCTGGTCGCTTATGCATTTAAGAGAAGAGCATATCGGCGTAGATGTGTCAAGTCTTCTCTCCAGTTGGACTGCCGGCTTTGCCAATACGTGTTTCCGTATTCAGCATGCAACGAGGTAGGCGCTGACGGTCCACATATGTGCACCCAACAGCAAAGTGTAGGCATAGTGAGGTTACGTTAGTTTAGGGAGTAAGTGCAATGAGCAAGATTTTTGGAACACTGGGTTTGTTTGAAACGACAAATAGTGATGGCGACATCAAGGGGATGCGTCTTGGGGCTAAGCTGGCGGGGATTGGGTTTGACGAAAGCCTTATTCAATATGGTGACTTCGACTGTCATCATTTTCTTTTGGGACGCGGAAAAGAGAGTGACGAAGACATTGCTGAGTACATCCGGTCCAAAGGATGGGATCCGCAGAAGATACTCATCTACGATGGGGCGTTACCACTTGACCGCCTCAAAAAGAACAATTACCACGTGATTCACAAAACTGATATAGAACTTAATCAACTGCTTGCTATACGTCATTTTCTCGGTCATCCGTTGGCGCCCGGCACAGTCATGACGCACTCGATATCTTATGCTAAATTCATGCCCCTGTGGACAGAGATGCTCTGCAATCATCTTCTGCCGTGCGATGCCATTGTCTGTACGAGCCGAGCGGGTCGTGAAGTGCTCGAAAGATCCATGAACATACTCACGGAGAGGTTTTCCAGCCTGTTGGGCATGCGAGTTCCTACTTTTCGCGGCCGCATGGAAGTCATCCCCTTGGGCGTCGATGTAGACTACTGGAAACCCGCGGAGAACAAGGTAGAGTTCAGGGAACTGCTTGGATTGCCCGCAAAAGCGTGCATCATCCTGTGCCCAGGACGGATTTCAACTCATGACAAAATGGACCTTCGTCCCTTCCTGATAGCGCTGAGTCGTCTCACGGCGGTCCTTGGGACGGACTTTTTTCATGTCGTCCTGGCCGGAGACGACATGAGAACGAAGGGGAAGGAGTCCAAGTTGATTCAGGAATTTGTGAATGAGCACGGGCTTTCATCTGTGGTGAAAATAGACACAAATGTTGGGCAGGCAACGATGAGACAGTACTACGGTGCTGCGGACATTTTCGTGTCGCTGGCTGATAATATCCAGGAGACATTTGGTTTGACTGTGATCCAGGCAATGGCCTGTGGACTGCCGACTATCGTATCGGATTGGGATGGGTACAAGGAGACCGTTGTTCATGGGGAGACGGGAGTACGCGTTCCGACTTATTGGGCCCAGTGCGATGCGCAGGCGGCGGACCTATCCATGTTACGCCCTTGGACACTGAATCACCTTCTGATCGCTCAATCTGTTGCCGTGGATGTGGATGCGTTGTATCACGCCCTTTACATGCTTGTGACTGATCCAGAGGGATGCCGTCATTTAGGTGAAGCAGGGCGAAAACGGGCAGAGGAGTTATATGCGTGGCCGTGCGTCATCAAACAGTATATGGCACTATGGGATGAGTGCCGTGACAGATTTGATCACATCGATGTTCAGGAATGGGCTTGTGAAAACCGAGAAAACATCTTTGCTCCGGCGTATTTTCGGCAGTTCGCCCATTACCCCTCCGCCCTCATTACCTCGGAAACACAACTCTGCCTATTATCTGAAGATAGCCCGATGGATTTTGCTCACGCCACTACGGAGGTCCAATTGCCTCCTGAGATGCGGCCCGTCTTTCATCCGGCCGTCTTTCAGGGACTCCTATCTCGACTCCGTGATTGGCCCATCTCGTTTGGAGCCCTCGTGGAAGATACCAGCAGGGAAACAGGGCAACCCCAGGACTTGTGCGCCAGGCACGTCCTGTGGCTGATAAAATACGGTATGGTGAAACCGCTGGAGCCCAAGCTGAATAGTCATTCTGTCATCGCTGAGATAGCCCAAGCGAAAGAAAAAGCACGCCTGTCCCGAGAAAGCATGGTTGAGTAGTGGTCCTCCGAAGGTAAAGCGTGCACAATGACGTGAAATACGAATGTGGTAGAGACTCTGACGAGGACGCGGGACTTATGCTGCGCATACACCAGGGCGATTCCACCGCTTTTGAGGTACTCTATAGGAAGTACCTGCCATTGACAGCGACCTACGCCGCAGCCTTAGGAGGCCGCGATGCATCCGTGGCAGATATTGTTCAGGAGACCTTCGCACGCCTGTGGGCCCGTAGACAGGAATACCGAGGAGAGGCAAGTATCAGGACCTATATCCATGCCTATGTCCGTAATATATGCCTTGAGGAAAAGCGGCTTCAGGCAAAGACACGGGTTTTATTGCAGCGTCTATCTCTAGGTTCTTTGCATCGGAGTGTTGCTTCCTCGATCCCCGAAACAGCAGTCCACCTGAAGGAGATGAATGAACGGCTTGAACAGGTGATGGCCAGGTTGAGTAATGAGCAAAAACAAGCGCTGCAACTTTACTATGTGCAGGATTTGTCGTTGCGTGAGGCCGCCATTTCAATTGGCTGCACACAGAAGTGCTTTGAGAGTCGTCTCTATAGGGGGCTTGCTAGGTTGCGATGCCTTCTTCTTCATCCCCCCCTGACGCGTATCGCAAAACCTGGTAGATATCTCGTCACACTACTGTCCCGTTATAAGTCGAATAACAACAATTGGTTATGAAACTGGCCATTTCCATTTTGCAGAAGATGTTTTGTAAGTACTTGTGTAATAGGAACTTTCTCGAAAAGTACAACAAATGTTCCTTCTGTACTTTCATTCTAACCTATTTAGAGAAAAGATGTTAGGTGCTATTTTAGACCCAGATGTGTAGCCACTAAAGACAACACTTATTCTTTATTTTAATGCATTTTGTTCTTGTATAAACCCAT